>NZ_CP034570.1:308942-617884 GCF_003970695.1 Maribacter sp. MJ134
TGCTGGCAATATCACTGGTGATATCTTTTTTGGTAAGCATTTTCTTGGTGATAACCTGGTTAATTTTGTTGTCCTCAACAATCATTAAATGTAGACCTTTAAAATCGTAATCTCTCTGTGTAATTTCGAAATCAACGGTATCAACAAGGTCTTCCAAGCTCTTCATGTCCACTTCAAAGAAAAAAGAACTGCCCTCGCCAAGGCTACTTTTGAGCTGAATTTTACTACCGAACAGTTTTAACAAGCTTTTTACGATAGTAAGGCCAAGACCAGTACCTCCATATTCCCTGTTTATCTGAATAGAGCCCTGTTCAAACCCTTCAAAAATACTTTGCTGTTTTTCTTTGGAAATACCGATACCGTCATCTTTAACCTCAAAATAGATTTTTACCTCCTCGTATTCTTTTTTTAGCAGTTTGGCAATTACGGTTACCTCTCCGTCTTTGGTGAATTTTATAGCGTTCCCTATAAGATTCATAAAAACTTGGGACAGCTTTAGAGGGTCACTCATCAAGTGGCTCGGAATGTCCGCGTCGTAATCCAGTATTATTTGTGTGTTGTTGGCTTTGGCGCTTTGCTGGAGGGAATCAATTACTTCATTGATAATCTTTTTCAAATTGAACTCCATGTTCAATGGCTCTAGCTTATTGGCATCAATTTTATTAATGTGAAGAATATCGTTGATGAAGTTCAAAAGATAATCTCCAGAAAATTTTAATGCCTTCAGATGTTCTTTTTGATGGTCGGATGGATTTTCCTCTAAGAGTAAATGTGTAAGACCCGTTACCGCATACAATGGGGTTCTAAGCTCATGACTAACCGTGGACAAAAAGTTGGTTTTAGCTTCCATGGCCTGGACCGCCCCATCCCTAGCAACCTGAAGTTCTTTATTTTTGGTTTGTAAGAGATCGTTTGTTTTTAATTTTATCTGGTTGTTGCGATATAGGGAAACCGCCAAAAGTGTTATGATTATAAGGAAGGCTGAGGTTAATATTGCTGTTATTTCAGACCTGTTTTGAGACTCGGTCAGTTCTTGGATTTTATCTTCCTGTCTTATGATTTCCTCTGTTTTAAAATCATCCCGTATTTTATCGGCCGTCTTTGCTTCCAGTTTCAACTTTTCAATATTGAATATGGAATCTTTTATTTCAAGCAGATTTCTATTGTTCGCTAAGGACTTATTGTACAGTCCTAATTTCTCATATACTTTTGTCAAGAGTTCATTAGCTTCTCTGATTTCCATAAAAAAGCCATTCTTATTGGCCAATTCCAATGCATTTTCACCATTTTTTGCACTTTCTTCGAAATCTTCGGTACTTAGACCAAGTTCTGCAAGTCCAAGATAAGCTTGCGTGGATAGGTAGTCTTTCTCGTAGATGTCTGTATTTACGACAAGTGAGTTTAAATTTTTTGAAGCACTCTCATACTTTTCCAAATTCATGTAAACTCGAGCTTCCGTCAAGAGAATGTTATTGAAAAAATTACGGTCATTATTTAATTGTTTGGCCTCATTGAGCATAAAAAGGGCCTGAAAATTCTGATTGCTACGGTAAAGCAAAATAGCCTCTATGTACTTGTGTATGGCATCTCCATATGGGTAGGCAATATCTTTTAGGAGTACACTAGCTCTATCCCAATAAAACTGGGTGTCGGCTTCCTTTTCTAATTTTAGGTATAAGAGCGCTAGCTCATGGTAACTGTCTATAAGCGACTTGATATCTTCGTTTTTCTCTGCCTCCTCCGAAGCCTTATCCAAAGTTTCTAAAGCTTGATCTATCTTATTCTGGTTCCTTAATTTTCGAGCTTCGTTGAAGTAGGGGGAAATATCCTTGTACGGAATGGAATCTTGTGCGTAAAACGGGACTGCCATTACCGTGAGTAACAGTAGTAAAATAAAATTTCTAAGGCTTTTATGTAATGAAGAGAATTTCAAATGTATTCTTTGTTGTTCATAAAATGTATCAGGTCAATAATTCTACTGCTGTAGCCAGTTTCATTATCGTACCAGCCTATAATCTTAACCATTTTTCCTATTACGGACGTCATCTGAGAATCAAACGTACAAGAATGGGAACTATTGTTTATATCAATAGATACTATAGGGTCTTCCGTATAATATAATATATTTTTCAATTCGTTTTCTGCCGACTTTTCAAAAGTATCATTTATTTCCTTAATAGTAATATTCCTTTTTACATTGAAAGTAATATCTGTCAAAGAACCATTAGGGACAGGAACCCGGATACCACAGCCACCGATTACATCTGCTAAATCTGGAAAAATGCGGGTTAAGGCCTTAGCTGCTCCCGTGGTAGTAGGAACTATGGATTGAGATGCCGCTCTGGCCCTCCTTAAATCCCGATGCGGTTGATCGTGCAAACTTTGATCGCTCGTGTAAGAGTGAATTGTTGTAATATAAGCCTGTTCTATACCACATAGATCATTGATGACTTTTATCATTGGCGCCGCATTGTTCGTGGTACACGAGGCGTTTGATAGTATTGCATCTTCCTTTGTTATGGTATTCTCATTAATGCCATAAACAATCATTTTAATGGCCTCGTCCACAGGTGGAACTGATAATATAACTTTCTTAGCACCATTTTTTAAATGAAAGTCCAAACTTTCCCTTGTTTTGAATTTACCCGAACATTCTACAACTATATCAACCTTTTGATGGCTCCAATTTATCTCTTTGGGGTGGTTATGATTGGTAAGTTTTATCGCTTTTTTTTCTAGAATGATGTGTTCTTCATCAAAAGAGATGGACGAATTCATGATACCATGGATGCTATCGTATTTCAATAAATGTGATAGTGTTTTGGAATCCGCCAAATCATTAATGGCCACCACGTTGAGATTAGGGTGATGCTGAATGAGTCTAAACAATGTACGGCCTATACGACCAAAGCCATTAATACCTATGTTAACTGTTCCCATGGCATAAAATTAAGGCTTTAAAAGCAGCTAAAGGCTTTAAATATTAAACTTGACGGGTATTCGAATCTTAATGAATATGTTTATGTGCCTTGTAGGAAGAACGCACTAAGGCACCGCTTTCTACATGTCTAAAACCCATTTCTAAGCCTATTGTCTCGTATTTCTTAAATTGTTCAGGAGTAATAAATTCTTTTACGGGCAAGTGTTTTTTTGAGGGTTGTAAATATTGCCCAATGGTGACGATGTCCACATTAGCCTTTCGTAAATCTTGCATGGTAGCAATTACTTCTTCCTCTAATTCACCAAGGCCCAACATAATACCAGATTTTGTCCTATTGATACCACTAGCTTTTAAATAGCGCAAGACTTCAAGACTACGTTCGTATTTGGCCTGTATACGCACTTCTCTCGTAAGCCTCTTTACGGTCTCCATGTTGTGGGAAACCACTTCTGGTGCTACGGCCACAATACGGTCTATATGTCTTTCTATACCTTGAAAATCTGGGATGAGTGTCTCTAGCGTCGTGTCCGGATTCATTCTTCTAATGGCCTTTACGGTTTCAGCCCAAATAATGGATCCCATATCCTTAAGGTCGTCCCGGTCAACAGAGGTGATTACGGCATGTTTTATGCCCATTATTTTAATGGAGCGTCCTACCTTTTCAGGTTCTGCCCAATCCACATCTTCCGGTCTTCCGGTCTTAACACCACAAAAGCCACAAGAACGGGTACATATGTTACCCAGTATCATAAACGTAGCTGTGCCCTCTCCCCAACACTCGCCCATATTGGGGCAACTTCCAGAAGTACAGATGGTGTGCAAATCATACTTTTCCACCAACCCTCTTAGTTGGGTATATTTTTTACCTGTAGGAAGTTTTACCCTTAGCCATTTTGGTTTTCCTTTGGGGGGAGCTACATTTTCTTTTACTGCTACGGACATACCTAATTTTTGTACAAATATACGAACTAAATTGTACCTATGCGGGTTGAAGGGGGGTGACTGATTCGAACAAAAATGAAGTTTTTTGTTGGTCGGTATCAAGATTATTTTCTGCTTCTAATAATTTCAGCAAGCAATTTTTTGGCTCTTAACAATTTTACTTTAACATTGTTCATGGGTTCATTGAGTTTGTCCGCTATATCGGCATAACTCAGTTCATTGAAGAACCTTAGGTTTATCACTTCTTGGTAATGCGGTTTAAGCTTTTTTATGTCCCGTAGCAGATTCGCTAAATTCTGTTCTTGAATAAGTCGGTCTTCCATGGATGGCGCGTTATCCAGTACTTTTCGAATGGCTTCGCCGCTGCCGCTAGTATTTAGGACGCTCCTTTTTCTTTTACGTACAAGATCTATATGAATGTTTTTGGAAATGGCTATGAGCCAAGTCTTGAATACGTAAGCGTCGTCGTATGTATTAATCTTGTCAAAAGCTTTGGAGAATGTCTGTATGGTGATGTCTTCGGCGTCATTTTCGTTCTCTGTGCGCTTTAATTGAAAACCGTAGACATCGTTCCAAAAAGCATCTAAAAGTTTACTAAAGGCTATTTGGTTGCCTTTTTTTGCTTTCGCGATAATGTCGTCCAGAACTTCCTTATTGTCCAATCAGAAAATGTTAATATGCCATTATGAGTTTAGTAGGCTTAAGCCATAGCCAGGTTTTAGGCTACAATATCTTTTTTACAGTCCTGCTCACTGGGAAGTTTTCCGCACATGCCGCAGGCTTCACCATCCTTATTTAGGAAAGGGCTTTGGCTTGCGCAAGTGCCTGCGAATTTCCCGTCTTTCTTTGCCCATAATTTTATGGCTATACCAGAAAATGCAAGTGCCAAAAGACCAATGGTGAGAAGAATAAGTTTCATAAACTGAAATTTTTAACAAAGATAAAAAAATAAAGCCCCGAACAGGGGCTTTATGATTACTTTAATATGTGGGTTCTAGTAAGAGATGTTCGCAACTATATTGTCTACGGTAGGATTTAGATTTCCACCTTCGGGTTCAATGGTGATGTAGCTAACCGCATTTTCAGCATATGGAAGCGCCATTAGATTTTGACCGTTCGCAGCTTCTTGAATTATGCCTAGGTTCAACATTTCCCCGTTGACTTCCGCCCACATCTGAAAACACTGGTTCTCTGGTAGATTAGGAAGTTTGCTTACGTTGATATAAGAAAGCTTCTTTACAGGGTTAATGTAGGCAACAGCTTTTAGTTCCTTGGCTTTTCTGTTACCATTTACATTATATTTTTTTGTCTGGGGATTGTTAAGCACAATAAATTGGTTCCTAACATCCTCTAACTGCTGTTTCATGTCCGCTTCTAAAAGTTTTATTTTATTGCTAACAACAGTATTTTCTTCTTGCAGATTCTGATTCTGGTTGTAGAAGAAATAAGAGGCACTTGCAAACATTACTGCCGCCACACTTGCCGCAATAGCATATCTGAAGAATTTTTTTCTTCCGTTTCTCTCGGTCCTAATCCTTGCTACAATCTTTTCCTTAAGTCCCTCTGGAGACTTTATAGCATGCAATTTCGCAAAGGTCTCCAAATTATCCTGAAGCTCGTTATATGTATTCCTAACTTCGGGATACATGGCTATATATTGCTCTACACGCAAGGTTTCCATCTCCGTGGTATTCCCTAAAAGGTATTTTTCCAGTAAGTCGGACTCTAGGAATGCTTTTATTTTTTCTTTCATTGTACTAAATTTAATAAGAGTGCTAGCATAGCCGGACCATAAATCTTGCCTAATTCTCTTAGTCCTATCTTTAATCTGGACTTTATGGTTCCTAATGGAATGTCCAATTCGTCACTAGCTTCTTGTTGCGTCATACCTTGAAAAAATAATGCTTCTAACACTATTTGGTACTTTTCTTCAATCTTTTCTAAATTCTCCTGAATGTCCATTAATTCTGGTCGTGTACTTTCTACACCTAAGGTATATACGTCAGAAACATCAATTTGGATTTCCTTATCGGATTTTGTGTTTACACTCCTAAGTTTATCTATAGCGGTGTTTCTAGTAATTCTGAACAACCATGTAAATAGTTTGGCTTTAGAAGGGTCATAGGAGTCTGCCTTCTTCCATATTTTCACGAAACTCTCTTGGAGCACATCTTGGGCCAGTTCTTGATCCCGAACTACTTTATTGGCTACACCTAGTAACGTATCACCATAATTATCATATAGTAACGCAATGGCTTTGTCATTGCGCTCTTGCAATAATTCAACGATATGTTTTTCAAGTAGTGTACTCATAATGTAAAGATGTGCCTAAAGTTTTTTAGGACAAACATCCAAACGGCTTTGTCTCTTCGTATATGGATAAACGCTAATTTATAAAATTGATTGTTAAAGAAGCGTTTACTAAAAATATATATCTCATAAGTGATCAGCTGGTAACTGCTCACTTAGTTTTTGGTTAGTTTGGTTTGGTATAACCCTCGTAATTCTGTTGCGAGGGTTATTTTATGATATTAACTTCAGGTTGAATACTAATTCCAAATCTAGCATATACTTCCTTGATAATGGTATGGGCCAGGTCTAGAATTTCTTTTCCGGAGGCACTGTCATAGTTTACCAGTACAAGGGCCTGTTTAGTGTGTACACCGGCGTCGCCAAGGCGTTTGCCCTTAAGACCGCACTGTTCAATAAGCCAACCTGCCGGTATTTTAAAGGCTGATTCGGAAACTTTGTAAAAAGGTGCTGCGGAGTGTTTTTCAATAAAACGTTCAAATTCACTTTTGGTAATGATCGGGTTCTTGAAGAAACTGCCGCTATTCCCCAGTTTCTTAGGGTCTGGTAGTTTACTATTTCTTATGGTAATTACGGCGTTGGAAATATCTTTTATAGTAGGGTTGAGGATATTTCTTTTTTGCAACTCGTCCTCAATAGCGCCATAACCCGTGTTCAGTTTATGATTTTTTTTGCTCAGTTCAAAAGTTACTGCGGTAATTACGAAGGCATCTCTACCTTCTGATTTGAAAAAGGATTCTCGGTAACCGAATTTACAGTCCTCTTTGGAAAATTCTTTTATTTCCTGATTGTTTCGGTCCATTGCTTCGCAAGAGACAAAAGTATCCTTAAGTTCAACGCCATACGCTCCAATATTTTGAACAGGTGCGGTACCTGTATTGCCCGGTATGAGCGACATATTTTCTAGTCCGCCAAAATCTTGCTCCAGCGTCCAAAGTACCACTTGGTGCCAGTTTTCACCGGCCATAACTTTGATTTTTACGTGATTGGCATTCTCAGAAATAATTTCTTTTCCTTTAATGTTCACATGGATCACCAAAGCCTTAATGTCATTGACTAGAAGCATATTACTACCTCCACCCAGAATAAATTTTTCTGGATAATCTGCTAATTGTAATGCAATACGTAACTCTTCCACACTTGTAACCTCAACAAAAAACTGTGCCCTGGCGTCAATTCCAAAAGTGTTGAAGTTTTTTAAGGAAAAATCTTTTTTGATTTGCATTATCCAATGTAACTTTTTAAAGCCTCTCCTAAAATATGAACGGCTCTTTTAAGACTTTCTTGGTCTAGAACGTAAGCAATTCTAATTTGATTTTTTCCCAGTCCCGGTGTAGCGTAAAAGCCAGCTGCTGGGGCCACCATGACCGTTTCATTATTTACCCTAAAATCTTCTAGAAGCCATTGTGCAAAATCATCGGCATCTTCTATAGGCAGTTCCGCAATACAATAAAATGCACCATTTGGTTTTGCTACTTTAACCCCATTCAATTTCTTTAGTTCAGCAATCAACAAATCCCTTCTGGAGACATATTCCTCAATAACATCGTCAAAATAGCTTTGCGGAGTTTCCAAGGCCGCCTCGCTTGCAATTTGGGCGTAGGTGGGAGGCGAAAGACGTGCCTGACCAAATTTTAAGGCCGTTTTTATGACCTCTTTATTTTTTGATACTAAAAATCCTATTCTTGCCCCACACATACTATATCTCTTTGAAACGGAATCTACTATGATGGCATGATCGTCCAATCCCTCCTCTTGCAAGATGGAATAGTGCGACGCGTTGTCATAGGTAAACTCCCTATATACTTCATCTGCAATAAGAAATAAATCATGTTTTTTTACGATTTCCGCTAGTTTTTGAATCTCCTCTTTGCTGTACAGGTAACCCGTTGGGTTACCGGGATTGCAGATTAGTATCGCTTTGGTCTTAGGGGTTATCAATTTTTCGAAATCCGCAATAGGAGGAAGTGCAAAATTATCTTCAAGTTTTGATTCAACGGGGACAACCTTTACCCCAGCAGCGGTTGCAAACCCATTATAATTGGCGTAAAAAGGCTCCGGTATAATTATTTCATCCTCGGCATCTGCAATCGAGGCCATAGCGAAGGAAAGAGCTTCGGAACCACCTGTGGTTACAATAATATCACTGGCATTAACCATAATCTCGTTTCGCTGGTAGTAAGCTGCTATCTTGGTTCGGTATGCTTCCGAGCCTTCCGTTCTGCTGTATTCCAAAACGCTAAGCGTATTGTTCTTTACAGCGTCCAGTGCAATCTGCGGTGTTTTAATATCAGGTTGACCGATATTCAGGTGAATGACCTTAGCTCCTTTTTTCTTTGCATTTTCGGCATAGGGAACTAGCTTTCTGATGGGCGACTCTGGCATGGAACGCCCTTTCTGGGAAACGGATGGCATAAACTTTAATTTTTAACAAAAGTGGTAAATCATAGTGGATCTTACAATAGTAGTGAGGTTTATTTGTCCGGTAACCACAGAACTGTTAAAACGCCGTGATGTAAGGAAAAATATTGTAACTTGAAGAGAGTTAATCAATTGGATAATAAGATGTCAACACATTCTTCGCGGCTACAGCTATTGTTTGTTCTGTGCTTTCCACTACTTTTCTTTTCCCAAAACTACGAGATGGTGAAGGGACAGCAGGTAGAAAAAATTAAATTTGAGTTGATCAATAATTTAATGGTCGTGCCAATTGAGGTCAACGGAACAAAATTGTCCTTTATTATGGATTCCGGTGTAGGGACGCCAATTTTATTTAATCTAGCCGACCAAGATTCCATTCAACTTAAAAATGTTTCAGAAATCACCATAAATGGTCTCGGTGAGGGAGACCCCATAAGTGCACTTAGTTCTAGCGGTAATTTTTTTAACCTCGGAAACATTAGAAATTTTGCTCAAAAATTGTATGTTGTAATGGATGGTGGAATTAATTTTTCTCCTAGTTTAGGCGTACCTATTCATGGTATTATTGGTTATGATCTTTTTAAGGATTTTGTGGTAGATATCAATTATGTCCATAAAAGTATCCGATTTTACGATCCTGAGGATTATACGTATAAATCAACAAAAAAATCCAACACCTTACCCATTGATATTATTAATAAGAAGGCATATTTGGCGGCAGAGGTAGCTTTAAGGAATGAAGAGCGTTTTGATGTTAAACTTTTGTTGGACACCGGAAGTAGCGATGCCGTTTGGTTATTCGAGGATGAAGATTTAAGTGTTCCTAAAGAATATTATGAAGATTTTTTGGGAAAAGGACTTGCGGGCGATATTTATGGTAAAAGAACCAGGATCAACCACTTAAGGATAGGGAACTATCAATTGGATGATGCGAAAGCAGCTTTTCCAGATATGGTCACCTTCAGTTCTATTAAAAATCTTGGGGATCGGAATGGTAGTCTAGGAGGAGAAGTTTTAAGACGCTTTAATATCATTTTCGATTATCGGAATAGGAAAATTACACTGAAAAAGAATAGTAATTTTAAGAAGCCTTTTCGGTATAACATAAGTGGTATAGACTTGCAGCATGCCGGTGTAAGGTATGTGTCCGAACGTATTGCCAATACCAATGGTGTTATGTTCAGTAACGAAAGGAAGTACGGTGATGTTAAGATTTTATTGGAACATGCTACCAAACTCAGTGTTGTGCCAGAAATTGTAGTTTCTGCAATACGGGCGGGTAGCCCAGCACATAGCGCGGGTTTAAAGGAAGGAGATGTTATTTTAGCCGTGAATGGAAAAAGAATCCACCGTTATAAACTTCAAGAAGTTTTACAGATGTTAAACGACAAGCAAGGTAAGCGGGTTAAAGTGCTTATCGAAAGGTCGGACAATGACCTGCTCTTCAGCTTTGTTTTAAAAGACCTTTTTAAATAAAATAGCCCGGCAGAACCGGGCTATTATTTTTTATGTGAAAGATGTAAATTATTTAC
The DNA here is from genome assembly GCF_003970695.1 of Maribacter sp. MJ134. Taxonomy (NCBI): domain Bacteria; kingdom Pseudomonadati; phylum Bacteroidota; class Flavobacteriia; order Flavobacteriales; family Flavobacteriaceae; genus Maribacter; species Maribacter sp. MJ134. The sequence continues at coordinate 319,089 of NZ_CP034570.1, forward strand.
CGCTAACGGTAGCTTTAATTTCTCCTTTTATCTTTAAAACTTTTGTAGGTGTATCAGCGTTCGATATTACGGTGATGGCCTTTCTAATAGGACCTACACGGTTGGTATCGTACTTCACCTGTATTTCACCAGTTTTACCAGGTAAAATAGGAGCTTCGGGCTTTTTAGGTATGGTACAACCACAACTAGAACTTACCTTGCTAATGATTAGAGGAGCTGTTCCCGTGTTCGTAAATTCAAATACACGCACACCATCAGAACCTTTTGCTATTTCCCCATAGTCAACGGTCTCTGTCTTAAACTCGATTTTGGCGGCCGTATCCTGTGCTGTCGCAGTAAATCCGACTAGACCAACAAATAATAAAAGTACTATTTTTTTCATCATTTTAATTTTTGAGCGAATTTCAAAATTAAATCTTTTCAGTTCAACCTCAAAATCCTTTTGTTATACTCTAACGTTACTTATTTTTGTTTCGTATTTAATTTTAGGTAAAAAAGAAGCTGAAAGCGATATTTAACAAATCTTTTCGGCTTTGTTTTTTAGTCCTTACCCCTTTAATTCAAAAACTATTCCAAAAAATGGAAATCCCTTCAAAATATGAGCCTCACGAGGTAGAGAACAGATGGTACAACTATTGGATGAAAAATAACTTCTTTCATTCTACGCCAGATAATAGGACGCCTTACACCATCGTTATTCCACCACCAAATGTTACAGGGGTGTTGCATATGGGGCATATGTTAAACAATACCATCCAAGACGTATTGATCCGTAGAGCCCGTTTAATGGGTAAGAATGCCTGCTGGGTGCCCGGCATGGACCATGCATCAATAGCCACTGAGGCTAAGGTCGTTGCCAAATTGAAAGCGGAAGGAATAGCTAAATCGGACTTATCTCGAGAAGAATTTTTAAAGCATGCTTGGGATTGGACGGATGAATATGGAGGCGTAATTCTAGACCAATTAAAAAAGTTAGGCTGTTCCTGTGATTGGAACAGGACAAAATTCACTATGGATGACGATATGTCAGCTTCCGTAATAAAGGTTTTTGTCGATTTATACAAAAAAGGGCAGATATACAGGGGCCACAGGATGGTTAATTGGGATCCGGAAGCACAAACTACACTATCTGACGAAGAAGTAATTTATGAGGAAAAGCAGGGATTACTCTATTATCTGGAATACCAATTAGAGGGCTCGGAAGAAAAGGTGACCATTGCCACCACAAGACCCGAAACTATTTTGGGTGATACCGCGATCTGTATTAACCCAAACGACGAAAGGTTTCAGCATTTGAAAGGTAAAAAAGCTGTTGTACCCATTTGCGGTAGGGTCATTCCTATAATCGAGGACGAGTATGTTGATATTGAATTTGGAACGGGATGCCTTAAAGTAACACCCGCACATGATATTAACGATAAGTCTTTAGGAGAAAAGCACAATCTTGAAACTATAGATATTTTCAATGATGATGCCACACTGAACAGTTTTGGACTGCACTACCAAGGAAAGGATAGATTTGTAGTACGTAAAGAAATCGCTAAAGAACTCAAAGAAAAAGGCTTCTTGGTTAAAACGGAGACGCATATTAATAAAGTAGGTACTTCTGAGCGAACCAAAGCGGTAATAGAACCTAAACTTTCGGATCAGTGGTTTCTTAGAATGGAAGACTTGGCAAAACCAGCTTTGGATGCGGTAATGACCAGCAAGGAAGTAAAACTTTTCCCAAAGAAATTTGAGAATACCTACCGCCATTGGATGGAAAATATACGGGATTGGAATATTTCTCGTCAACTATGGTGGGGACAGCAAATTCCTGCATATTATTTTGGTGACGGTCAAGAAGATTTTGTAGTTGCCGAAAATGAGGATGAGGCGTTGAAGTTGGCACAAGCTAAAAATCCAAATATTAAAAAAACGGATTTACGCCAGGATGAAGATGTACTAGATACTTGGTTTTCTTCATGGTTATGGCCCATTAGTGTCTTTGGCGGAATTTTAGAGCCCGAGAATGAAGAGATTCAATATTATTACCCAACAAACGATTTGGTGACCGGTCCGGATATTCTGTTTTTCTGGGTAGCACGGATGATTGTTGCAGGGTATGAATATCGAGAAGAACGACCTTTTGAGAACGTTTATTTTACCGGATTGGTAAGGGATAAGCAGCGAAGAAAAATGTCCAAATCCCTTGGCAACTCTCCAGATGCCTTAAAGCTAATAAGCGATTACGGTGCCGATGGCGTTCGGGTCGGATTACTTCTAAGTTCGGCCGCTGGTAACGATTTAATGTTCGATGAAGACCTCTGCCAGCAAGGAAAGAATTTTGCCAATAAGATTTGGAACGGGTTTCGCCTGCTAAAGGGATGGGAAATCTCGGATTTGCCACAGCCTGAGGCCTCTAAATTAGCATTGGACTGGTACACTTCAAAGTTCAATGAAACTTTGGTTGAAATTGAAGATCATTTTAGCAAATACCGTATTTCCGATGCATTAATGAGTATCTACAAATTGGTATGGGACGATTATAGTTCTTGGTTGCTAGAACTCATAAAACCGGCCTACCAACAACCCATTGACAAAACAACTTTTGACGCGGTAATCCGGCTTTTTGAACAGAACTTAAAGCTGTTACATCCCTTTATGCCTTTCCTTACCGAGGAAGTCTGGCAGCATATTGCTGTAAGAACTCCTGAGGAGGCATTAGTAGTAGCGGAATGGCCCAAGGTATCGCAGTCCGATAAAAGCTTAATTTCAGAATTTGATTTTGCCGCAGAGGTCATTTCCGGAATCAGAACTATCAGAAAGGAAAAGAATATTCCTATGAAGGAAGCTTTGGAGCTTTCTGTATTGAACCAAGAAAAAGTAGCTTCCAAATGGGATGCCGTCATCTGTAAACTGACCAACGTCTCTAAGGTTTCTTATATAGATAGTCCGCTAGAAGGTGCACTTACCTTTCGTGTAAAATCTAACGAGTACTTTATACCTATTGCCGGAAACATTGATATTGATGCGGAAATAGCCAAGATAAAAGAAGAGCTGAAGTATACGGAGGGTTTTCTAAAATCGGTTCAGAAAAAATTATCCAATGAGCGTTTTGTGAATAATGCCCCGGAGCAGGTCGTTGGTATCGAAAAGAAGAAGGCAGCCGATGCCGAGGCAAAAATTGAAACGTTAAAGAAGAGTCTGGCAAATTTAAGTTAATCATGGATGTATGTTTTCTTACCAATAAGAAGTTCTGATTATGAGCCCTTATACAAAAAGTATCAAAGTTTAATTTCGGAAATTAATAGTCTAAAGGATTTTCAGAAATTAAGTCAGTTATCAATATCTGATAACAAAGAATTGAGAAGATTTCATAGCGTCGAAATTCGGGTGAACCAAGCTTCAGAAAAGAAAGTACTTGAAAAGTGGTTACAATTTACTCCTAATAATTTTGGTTGGGAACAAAAATATGCATTTGAAATACCTCCGGATTGTGATATGCTGGGCATTAAATTGAAAACTCCTCAAGAAGATTATTTTTATTCTGTCGTACGTGATTTTAATAAAGATTTCAATTGGCTAATAATTAGCGATATTCAAGATGTATTAAATCGATTAATGCTAATTCTCAATATAGCAAGTAATTCTATGGTTGATTTCTTAGAAGGATCAGCATACTTTGATAACGGATTTCATATCGGAAAAACTACTACTTACATAAGCAATATGGAATTTGTTTATGGTCATTCTTATGGTCTCAACTGGCCAATTATTCCAGATATAACTCTAAGTCAAGTTGTAGAATGGTTTTCTGAAAATATGCATCCGTATGAGCTTAGCACCAATTCTGTTCAGAGAGGTATTAACTCCTTTTCTTATAGTTTTTACAAACCTGGACAGTTAGAATCTTCAAATTTATTTTGGATGATGTTAGGTATAGAAGCTATTTTATGCGAGGGGAAGAGTGAAATCCAAAAACAAATTTCAATGAAACTTTCTTTAATTTTTGATACTCCTCCCAATTTTAAGAAAAAAATAAATCAATTATATAATTATAGGTCTAGGTTAATTCATGGAGATTTAAATCTCACTGGTAAATTTAGTTACGATAGAAATGAACTTACGGAAGAATACAATAATTATTTATATTTTGCCACTTCAATTCTAATCTCATTGATTAAGGATTTAATTCAGAAGAATAAGACTAAATACGAATTTGAAATTATCCTTAAAGACTAGTCTTGCTAAGAAAAACGCATTGTTTTTTAAGAATAGAATGTTTGTTATCTTTAGACAAACAGCACTGTCATGAAAACAAAAATATGCATATTACTCACTTTTTTAGGAGCTTACCTAACTGCTCAAGAGAATACTACTAAAATTCTGCCTGCAGAGATACAGATTAAGACTGCGGTTCTTCCCGCACCAGAGGCCGATAAAGAGGCGGCAATGGTGTACGGCTATGATACCACGGGTAATATGGTTGTACTTCGCCAGGGAAGCAATAATCTCATTTGCCTTGCCGATGACCCTAGTAAGGAGGGTATAAGTGTCTCCTGCTACTCCAAAAAGTTAGAACCTTTTATGAAAAGGGGTAGAGAGCTTACGGCAGAAGGAAAAAATTTTAAGGAAAAGAGAGAAATCCGAGGTATGGAAGTAGCCCAAGGTAAAATTAAAATGCCCAATGAGCCTAGTATGACGTATATCTATTATGGAAGTGAAGCGGGTTATAATCCTGATACGGGTGAATTAGCGGATGGTCAATTCAGATATGTCATATATACGCCTTTCGCAACTACGGAGTCCACAGGATTGCCCGATAAACCGCATGCCAAAGGAATGCCATGGTTAATGGATCCTGGTACATTCCGAGCTCACATTATGGTCGGGCCTTTTAACTAATAGCCCAAAATTAGTATAATGGAAGCATACGCTACGGCCTTACTTTATGCCATTCCTTTTTTCATGGTACTCTTGGCAGTTGAGATTCTGTACGGTTATCTCATCAAAAATCAAAAGCATAATGTTCTAGACTCCGTTTCTAGTATAAGTTCTGGGCTTACCAATATCATAAAGGATTCTCTAGGAATAGGGGTTATCCTAGTTACCTATCCTTACTTATTAAATACCCTTGCAGTTACTGAAATTGAAAATACTTGGCTGGTTTGGATAATTGCATTCATCGCAATAGACTTTGCCGGGTATTGGAACCATAGACTAAGTCACAAAATAAATTTTTTCTGGAACCAACATGTTATACATCACAGCAGCGAGGAGTTTAATCTGGCCTGCGCATTGCGGCAATCCATTTCTAATTTATTGGGATATTTTCCTTTTCTCTTAATCCCTGCCGCTTTGTTGGGCATACCAAATGAGGTAATCGCCATCTTAGCTCCTGTGCATTTATTCGCTCAGTTCTGGTACCACACACAACACATCGGAAAATTAGGTTTCTTGGAATATATTATTGTGACACCGTCCCAACATCGGGTGCATCATGCGATAAACCCGGAATACATCGATAAGAATTTAGGACAACTATTATGTGTGTGGGACAGGCTTTTCGGTACGTTTCAGGAAGAATTAGATGAGGTGCCTCCCCAATATGGTATATTGAAACCCGCAAGAACATGGAATCCGTTATATATTAATTTTCAACATCTTTGGAGATTACTTCTAGATGCTTGGAGAACCGATAATTTGTGGGACAAAATAAGAATATGGTTTATGCCCACTGGTTGGAGACCAAAAGACGTACTAGAGGCGTATCCTATTCAGGTAATAAAGGATGTCTATACCTTTGAGCGTTATAAGACGGCGACCTCTACATTATTTAACGCTTATCTGATATTTCAGTTGTTGACTACAACCGCTTTATTATTATTTATGTTCTTTAACTACGGGAATTTGAACTATAAAGAACTCCTTATGTACGGAGGTTTGATATTTTTAGGAATTTATGGGTATACGAGCTTAATGGACAGAGCTTCCTATGCCGTTTGGGTCGAGGTGTTCAGAGGGGTTCTGGGAGTCCTTGTCGTTCTCATTACCCAAGATTGGTTTGGACTGAATGTCTATGTAGTTTGGGGAAGTTTGATGGTGTCCGTTTATTTTGTTATCACTATTACAGGTGGTATTTACTTTACCTTTAGTAAAACTTTAGAGCCTAAAAATCAATTGACCATTTAAATCAAAAGCATGATAAGACCCTATATTTTAGCGGAAACCAATTGGAAGCATGTCAAGGACGAGAGCTTTGAACTTGCTATTTTACCCTGGGGAGCAACGGAGGCCCATAATTATCATTTACCTTATGCTACCGATAATTTTCAGGCTGAAGCAATGGTTCAAGAATCAGCAAAAATGGCATGGGAAGAAGGCCATAAAGTCGTTGTATTACCAACCATTCCATTTGGAGTAAATACGGGGCAAAAGGATATTTATTTGGACATGAATTTGAACCCAAGTACACAATTGGCCATTCTTAGGGATATTATCACGGTATTAAATAATCAAGGAATTTATAAATTATTGATATTCAACGGACATGGTGGTAATAATTTTAAACCTTTGGTTAGGGAGTTGGGCTTAGAATTTCCTAATATGTTCATTAGTTTCTGTTTTTTTCCACAAATGTTTAATAAGTCCATGTATTTCAAGGAAGCAGGTGATCATGCCGACGAAATGGAAACTAGTCTTATGCTCTATTTAAGACCAGATTTAATTCTTCCAAGGGCCGAGTGGGGTAGAGGAGAAGCTAAGAAGTTTAAAGTAAACGCTTTTAATGAAGGATGGGCATGGGCAGAACGTCAATGGTCTAAGGTCAGCGCGGACACGGGTATTGGAAATCCTGAATACGCTACCAAGGATAAGGGAGAACGTTTCTTTAAGGATGTTTGCGAAAAACTTTCAAAGCTTCTAAAAGAGCTTTGTGATGCCGATTTGGAGCATCTATTCGAATAGCTAGAGGGCCAATTTTAGCGTAATTCCTGATTCACTAGTTTAATGTAGGATTTCATTGCGGCCTTTTGGTCTATGTTTTTAGCTTGTATTAAGGCATTGGCCTTGAAAGCATTAATTAAGGGCGTTTTACTACCAGGGTTTTCAAAATTTTCGTGGGCAATTTTGTAGTAAGCATATAGTTTTAGCAGAACATCCGCTGGAATGGGGGCTTGGTAACTATTCACAAAATCAATTGCCTCTTTAAAATCAGTATGTAATTTCTTCTTTTTCATTCGGATCTACAAATGTAGCTATACAGGTATTGGCTCCTTTTACTTTCTGATTTAGCTGCACATTTATTTGACAGTCTAAGGGTAAGAAAACATCTACTCTTGAACCAAATTTAATAAAGCCAGAATCGTCACCCTGTTGAACACTTTCTCCTTTTTCTGCGTAATTCACAATTCGCCTGGCCATAGCACCTGCAATTTGCCTAAAGAGGATATCACCAAATTTAGGAGTTCTAATAACCACAGTTGTCCGTTCATTTTCCTCACTTGATTTTGGATGCCAAGCAACTAGATACTTGCCAGGATGATATTTGGAATATTGAATACTACCGCTTGCCGGATAGCGTGTGACATGCACATTAACAGGAGACATGAAGATGGAAACTTGCTTACGTTTATCTTTAAAGTACTCATTTTCTTCCACTTCTTCTATAACTACGACTTTGCCATCCACAGGAGAGAGAATCTCATCAAAATTCTTGGTAACTATTCTTTTGGGATTTCTAAAGAATTGTAGAATTAGAACAAGTATAACCAAGGCCGTTATTTGTATCGTAAGTTTTAGCCATGGAATTTGCACAAAGAAATGGGATAGAATGATGGCAATGCCAATTACGAAAAAGGTAGTCAATATAATTTTTTGACCCTCTCTATGAAACATATGTAAAAATATTTAATGTTAAGTACGCAAAAGGAGCGGCGAAAACGAGACTGTCTAACCTATCTAACATACCGCCATGACCAGGTAAAATAGCACCGCTATCCTTTACCCCAGCGGTTCTTTTTAATTTGGATTCTATTAAATCTCCCAAGCTTCCGCATATTACGATTACCGTTCCCAATATCATCCATTGCCACGGCCCGATAATCTGTTCCTGTGTTCCCATAATATATGCCGCACCAAGAGCAAAGATAAAACCTCCAAGCGTACCTTCAACGGTTTTTTTCGGTGAAACGGCAGGGAATAATTTGGTTCTGCCTATACTTTTTCCGACCAAATAGGCAAAGGAGTCGTTCACCCAAATGAGTATAAAGATTCCCATGATAAGCAACTTGGCAAACGCATCGTTCTTATACGGAATCATGGTTAGAAAAATGCAGCCACCTCCAATATAAAAAAGCCCGATTAAGAACTTCTGAAGGGTATTGAACATTCTTTTTTTATTCGAGAAAAGGTAAAAGAGTAGCACAACGTCAACAATGATGGTAATCACCATCAAAATATTGATTAAAAATTGATCATGAACAAGGTAGATATAGGCCCACCATAGCAGTAAATAAGCCGCAAAGAGGTAGTACCCTTTTAGCTGTACCAACCGTTTGTATTCATAGAGACATGCTAAACCAAAAGTCATAAAAAGGAAATCAAAGGCGTCTGAACTAAGGAATACGGCAGAGAGTAATAAAATGATGTACACGCCCCCAGTTAGTGACCTTCGTAAAATTTCCTTCATACTACAAATCTTCCAATAATAAGAGATAAAGATTCTTTGTGCTGCTTCCGTAGGTAAGAAAATCATCGGAGTTCTCCTCGGTAGCCTTAAAATGTTTCAGTGTGGTAATATTTGCCGGTATTTTAGCTCCGTATTTTCTTTTTATGGTTTTTAACCCTTCTCCAATAGATTCTACCAATTGGCTCGTGGTGGCAAAGACAACAACATTACTCGGCAGCTCGTTCACTTTTCTTTCGTTCAGTTGATTGGAACATACGAGAATACTTCCGTTCTGAGCTATTAAGTGCTCACATGTCGTGAAAAAGACCTGGCTCTCTTTTGGTTTATTCGTGAATAAAATACCTTCTTTGCCGAATTTTTCTGAAAGTCTGGAATCCATTACAAAGAATGGCTCTTTCTCCCAACTATTTTCCTCTACGATAGATTGTAGGGCACTAGAAATTTCTTGTTGTGAAACACAGTAGATGAACTTACCACCATTCTTTTTAAAATGAATAGTGAATTTTTCATCTACTGGAAGATTTAAATCAGGCATATGTTGGCCACGGGTTTCTGCAGTTTCTTTTGAAACCTTCTTTTTACCGCCACCAAATAATATGTCTAATAATCCCATCTAAAAATGCAAAGTACTCTTTTGATTGATTACAACGTAAAAGACCAGATTTTAACCTTCTTTTACTACTTCTTCATCTTCCTTGGATGCTTCTTTCGATTTTTTCTCTTCGGCCTCTTGGCGAATATCCTTTTCAAAAGCTCGCTTACCAAAGATTTTCTCTAAATCTTCCTTAAAGATAACTTCTTTCTCCAACAATCTTTCCGCTAAGGTCGTAAGTTTATCCTTATTATCAGTAAGAACTTTAATAGCACGCTGATATTGTTCTTCAATTATCTTGGAAATTTCTTCGTCGATTGTTTTAGCGGTCTGCTCACTGTAAGGCTTTGAAAATCCATAAGAGTCCTGACCGGAAGAATCATAATATGTTAAGTTTCCTATTTTATCGTTTAGGCCATAAATAGTAACCATAGCTCTGGCTTGTTTCGTAACCTTTTCCAAATCACTTAACGCACCGGTTGAAATTTTATTGAAAATAACTTTTTCGGCAGCTCTACCGCCCATGGTGGCGCACATTTCATCTAACATCTGCTCTGGTCTAACAATAAGACGTTCCTCTGGCAGATACCAAGCTGCACCCAAGGACTGCCCTCTGGGAACTATGGTAACTTTTACCAGTGGGGCAGCATGCTCCAACATCCAACTAGTGGTGGCATGTCCCGCCTCATGATAGGCAATCGTTTCTTTTTCTCCAGGAGTAATAATTTTGTTTTTCTTTTCTAGACCGCCGACAATTCTGTCTACAGCATCCAAAAAGTCTTGCTTATTCACCGCTTTTTGTTCTTTACGCGCGGCGATTAAGGCCGCTTCATTACAAACGTTGGCGATATCTGCACCTGAAAAACCTGGCGTTTGTCTTGCCAAGAAGTCCAAATCTAGGGTTTCTGAAGTTTTTATGGGTCTTAAGTGTACTTCAAAAATCTCTTTACGCTCTCTAATGTCCGGTAAATCAACATAAATCTGCCTGTCAAATCTACCTGCTCTCATAAGCGCTTTATCCAATACATCGGCCCTGTTTGTCGCAGCAAGGACAATTACGTTGGTATTGGTACCAAAACCGTCCATTTCAGTTAACAACTGGTTCAGGGTATTCTCACGTTCATCGTTAGAGCCTGTGAAGTTATTCTTTCCTCTAGCGCGTCCTATCGCATCGATTTCATCAATGAAGATTATTGCAGGAGATTTATCTTTGGCCTGTTTAAAAAGGTCTCGTACCCTTGAAGCCCCTACACCTACGAACATCTCTACGAAATCAGAACCTGATAGAGAGAAGAAAGGCACTTTTGCTTCACCTGCAACAGCTTTTGCCAGTAAAGTTTTCCCCGTACCCGGAGGACCGACTAAGAGGGCTCCTTTGGGAATTTTACCACCCAGAGATGTGTATTTGTCCGGATTCCTTAGGAATTCTACAATCTCTTCAACCTCCTCTTTAGCACCTTCTAAACCTGCGACATCCTTAAACGAGGTTCTTGTATCCGTTTTCTCGTCAAAGAGCTTGGCTTTTGATTTTCCGATATTGAAAATCTGCCCTCCGGCACCACCACCTCCTCCGCCAGACATTCTGCGCATTAGATATATCCAAATCCCTATGATCAGTACAAAGGGTAAAAGTGATAGTAGAAAATCTAGAATAGCTGTAGATTCCTTGCCAAATTCAACAATGGTGTCTAAGTTATTTTCCTTTTTGATTTCCGTAATTTCATTTTGAAAAATTTGGAGATCACCATAATCCAAAGTGTATTGTGGTACTTTGGTAGTGGAAGGTATAAAGGGTTTCTCCGTTACACCCTTGTGCACATCCTTGGCCAGTGCCTCATCGGTAAGAAAGACTTTTGCCTGATTGGTATTCGTGATAATCAGAATCTTTTCAATATCCCCGTTTCGTAGGTATTCCTGAAGCTCTGAAGTTGTTGTTTTTTCAGCACTTGCTAGATTATCACTATTAAAAAATTGAAAACCTATGAGCAGTACTGCCACCAATCCGTAAATCCACCATGAGCTAAACTTAGGTTTCTTAGGATTTGTATTATTTTCTTTAGCCATTTTAATTTTTTATTGATTAATGCTACTTTCTATCGTTGTAAATTTGGCGTCTCCCCATAGACCTTCTATGTCATAGAATTCGCGAACTTGTTTTTGGAACACATGCACAACTACGTTTACATAATCCATGAGTATCCATTCGGCATTGTCCTCACCTTCTATATGCCAGGGTTTGTCCTGAATAGCTTTACTAACTGTTTTTTGGATAGAGCCCACTATGGCGTTTACATGCGTATTAGAAGTACCATTACAAATGATAAAGTAGTCACAAACGGTATTCTCAATTTCCCTTAGGTCAAGTAAATTTATATGGTGTCCTTTTACTTCCTCAATGCCTTGTAAAATTAAAGTAATCAACTCATCTGCGCTAGCTTTCTTTTTCTGCATTCAAAAAATTTAGTTTCTACAAAGTTATTGTTTTTTTGTTCTTTTGAGGTTAGTTTTTAACAATAGATTAAAGATTGCTAAAACCAAATCTTAATGCAAATAATCAAACTTAGTGCCACGGAGTCTACAAATACCTATTTGAAGGAACTGGCATTAGTGAAAAATCTAGAGGATTTCACCGTTGTCGTTACCGAAAAACAGACGAAAGGTAGGGGTCAAATGAACGGTATGTGGGAGTCTGAAGATGGTAAAAACCTCACTTTCAGCATTTTGAAAAAATTTACTTCTCTTACAATTCAAGATCAGTTCTTAATAAGTATTTGTGCCTCTTTGGCGGTTTACAGGTCACTCATGGCTTTCAAAATTCCTGATGTAAGGATTAAATGGCCTAACGACATTCTGTCAGGTAATTCTAAGATTTGTGGCATTCTTATTGAAAATAGTATTTCTGGTCTTAAAATTTCGTCTTCGGTCATAGGAATAGGCCTCAATGTGAATCAAATTACTTTTGAAAATCAGCCTAAAGCAACATCTTTGTATGCCCTAACAGGCAGAACAATAGATTTAGAAGATTCGTTGCATACGGTTTTGCAAAATCTGAACACCTATTTATCGAAAATTAACCCTTTGAATTGGGAAATGCTTTTGGACGAATATCATAGTCTATTGTTCCGAAAAGATGTCTTGTCCCATTTTGTCCTGGAGAACGATGAAGTATTTCAAGGCACCCTACTAGGTATTGGCAAAGAGGGTAAATTAAAAGTGAGATTAGAAGACGGAGCAGTCCGTGAATTTGCACTTAAAGAAGTTAGTTTACAATATTAAATTTTAGCCAAATTCGTAGCGAGCGTATTAATGAAATTGGTAATAGGGTTTTTTATCATCATCGCCATCATTGCATTGAACTCACCGGCAAAACTTAGCGTTACTTCGCTTTTATGATCTTGTAAGTCAGCAATGTCCGCCGTTAGGGTAAAGGGGAGTTTCTCACTTGCGGCACCCAATACTATTTGACTATGTGGGGTTTCTGTTTTTCGCTCCAGTACAATTTCTGGCATACCTTTAAGTGCGAAAAGAAACCTATTTTCATTCAGAACTTCAAATTTATCTATGTTCTCTGGCATTAATTGTTCAAAATTTGCCAAATCACTTAAAAATTCAAAAGTTTCCGTTTGACTTTTACTTACTGCTGCTTTAGGTGTTTCTATAAACATATTTTTATTGTAACCATTCTGATGGCGTCACACGCCAATCCATTAATGTATGTAGTTGTTCTTCTTTTATGTAACCTGTTTCCGAGGCCTGCTTTACAAGGTATTCATAGCTGCTCAAAGTGTGAAGTTCAATATCCTTTTCACTAAAATTCTTTACAGCAAGGTCAAAGCCATAGGTGAAAATAGCGAGCATACCCTTTACCTTGGCATTTTGCTCTTCTAAGGCGGCTACCGCATTTAAACTACTCTTTCCTGTGCTAATCAAATCTTCGATGACTACAACGGTTTGGTTTGCCTCTAACTGGCCTTCTATCTGATTCTTTCTCCCATGGGATTTAGGTTCTGGTCTTACATATATAAAGGGTAGACCCAAGGCGTCCGCTACCAAAACCCCCATACCAATGGCGCCTGTGGCAACACCCGCAATAACATCTGGCTTACCATAAAGTGTTTCTACTTGTTTTGCAATTTCCTCACTGATATACTTTCTGATAGTAGGATACGAGAGTAAAATTCTATTATCGCAATATATAGGAGATTTCCAGCCTGATGCCCAAGTAAAAGGATTTTCAGGATTCAATTTTATTGCATTAATTTGCAGCAGAAGTTCCGCTGTTTTTTTAGCCGTGTTCTTGTCTAAAACCATGACGCAAATGTATAAAGTTTTTGTTAATGAATTACCCTTGATATTGACAAATAAACTCTCTGAAACATCCGACGGCGAGTATTTTCTACTAAATCAAGAATCTATACTGGAGGCAATTAAGGCGTTGAAAAAGAAAAAACTCTCCATTGCCTATATCTATCACCCTAACCATGAGGAAATTCTAAAGAAATTTACTCAAGAAATACCTATGATTGTGGCAGCTGGGGGTGTAGTAACCAACCAAAAGGGAAAGGTACTTTTTATTTACAGGAACGATAAGTGGGATTTACCTAAGGGTAAATTGGACAAGGGAGAGTCTATTGAAGCTTGCGCTGTAAGGGAGGTAATGGAAGAAACGGGTGTTGAAGGGCTTCGAATAGAGAATTTTTTGCGTACCACCTATCACGTCTTTAATAATTCTGGAAAACCCACTTTGAAACAAGTGCATTGGTACGCCATGAAGACAGACTATGACGGTAAACTTAAACCGGAAAAAAAGGAGGGAATAGTAAAAGTAAAATGGAAGGGTCCCAATAAAATTCAGAAGGCATTACAGAATTCCTACAACAATATCAAAATCTTATTTGAAGGGGATTAAAGCTGGCAAAGGGCGTTAATTCTTCATAAATCGATATACAGGGTATTGCATATGTGCTTTTTCATAGTACTTGGATTTTTCAAAGAGCCATTCTAATTGTGCATACCAATTTTCTGAAAATGATAATTCCTGTTCCTTTTTCAGTTGAAATTCGCGGTTTAAAATACTGTCGTTTTGTAGCATTTTCAATGCGCTATCTTCAAATACGTAAGGGGAGAAACCTTCTTTTTGTTGAAGTATAGTATCAAAAAAGTTCCAGTTAAAAAATGAATCTGGCGCGGTAGGTTCTAAAGTTTCTAGTATATATCTAAAGCCTGTCTGATTCGTAGGAACCCAGATATCATCTTTTTTTAATTGAACTTCACGCATTGTTGAACTGACTTTTGTATTAAAGTGCAGGTAGTGGCCCTCATACGGATTTTCTACGGTCTCATAATCTTGTATACGGTAGGAACCTACATTTAATAGCGTATCGTTTTCAACAGCGGTATATTCAATATGGTTCAGATCTAGTAATTCTATGACCTTGTTCCATTGCTTCGGGATAATGTAGGCTTCGGGTATTTTTACGGAATCCGACGGCATAAAATAATTCTGATAAGTAACATTTTTTGTAAAGGGAGCATCCCTGTTGAATTTTAATCTAGGAAATCCCGTTACCTCGCTGGGAATCGTATCCGCCTTAAAACCTTTAAAATTCAAGACCGAGTATTGAGTCGTGTCTACTTGCCATTGTACAGGATAATATTCCCACTCTAAATGTCTTCTGCCAGCTTCATCCCTTAATCGCTTAATTCTTTCCCCATCGATTTCGGCGATGGCTATCATTTTTTTCATAAGCATATATGTACCGTCTACCCTTTGTTTATAAGGTTTTAGCATATGGGTTTCCACCATCATTCCTAGGGTATTCCATAATGTCGTATACCCTGTGGAATATCTTGGGTGGTCCATAAACTGTTGAAATCCGATTTCTGGTGGTTTATTGAATACATTAACGTACGGGGTAATGTCCCAACCTGAAAGGGCCAAGGAATCCTGCAGTGCTGGCATTAAAGAATCGTTTAAATAAGCACCGAGTTCATCACCTAATTTGTTGTGCTGCGTAAAAAGATGGGTAAGTATATATTGGTAATCCGCACCATTACTTACGTGGTTATCTATAAACACATCTGGCTTTACCATATGAAAAATCTGTGCAAAGGTTCTTGCATTCTTTGTATCGCCCTTAATAAAGTCCCTGTTTAGATCAAAATTTCTGGCATTACCTCTGAACCCGTAGGATTTAGGACCATTTTGATTTGCCCTACTGTGCGAATTTCTGTTAAGCGCACCGCCTACATTATAAACTAGGATGCTTGCGACTACCGTTCTTTCCAGGGGACTAATTTTGCCACTTGCTAAATCCCTGAACAGCATCATTGTGGCATCTATACCATCGCTTTCTCCGGGATGAATTCCGTTATTGATTAGGATGACGGTATTTTCTTCTCCGATTTTATTAAAATTAAAAGTACCACCTTCGTTATAGGTCACCACATGCAAAGGTTCACCACTATCGGTTTCGCCAATGGTCTGAATATTAATTTCTGGAAATTCTTTGGCTAAAGCCATGTAAAATTCCAAGACTTCCGCGTAGGTTGCTGTTTTAGTACCGTTAGAAATTTCGAAGGTCGTAGGAAAATCGCGTGCTATCTCTTCTGGTTTTTTTTCGCAGGAATAGAAAATCGATATTATAGCTAAAATAAGTGTTGCCTGCTTCATTATTTACGACTTAGTTTTGAGTGAATCTCAAAATTGTGAAGCGTAAAAATAATTAAAATTACAGACAGATGTGGTTAGGCCACCTTAGTTATTTGGGCAATTTCTTGAGGTCGTATAGGTTTGTTATTGAAGGTAATAAGATGATGGGTTCTATTCTTGTAAGATTTCCACTTCTCAACATCATAGGGATCTATAGAAGAGGTAACAATATTGATACGCACTTTATGTTCAATAGGCAAATTTAGAAACGCTTCTAGAAACTGCCATCCGTCCATTATGGGCATATTAATGTCTAAAAAAATTATTTCGGGTAAGGTTTGGTTGTGTTTTAATTTTTCACAAATATCATCAAAAGCAATTTTACCGTTCTTATAAGTATCTATTTGTTCGCATTCCACAGTGGAATTCAACATTTTCCTTATTCCAAAGACCGTTATGGGGTCATCGTCCACTATGCCTATGTACTTAATTTTTGTCATCAAAAAATATATTAAATTTAGTACCCTGACCGACTTTACTTTCTACCGTAATTCTACCGCCCATCGCCTCAATCTGGTTCTTTGTAATATACAGGCCTATACCTCTAGCATCCTCATGAGTATGAAAGGTTTTGTACATGCCAAATAGTTTGTTTCCGTATTTTTTTAAATCTATGCCTAGTCCGTTATCCTCAATGCTTAATAAAGTTTGTTTATCACGTTTGCTTACGCTCAATGTTAGTTTAGGATCACGTTCTGGATGCTTGTACTTTATACCGTTAGTTATAAAGTTAAGGATGATACTTTCTAAATAAGATGGCACCACATTTACCTTAAGATTTTTTGGAATGTTGGTAATGATCTGTGCTTTATTGTTCAATAGGAATCCAGATAATGTTTGTTTTACCTTAGTGACCGTCTGTAATACCTTCGTAGGTTCTTTTTTGATATTAACGTTAGAACTTATGGCTACCACTTCGTTGAGATTATCCAAGGTTTCCAATAGATTTCCAGAAGCACTCATGAGCATTTTAAGGATGCCCTCTTTTTCTTTTTCGTTGGTTTCTTCGACTAAAAAGTTTAAAAGCATTGAAAAATTGGCCGAATGAGATCTTAAGTTGTGGGATACAATGTGAGCAAAGTTTATTAATTTTTTATTCTGTTGTGATGTTACGTTAATCAGGTTTCTGAGTTCTTTTTCTTTCTGTTTTATATCTGTGATATCCAAACTAATGCCTACGAGTCCGTAGGAGTTTCCTAAATGGTCTATTAGCGGTATTTTTGAGCTTAAGAATGCAGTTTCTGAACCGTCTTTTCTAATATTTACCGTCTCCTTACTAATTATTGGTTTTAAGGTCTGCAAAACCCTTAAATCTTCTTCCCTTGATAAAATTGCACTCTTGTCAGGATACAGGTCAAAATCGCTTTTACCTAAAATTTCTTTTGGATCCTCTATTCCGAGATAGTCACATTCCGCCTTATTTACGAGAATCTTTCTGGATTCCGTGTCTTTTATATATACATTTAGCGGAAGATTGTCTATTAAGGTCTTTAGAAGCTTTTCATTGTTTTTGGTTTCTAAATTGGAAAGTACTTGTTCGTCAATGTCCTGAAAGGTCCCCATTAAACTAATCAGCTTCCTTTTTCTGTAGATAGCTTTTCCTGCAGCCCTTACCCATTTCTCAGAGCCATTTGCAGTTATAATCTGCAGCTTTAGGTTCCAAGGAGTTCCTTTTTCCATCGCCTCAAAAACGGCCATGGAAATAGCATTTCTACTATGACCCTCTTTGTAAAAATTTATACTTGTCTCAATGTTAGGCTCATAACTTGGTTCTACTTCGTGAATAGCTTTTGTCATACTACACCATTGAACGGTATTTTCAATGACATTATATTCCCAACTACCAATTTGAGATATTTCTGATTGATGTTTTAGGAGTGATTCCGCTCTATCACGTTTAAGTTCGCTAACGATCATTTCTGTGATATCATTGGACTGGATGATGGCGCCAACTATATTCTCCTTATCATCGTACCAAGATGAGGTAGACCATTCATACCATTTTTCGCATCCATCTTCAAGGACTTTTTCCACCCCCATGGGGCCTGATTTACCTTGGAAACAATTTTCCAGAACGTTTTTCCATTTGGTGCTGAGTTCTGGTAGCAGTTCAAAAAGGTTTTTCCCATGAATATCTACCTCTTCTTTACCAAAGGTATTGACCCACCTATCAGAAGCGTGCGCAATACTAAAGGTCTTATCTATAAAGACCGTTGCACTTGGCAACTGCTTAACTAGATAGGAAGTGGATAAAGTTGGGGAACCCCTTTTCATTGATTGTATTTTCTTACAATTATACATTAATAGTACTACTTTCTATAGAATTTGTTGCGAAACGTATCATTGTTGTTGTAAAGGGTGGTTATGAATTGCTGAAAGATATTTTAAAAATTGTCCCTTGTCCCAAAGTACTTGTAGCGCTGATTTTGCCATTCATGGATTCAATCTGTTGTTTGGTTATGTATAGTCCAATTCCATTGCCCTTGTTTTCTTTATGGAATGTCTGGTATAGTCCAAAGAGTTTATCTCCAAATTTTTCCATATCCAGTCCTACGCCATTATCCTCTATGCTTAAGGTGGTATATGCCTTTGTTTTTTGAACACTTAAGATAATGATCGGTGCTTTATCTTTCTTTTTGTACTTAATGGCATTGGTCAAACAATTCGTAAGAATACTATCTAAGTATGCAGGTAAAGCTTTTACCTTAATACTATCGGGAATCTCATTTATAATCTTACCGTTATTTTGTTTTAAAAGTCCCATAAGATTCTGCTCTACATGGAAGATGTGTTCGTTCAAAGAAATATTTTTTTTCTCTTGGTTGGCATTAGTTTTTATGGCAAAAACTTCTCTTAACCTTTTTATAGTTTCAGACAAGTTATCCGAGGCGTTGAAAAGCATTTCCGTTAATTTCTTGCGCTCGCTTTCACCGACTTCTTTATCTAAAAAGTTTAGGAGAAGAGAAAAATTAGTGGCATGTGCCTTCAAATTATGGGATACCATATGAGCAAAATTCAGCAGGTGCTCATTCTTTTCGGTAGCATCGTCAAGAAGCCCTTTAATTCTTTTTTCTTTTTCTATTTCTGGCGTAATATTTTCAATTGTAGTAAGCACATTAAAACCTCCGGAAAAAGTTTCGATTCTTTTACCTGATAGTCGTAAGGTTAATTTTTTTCCATCTTTATTGTAAAACACTGTTTCTATAGCCTTGAACGCTCCCTTATTCTTAAGCTGTTTTGCTAAGTTGATACTGCGTTTTTTTAAGGAATCACTTATAAAAGCTTTGAACGTCTTTCCCTTAAAATAGCTAGTCTCGTATCCGGCTAATTTTGCAAAGGCATCATTTGCCGCAATAATACTACCTGTCTTAAAATCACTAAGGATCAATCCAAAAGTAACTTGGTCAAAAAAGGTGTTTTGATGCCGTTCTAATTTGTTCAACGATTGCTCATACGTAGCGGTAATATCTTGTACGGTACCAATAACACGTATGCAAACGCCATCTTTATACTTTGGTCTTCCAATAGAATTTACCCAAATGGTTTTCCCGTCTCCTCGTTTTAATTGTAAATTTTCGTTCCAGGGCTTACCCTTAGTTATGGCGTGCTGTACCCTTTCCTTAATTGTATCTCTTGAGGTCCCTTGTACGTAGTAGGCTAATGCACTATTTAAGGTGGGTTCAAAATCTTTACTTACGCCATAGATGGTATGTACTATTGGAGACCATTGCAATTGCTCTTCGTTAATTAAATATTCCCAACTACCTATTTTAGCTATATTACCTTTCTGGTTTAATATAAGTTTTGTCCGGTTTAATTCTAGCTCTAACTTTCTGCTTTTGGATATGTTATCTACCTTAAGAATAACGCCGATGATATTACCGTAACCGTCTTTCCACGGGTTCAGGTCCCAAACAAGATTATTTTCTGGATTCTTTGCGTTAGTCTGATTATCAATAATTTTGATATCCTTTAAACCATCAACGCAATATTTTAATTTCGTATCCCAATCTTTTGAAAATCTAGGGAACAGGTCATACAGATTGAGCCCGATGGCATCACTCTGAGAAAAGTCGAATTTTTTTAACCAATTTGGTGATGCACTTACCAAATTATAATTGGTATCGACAAGGGCAATGGCAGTAGGGATTTGTTGAATCCAGTCAGAGGAAAAAGAAAGGTTGGTTTTGGCACTAATCATAATAACGAAGAATTTTCTTACGAATTTATATGGTTATTCCTTTTATGGTATCAGAATTGTTGTAAATTATCAATAAAGTGTTGTTGATAAGTGATTATGTGTGGTGAAGTGATTAAAACTATTGCTCTGTCCTTACGGAATTAGGGACTAAACCAGTGTAATCTCCATTATTCCTTATAACATCCCTTACAATAGAAGAGCTGATATAAGATTTTCCGGAAGAAGTTAATAGGAATACGGTTTCTATCTCGGACAATTTTCTGTTGGTATGGGCAATAGCTTTTTCAAATTCAAAATCTCCTGGATTACGTAATCCTCTAAGAATATAATTTGCATTAACTTTTTGACAGAAATCTACCGTAAGCCCTTCATAAGTTAGCACTTTTACATTGGGTTGGTCTTTGAATGCTTCCACTATAAAATTCATGCGCTCTTCTAGAGAGAACATATACTTTTTGTCCGCGTTTTTCCCGATAGCGATAATGAGTTCGTCAAATAAAGGTATACCTCTCATAATAATATCATGATGTCCCAAGGTTAATGGGTCAAAGGAACCTGGAAAAATTGCACGTCTCATGATTTAAAGGTAGTTATTTTAGGACAAAACTTCGTTTATAGCATTTTCAAAAAGTTCGGCAAGATGTATTCCCGCTTCTTTTGCCTGTTGCGGTAATATGCTTTCCGTGGTCAGCCCCGGAGTAGTGTTCATTTCTAGCAGAAAAGGTTCGTTGCCAATGAAGATAAATTCACTTCGCGAAAAACCTGTCATTTTTAAGACATCGTAAATGGTCTGTGCGCTCTGTCTTACATTTTCTTCCTGCTCCTTTGAAATTCTTGCTGGAGTAATTTCCGTAGACTTTCCTTCGTACTTCGCTTCGTAGTCAAAAAAATCATTTTCAGTAACAATCTCGGTAATTGGTAAGACTTTAGTTTTCCCTTCATATTTTATGACTCCGACAGACACTTCCGTTCCCGATAAAAAGCCTTCTATAATAATTTCGTCATCTTCCTTATATGCAATGCTTATTGCCTTTGCCAGTTCTTCCTTCTTGTATACCTTAGAAATACCATAACTGCTCCCGGATTTATTTGCCTTAACAAAACATGGTAGTTTCACCTTTTCAATAATGGCATCTTCGTTGATTTCATCTCCCTTGTTAAGGTAATAAGATGGTGCGCACTTAATGCCATATGGTTTTAGTACACTTAGTAAATCTCTTTTGTTAAAGGTTAGTGCAGCTTGGTAAAAACCACAAGAAGTTTGAGGTATGCCCAGAAGTTCAAAATAGGCCTGCATAAGACCATCTTCTCCAGGAGTGCCATGGACGGCGTTGAAGATACAATCAAAAGTAACCCTTGTGTCGTTAATCGTTAAGGAGAAATCATGTTTGTTCACAGGGTGTTCGTTGTCATCGTCATCTACATGAACCCATTTTTCCTTTAAGATATGTATGCGGTAAGGACTAAATTTTGTTTTATCCAAATAATCATAAACAACGCTTCCGCTTTTTAATGAAATTTTAAACTCGCTAGAGTAGCCGCCCATGATGATACCTATAGTCTTTTTCATGATAAAGATGTAAGCTATTAATTTAACAAAGATGTGCTTTTCCGATTAAAGAAAAAAGTACTGCCAGAGCACCTATACCAATAAACGTGTTTGTGTAGTAACTATTAAAATAGAATTCTAATGATAAAAGGGCATTTGTTATATTTGTGGCAATAAAAGGATTTCATGAAGAATTTTCTAAATTTTTTAAAGAGCAAGACTTTTTTGATTCAGTTAGGGCTTTCTATAGTAATGCTTGTAATTTTGATTTTTCTGGTGCTGCGTTGGTTAGGCAGTACCACTAATCATGGAGAATTTGTGGAAGTTCCCGATTTTGCTAAACTCTCCGTCATGGAGATGCGCAAATCGGTTGAGGATGCTGGATTGCGCTATGAAGTTTTAGATTCCGCAAACTATAATCCGGATTATCCCCGGTTTTCAATTATAGAGCAGAATCCCGCAGCGGGGACAAAGGTAAAAACGAACCGAAAAATTTATTTTACTGTTAATCCGTCGGGTTATAAGAAAGTTACGGTTCCTAAAATTATACAGGTTACCAAAAGAAATGCATCTTCAATGCTCAAAGCTGTTGGTTTAGACGTGCAACGTGTTACTTATATAGACCAATTGGGTAAGGATATGGTGTACTATATAAAATTTAAGGGCAAGGATATTAAACCTGGAGATAAACTTCCTAAAACCTCCAAAATAGAATTGGTATGCGGTAACGGTACCATTCCTAACAGCGCCATTATAAAGGCAGACTCAGAATAGCTATGGCATCCACTTCAACCCATGAATTAGATGATGATGAGCTATACGAGCATCATAGTGTATTAGCTTCTAAAGGTCAGGAGCCTTTGCGTGTAGACAAGTTCCTTATGAACTTCATTGAAAATGCCACCAGAAATAAAATCCAGAAGGCGGCTAAAGATGGCCATGTTTGGGTCAACGGTGCCATGGTAAAGTCTAATTACAAGGTAAAGGCAGGTGATGAGGTAAAAGTGCTTTTTGAACATCCTCCACATGAATTTTTGTTGGTGGCCGAGGATATTCCTTTAGACATCATTTATGAGGATGATGTGCTTTTGGTGGTGAACAAACCGGCAGGCATGGTGGTGCATCCTGGTCACGGAAACTACTCCGGCACTTTAATCAATGCATTGATTCATCACGTAGATAATTTACCCGCCAATAGCAGTGAACGTCCTGGTTTAGTTCATAGAATTGATAAGGATACCTCCGGGCTACTGGTCATTGCAAAAACAGAGGCAGCAATGACCCACTTGTCCAAACAATTTTTTAATAAGACCTCAGAACGCGAGTATGTTGCTTTGGTTTGGGGTAATGTTAACGAAGAAGAAGGGGTTATTGAGGGGCATGTAGGCCGCAGTCCTAAAAATAGACTGCAAATGCATGTTTTTCCCGAAGGAGAAGAAGGTAAGGAAGCGGTTACCCATTTTAAGGTGATAGAGCGGTTAGGTTACGTAACACTTGTATCCTGTAGGCTAGAAACTGGTAGAACCCATCAAATAAGGGTTCATATGAAATATATTGGGCATACCTTGTTCAACGATGAGCGTTACGGAGGGGATAAGATTTTAAAGGGGACTACATTTACCAAGTATAAACAGTTTGTGGAGAACGCTTTTAAAATATTACCAAGACAGGCACTTCACGCAAAAACACTAGGTTTCGTGCATCCTCTTACCGGAAAACACATGCAATTTGATTCTGAATTACCGCAAGATATGGCCCAATGTATTGAAAAATGGCGGAGCTACGCTCAAAATAGTATGTAACATAGTTTTCTCCAATAGGGTCATTGAAACTCTTTTTAGATACCAATAGGTAGTATCCTAAATCTATTTTATTTTTATACTTAAATTTAAGTGTCTTATGAAGATTGTAATATCCCCGGCAAAATCGTTGGATTTTGAAAGCGAGTTGCCCACAACTAAATTTACGCAGCCCAATTTTCTTGTGGAGTCAGAGAAATTGAACAAGGTTTTGATAAAGAAGAAACCGAAGGCATTATCCGAACTAATGTCCATATCTGACAATTTAGCACAATTGAACTGGGAGCGCAATCAGAAATTTACGGTGCCATTTACACCTAAAAATGCCAGGCCTGCGGTCTTTGCATTTAATGGAGATGTTTATAATGGACTGGACGCTTATTCCATTCCAGAAGAAAAACTAGA
This sequence comes from Maribacter sp. MJ134, assembly GCF_003970695.1. NCBI lineage: Bacteria > Pseudomonadati > Bacteroidota > Flavobacteriia > Flavobacteriales > Flavobacteriaceae > Maribacter > Maribacter sp. MJ134. Next base: position 343,018 of record NZ_CP034570.1, read on the forward strand.
TAAATTACAGGACACATTACGTATCTTATCCGGGTTATATGGGGTTCTAAGACCGCTGGATTTAATGCAACCATATAGATTGGAAATGGGAACCTCTTTGAAGGTTGGAAGAAATAAAAATCTATACGAATTCTGGAAAAAAACCATAACGGAACACTTAAACGAGGAATTGGTAGCGGACGAATTGTTTGTAAATCTTGCTAGTAACGAATATTTTGGAGCTGTTGATGCAAAAGCATTAAAAGTACCGGTAATTACCCCTATTTTTAAAGATTGGAAGAACGATAAGTTAAAAGTGATTAGCTTTTATGCCAAAAAAGCAAGAGGTTCTATGGTCCGGTACATTTTGGATACCGATGCAAAAACCTTAGAGGATATACAAGGTTTTGATAGGGACGAATACCAGTTTAGCAAAGCGCACACCTTAAAAGAAAACGAACCTGTTTTTGTACGATAAAATAAACTTTTGCGAATACCGTTCTCCTAGTATACCATAAGAGTAGTTGTGCTATGAGAAAATTGATATTGTCGTTATTAGTTGTTGTTGGTTTGTTTTTTGCTTGTACCGATAGGGATGACGACGTAAATGCGGTTAATATTCGCATTAAGAATAATACGGAATCCTTGTTCAATGAAGTGTTGATCGTGGAAAATGATACCGTATACGAAAACATTCCCGCTGGGGAATTTTCTGAGTACATAGAGTTCCAACGAGCGTTCGAGGCTACGGAATTAACTGTAAAAACAGACTCAACCACCTTAACTTATACTCCTTCAGAAGTTTTTACAGATTCACTACCTATAGGTTTCTATACCTATGAACTCAGTTTTGACGAGGCACAGCAAATAGAACTTACTTTTAGAATAGAATACTAAATCACTTCTTTTTAACGGTTTTTATCTTTTCCTCTACCGTAGGTCTTCTCTTAATTTTTCTTGGCCTTCTTGCACCATAAGAGTTATTGGCTATTTTTCCTTTCCTTGATTTTTTATCTCCCTTCCCCATTCCTTTTTATTTTAAGTTGCATAAAGCGGAAGGCAAAAAACCTTTCACGTTACTATTGTATTAAAGTTAGTAAATTCGGGTTTAATTTTGGTGAAAATTCCGTTCTCATCTTTCAATTAAATAATTTTAACCGTGTTTCAACATATACATCCTTATGAACCGTTTTTATTTCCTGAGGCTACCAAACTCATTGTAGGCACCTTACCTCCACCACGCTTTACTACTGGCGATTTAAAACCAGAAGATGTAGATTTTTGTTACGGGAGTAAAAACGGACAGCTTTGGCCAATTTTGGATATAATTTTCGACTTGGGGTTGAAGTATGAAACTACGGAATTTGCAGCTCAGCAGCGAAAGGCATTTTTAGTGAAGTATAAAATAGGAGTTTGTGATATTGTGGCGAGTGCGGAGCGCGATAAAGTGGATGCTTCGGACCTGGGTATGCAAAACACTACTTTGAGAAATATTCTCGGGTATTTGGAACGGTATCCCGCAGTAGATACACTGCTCTTTACTGGAGGAAATAGTAAAAATGGTCCAGAATATTTCTTTAGAAGACATCTCAAAGAAAATGGTCTTGCGCTGCAGGTAGTCTCGAACGTAGTGCCAAGGATTCATACATTTACGCATCCAAAGACAAAGAAACACCTGAAAACGGTTTCGTTAACGGCACCTTCTGGAGCGGCCAACAGAGCAGTGGGCAGTTTAGATTTATATAAAAAATTAAAGATCAAAAATCCTGATTTCAATACCTTGGATTTTAGGGTGATGCAATACAGGGAATTTTTTTAAAATCATGATGAATTATCTCCTTATGGTATGATTCATAGACCATCATTTTAAATGGAAGCTAACGGACATATATCTAAATTGGCAAAGAAACCATGGCCTACGAAAAGGGCCATGATACAGGTATACGAAAAGAAACTATGGGGAGGGAATCAAACAGATTTCTATTCAGGAGTTGGTTCACATCATCCTCAAATCATAGCACCCTATCATAAAGACTTGATTGCTTTCTTAAGCGATTTTGAACATCCCCTTACGGTCTGTGATTTAGGCTGTGGAGATTTTAATATTGGAAGCAAATTAGTGGAGTACACCCAGTTTTACCATGCCGTAGATATTGTGCCAGAACTGGTAAAGCGTAATAAGAAAAAATTTGACCTGAAAAACCTAGAATTTTATTGTCTGGATATTTCAAATGATGTTTTACCTGCTGCGGACTGTGTACTATTAAGGCAGGTTTTACAACACCTTTCGAATAAAGAAATACTCCGTATAATTAAAAAACTAAGTGCTTTTAAGTATGTAATAATTACAGAGCATGTTCCCGCAGGTGAATACGAGCCCAACAGAGATATTATTTCAGGTCAGGGAATTCGGCTTAAAAAACAAAGTGGTGTCAAGGTATTGTCTGCACCGTTTAATCTAAAAGTTATAGAGGAAAAGCTTTTATCTGCTATTGATTTAGGTAAAGGTAAAGGTGTAATTGAAACTACTTTATATCAGCTTTGGTAAATTGATAATTTAGACTACGGGTAACGTAATGACCTAAGTTTTGAACACCTCAGAAATTAATCTTAGATTCTATTAATTTCACTGTCTCAAAATATAGAATGGCCACCAACTAAAAAGAGTCCAATCTTTTAAGATCAGACTCTTTTACGAGAACACTATATGAAAATGAAAAAATTATTTACTTAAATACATTGTAAATATATAAGCTACATCTCGTAATCTAGACTTATTGTTGTCAAAGCTGTTGTTTTTGTGGTGTCGCCTATGAATTTTGTTATTTACTAAAATTTAAATTCAAGATTCTCTTAGAATAGCGATATTTATATCGGAAAATTCGGTATGTTATACCAGCAATTTTCAAATAAGAATTGATAACGAAATTGAGGTATGCAGCAGCAAGAAAGATTAGAAGAATTTAAAAAATCGGTACAGAACAAGTTCAATGTTTATAACAGCCTGTTCTTAAATTTACCGTATCGGAATATAGAAAACGTGGGAATGCTTATTCCCCTGTTAATGGACCAATCCCAGAAAGGTCTACAATCGGGCTTGAATCCTAAGGAAATCATAGAGGATTTCTTTGAAAGATTTGCCAATCTCGATACGGAGGAAGAGCGTATAGACTTCATGTTCCGAATTATTCAGTACGTAGAGCGTCAGGTGGTGTTATATGATAGTGTGGAGGATGCCGCATTTCCAAAAATACATAAGCACAGTAGTTCATTGTCTTTAAAAGACTATTTTCAGTTGGTCGAGAAGAACAACGCTTGGGATTCCATTGCCGATAAACTAGACAATTTTAGCGCAAGAATAGTACTCACGGCACACCCTACGCAGTTCTATACACCCGCGGTATTAGATATTATCACCAATTTAAGGACGCTTATTTTAGAGGATAAGATAGATGAAATAGATGTAGCCCTACAGCAGTTAGGATTAACCTCCTTGGTAAATGCCAAAAAACCTACACCCTTGGACGAGGCCAAGAATATCATATATACCCTTAGAAATGTTTATTATGATGCTATTGGAGATATGTATGCATATATAAAGAGAAGCGCGGGTAGTAGAGGTTTTGAAAATCATGATATTGTAAAATTAGGTTTTTGGCCGGGAGGTGATAGAGATGGTAATCCCTTTGTAACCGCAGATATTACCAAAGATGTAATGGATGAGCTACGTATTACCCTAATGAAATGTTATTATAACGATTTAAAGCGCTTACAGCACAAACTAACTTTTAGGGAAGTGCAGGATCCTCTGAACAAATTGCGGGCTAATTTATACAAGGCCATGTTCGACCCTACCAAGGATGTTGGCTACGAGGACATTATAGGACCCTTACAGCAGATACGAGCCGCATTGATAGATAAGTATCATGACTTATATTTGAAGGATTTGGACTTGTTCATAGACAAAGTTAAAATTTTCAAAACGCATTTTGCCACTATAGATATTAGGCAGGATCACAGTATGCACACCAAAGTGATGAATGCGGTATTGATAAAGAATGGGTTTATAAAAGAGGATTTGAACGAGCTATCCGAATCAAAATTGATTGATATCCTTTTAAATGAGAAGTTGTCCTTAGTACCGGATGATTATAAGGAGGATATAGTAAAGGACACGATTAAGAACGTGTCACAACTAGTAACCATTCAAGCAAAGAATGGCGAAGAAGGATGTAACAGGTACATTATAAGTAATTCAGAAGATGTATTCAGTATTCTCTTTGTTTATGCTTTGTTCCGATGGTGTGGTTGGGCAGATAAAAAGATAACCTTTGATATTGTTCCACTTTTTGAGACCATGAAGGGTATGGATAATGCGGAAGCTACCATGCAACAACTGTTTAATTTAAAAGCGTATAGAACTCATCTGGCCAATAGGGGAGATAAACAGACCATAATGCTCGGTTTTTCCGATGGTACCAAGGATGGGGGTTACTTAAAGGCCAATTGGTCCATTCTTAAGACAAAGGAAGAACTATCGGCAGTATGTGATGCTAACGAAATTGCAGCAGTTTTCTTTGATGGAAGAGGAGGTCCACCGGCAAGAGGTGGAGGTAAAACACACCGTTTCTATGCGGCACAGACCAATAAAGTGGCCAATAACGAGATTCAATTGACAATTCAAGGACAAACCATTACAAGTACCTACGGTACAAAGGAGCAGTTTATTTATAACAGCGAACAACTATTAACAGCAGGATTGTCTAATACGATATTGGGGAAGGAAATTACCATTTCAGAAGATTCACGTGCCTTGATTGAAGAACTTTCAGAACTAAGTTTTGAGAAATATGACGCCTTGAAACATCATGAGAATTTCATGTCTTATTTGGAAAACATGAGTACCCTAAAGTACTATACGAAAGCTAATATTGGCAGTAGGCCCGGTAAACGGGGGAATAAGGCAAAACTGGAGTTATCCGATCTAAGAGCGATTTCTTTCGTAGGTTCCTGGAGTCAGTTAAAGCAAAACGTTCCTGGTTATTTTGGAATAGGTACGGCTTTGAAGTATTTGGCGGACGACGGTAGGTTCGATGAGGCAAAGACACTGTACAATGAAGTTCCTTTTTTCCAAGCTTTGATGATGAATAGTATGATGAGCTTATCTAAATGCTATTTTGAATTGACAAGTTACATGAGGGAGAATGAAGAGTATGGCGACTTTTGGCAAATATTGCACGATGAGTACGAGCTTTCTAAAAAAATGCTTTTAGAGCTTTCCGGTATGGAAATCTTAATGGAGAAAGAAACCATCTCAAGAGAATCTATTAAGATTAGGGAAAATATAGTACTACCGTTATTGGTAATACAGCAGTATGCTTTACAAAAAATAGGAGAGGGTAATGCCCATAAAGCACTCTACGAGAAAATTGTAACCCGTTCCCTTTACGGTAATATTAATGCTAGTAGAAACTCAGCTTAGACTACTAAAAAAAAATGTGTATTACTAAAAAATGGCAAGGATAATTATCCTTGCCATTTTTATTAACAATCAACTAAATACACTACTAATGAACTTTTCTTAGTACTTCTATGGAGTTAGAAATATCAAAGCAGCCTTCAAATTCGTCAAAAGTCCATCCCGCTTTTAGACCTTTTAAACCATCCTCATATCTAATGTAGTAGATGAAGCAAGTACCTTCCCCTGCGGCGTCGAAATCAACTCCTTCTACAGCTTCTAGCGTTGGGGGAAGACCTAGGATTCTACCGCTGGCGTCGGTAATTATCCATGAACTATTGGCTCCCGCAGCTTCAGTATTATCTAACGTGATGCCAGTAACATAATCAGGCGTGCCATCAATTATAAATTCAAACGCACCTCCAGAAATAGTTCCTGCATTTGGCTTGTTACGTACCACCTCTATTGGGTTGGAAAGGTCAAAGTTTCCTTCTAGATGGGCTGCGTTCATTTCTGGCGCAAGACCTTTAATTTCGCCCTCGTAGCGTAAGTACCAGATAAGGCAAGTTCCAGCGCCTGCTCCGTCAAAATCAACACCTTCTACTGCATCAAGCGTTGGTGGTAAACCAAGAATATTTCCTTTATCATCCGTAATTACCCATGTGCTGTTACTACCAAAGGCATTACTGCTGTCCAAAGCTATTCCGCTAACATTATCGGCCACGCCGTCTACGCAAAAGCTATATGGGCCGCCAGAGATGGTACCCGCTTCAGCACCTTTCAATCTATTTACCTCTATGGGGTTGGAAAGGTCAAAACATCCCTCAAGATCGTTTGCGTTCATTCCCATTTCAGCACCTTGTAGTCCTTCTTCATAACGTAGGTACCAGATAAGGCAGGTTCCAGGTCCTGCACCATCAAAATTAACACCTTCTACGGCATCCAAAGTTGGAGGTAATCCTAGGATATTTCCTAAATCATCTGTGATAACCCAAGTACTTAGAGAACCACTAGCTTCAGAATTATCCAAATGAATACCGCTAACAAAATCTTCTTCTCCATCCACATAGAACGTGTACGGTCCACCGGTCAAGCTTCCGGCATTTGGTTTGCTTCTAACTACTTCCAAGGCATTTGATAATCCAAAATTACCTTTAAGGTCATTAGCGTTCATGCCTGGTTCAAGCCCTGTTAGACCTTCTTCGTATCGTAAATACCAAATAAGACAGGTTCCAGCTCCTGCTTCGTCAAAGTCAACCCCTTTTACGGCGTCTAAAGTTGGCGGTAGCCCTAGGATATTTCCTAAGTCATCCGTAATGATCCAGCTGCTTAAGCTTCCAGAAGCTTCACTGGCATCTAAGCTAATATCGGTCACGAAATCGGCCGTGCCATCAACACAAAAACTATAAGGTCCTCCGGAAATTACACCAGCTTGTGCGGCTTGTAATCTGTTTACCTCAATAGGGTTGGAAAGGCTAAAACAACCAGAAAGGTCAGCCGCGTTTAAACCGGCTTCCGCGCCAACCAGACCATCTTCAAAACGGAGGTACCAGATCAAACAAACACCAGCACCGGCTTGGTCAAAATCTACTTCTTTTACCGCGTCTAAGGTTGGCGGTAGGCCTAGGATGTTCAATTTATCATCCGTAATTACCCAAGTGCTGTTCGTTCCTTTTGCATTTTCCGCGTTAAGCGTAAGTTCCGTTACAAAATCGGGAGTACCGTCTACTGTAAACTCGTAAGGTCCACCAGAAATTTCACCTGCGGCTGTTTCGTTTCGTACTACCTCGATAGTATTGGAAAGGTCAAATGTACCGGTTAAATCATCCGTGTTCATGCCTACTTCCAGTCCTGCAAGTCCGTCTTCGTACCTCAGGTACCAAATAAGACAAACACCCGCGCCGGCCTCATCAAAATTAACGCCCTCTAAGGCTTCCATATTGGGAGGTAGTCCAAGGATAACATTTTTATCATCGGTAACGATGAAAGTACTGTTGGTGCCCATGCTAGCATCACTGTTAAGGGTAATGCCAGATACCATATCGGCTTCACCATCTACACAGAAGGTAAATGGTCCGCCAGCTAACGCACCCGAAACGGGGGTAATTGGTTGTTGATCTTGTTCGTTCTCTTCAGAACAGCTTGCTAATAGTAGCAAGAAGATAAAAATGGTTAAAAGATTAGTTTTTTTCATTGTTCTATTTTTTAAGTTTACAACAAATGAAAAGATAGGATGTAACAAAGCGGTCACAGAAAGATGTTCTTTCTGTGATACTTTCATGATAATTTAGAATAGACTACTGGGTTAGTTGTAATTAGACCAATATTTACGGTAAAGGAGTACTCAAAATGGCGTAGAACGTTTGAATGCCATAGGCTATTTGGCCAATCTTTAGATTCTCATTAGGGCTATGTTGATTGTTATCGGGATTTACCATAGGCACGATAAACGCAGGGATTTTCAATTCATTGATAAAAGGAGAAATAGGAACGGTTCCACCCATAATCCGAATTTGCACCACATCGTCCTGAAACGTGTCTTTTAAAACCTTAACGATAAAATCACCGTTGCTATGGTTAAGGTCGGTTCTAAAGGCATCGGTAACAGAACCTTCCTTAATCATGGCTATTTTATCATGATCCATACGTTCCTGTTCGGTTGGCATGGTATCTGTAATATAGAAACCTTCATTGGCAATATATTTCTTGACCAGATTTTTAAGACGTGTTCCGTCGGATTCTGGAACCAGTCTTAAATCTAGTTCGGCGGTTGCTGTGGCAGGAACTATGGTTCTTGCTTTTTCTCCAATCCAACCAGAGCCCAGGCCTCTGATGTTTAGGCTAGGATACTGTAATGCTTCTTGATAGAACGCACCTACTTTCTCCGCTGTTTTAAATTGAAGTTTCTCGGAAATCAAATCGTCGCTGTCCGGGACACTTTTTAAAACGGTCTTTGTAGCTTCATCTAGAGTAATTCCGTCATAATACCCAGGAATGAGTACACGCCCTTCTTTATCTTTCATGTTGGCCAATAACTGTGCAAGTTGAAAGCCAGGGTTAGGGGCGTAATTTCCATAGTGACCACTATGTTGAGGTTGTATGGGACCAAATGTCGTCAATGATAATGTTGTTATTCCTCGACAGCCATAGATTACAGTAGGTTTGCCGGAAGCATGTACAGGACCATCGTTAATGACCAGAAAATCGGCCTTTAAAAGTTCCCTGTACTGTTTTACGGCTTCGGGTAAGGGCTTACTACTTTTTTCTTCCTCACTGTCCAGAATTACTTTAACATTAAAGGGTATTGCTACATTGTTTTTCTTTAAGAGATCAATAGCGTTCAGTAACATGACGATGGGTCCTTTGTCATCTGAAGTTGACCTACCGAAAAGGCGCCAGTCATAATTAATATCATCGTTTAAGTCCTCAAAGGCTTCCGTCTTCCATACGTCACCGTCTTTAGATTTTAAAACGGTCTCGTAAGGGTTTGGTTGGTCCCATTTGGTGGCATCAACAGACTGTCCGTCCAAATGCATGTAGAATAGTATCGTAGGTTTACTATCGTCCATGGGTAAGGCAGCAAAGAACAAGGGTAGGTTTTCCGTTTCTAGGATACTGGTATTGAAGCCTCTATTATTAAACTTGTTACGCAACCAGATAAGGTTGGAGTCTATGTCATCTGCATTAAGGGCGTCGTTAGGGATTTTTACAAAATTTACTAGTTCATCAATACTATGCTTTACTTGGGATTTAATTGCGGTTGAATCTTGAGAAAAAACGTTATTGAATATCAATAAAAAAAGGAAACAACCGTTTAATTTCATATGTGCTTATATTTATAGTAACTAATATCGAAATCTTTTTCATTTATATGCCTAATAAAAGTAGATTATTTTTAAAACCATTCTCATCTCCGTTAAAATATTATTCATTCCTTGGCTTTTTGGTGTTTTTATTTTGTGTTGGCTGCAACAAAGATATTCCATCATTTGAATCTTTAGGGAATTTAGAGGTAAAAATCATTTCATCGGATGGCATACCAGAGCAAAATGCAGTCGTGAAGACTGAACCTAGTACGGTAAATCTGACCACGGATATTACAGGAAAAGTTCTATTTAATAACATTCCGGTAGGAAAATATAAAGTTATTGTCAATTTATCACCTTCTTCTGAATCTTTTGACCCAAACGTTATCTATGAAGTTGAAGGTGTAGAGATAATTAAAGATGGAATGGAGTCCATTTTATTTACGCTAATAGAATCAAGTAAACCTTTAGAGGAGGCATCTTTAGATATTGATTTTTTATTGAGTAGGACCTATAATGTATTAAAGGAAGATGCCTTTTATAATAGCGAAGGGTATTCTTTGTATTGGGGAGATATAGGTGCTGATTTATCATTTATAAATCCTAAATCTACAATGCAAGACTTTTTAAAATTGGATAGCTATGACATATCTCCTTCGAATCAAATCATAGACAAAGTTTGGTCAGCACATTATCAGGCTATATGGTCTATTAACTTAGCCCTAGACGCCATTAAACAATCTGATTATAGTTCTCCGTCCAATAGAGATGAGAATGAATTGCAAGCAGAATTTAGATTCTTAAGGGCATTGTTATATTTTAATCTTGTCAAATTGTACGGTAATCCTGTCTTGGTGACTTCTTCTGTTTTTGAACTAGACGCTAAGTTTTTACAGGATAAACAAGGCGTATTAAATCTTATAGAGGACGATTTAAAATTTTCAGAAAACTATTTAACAAAATCAAAAATTTCTGAAACTGCATCTGTTTATGCTGCACAAGCCTTATTAGGCAAATTCTATCTGTATTTAGGAGGTTTTCCAAATTTTCAAAATGATAAATATCTATTGGCAATAAACCAATTTGAAAAGATAACTGGTCAATTTTTCTTGGAGGAGAACTATAGTGATGTATTCAGCACCGAGAATGAAAGTATGAACTCTGAAATTATTTTTACGATTCCATTTGAATCTGGAGATAATGAAACAGGTGGGAATAGTGGAGTGAGATGGGGCCCTCTAGGATATGCTTTGAGTGATATGCTACTTTTAGATGACTCTTTTGTTGAAGGGTTCTTTAGTAATCTGGAAGAGTTAGAAGAGCCAATTGAGTTTCCTTTAGATATTACCGATTCTCGGTTTCAGAATAATATTGCCTCTTTCAAAGTTATTGCAGAGAATACAGAGAATGATACTAACAGGAATAATTGGAGACCGACCAAATTTATAACAGATTACTCGATTTCTCCCAAAATCAATAATTCTTCTGAGAATTTTCCACTTTTAAGATATGCAGATGTATTACTTATGTTGGCTGAAGCAGAAAACGCTTTAAATGGTCCTACTCAAAAAGCATATGAAGCCTTGAATGAGGTAATGAGTAGGTCTATTTCAAATGGCAGGCAGTTACCAGATAATTTAGGTCAAAGGGATTTCCTTTTGGAAGTTTTGCAGCAAAGAAGACTGGAATTATGCTTTGAGGGACAGTATAAGGATGATTTAATACGAAATGAATTATTAGAAACTACCATCTTAGATTTTAATAATCGCAATCAAAGTGCACAAAAACAATTTGATTCGCACGAATATATTTGGCCAATTCCATCCTCTGAAGTGAACTCTAACCCAGATATAATTCAAAACCCTGGTTATTAAGAAAAGGCGCTATTAAATGGAATAAATATAGAAAATAGCTTCTATATTACTAGTCATAATATGTTTAATAAAAGCCAAACTAATAATGGCAACTTTTGCACGAGTTGAGTATTAGATGAAAACAAGTTTAAAGATGGAAAAGACTTAAGACTATTATTCTAATGGAATTAAGTTTGGTTCAAAAAGAACAGAGTATTTTATGCTAATAGAATAAGTGTTTTTTTGGTATGATTAAGGAACGTTTCTTTATTGTTATTCCAGTTCATTTAACTTGTCTACATACTTTAACACTAACTGACTTTTAGGAATGTCATTCCTATTTTTTTCTTCTCTATATCGTTTTAGAAGAGCTAAGCTATTCTTAGCAAGTAATTCTTCTAAACCAAAATCATTTAAATAGGTTAGTTCATTGGATTCTAAGTCTACTAAATAAGGAAAACGTAATTGTGCAACTTTGGCACCATAAATAGCTCCGCCGATACCTCCACCCACTTTGCTCCAGAAAGTAGAAGTTTCGCTTTCTTGAATTTGATAATTGTACATGTTTTCATCTTGGGAAATGCCAGCCACAAAAAATAAATACCGACCATGTTTTAAAACTGGCGTATAGTGAAGCTGGATATTATATTTGAAACAGTTTAAAAATAGTGTATCTCCATTTGAATAAGCTGCTATATTTTTCTTGATATCCTTTTTTGAGATAAGTTTTGTAGTAGAGGATATTCGATAGTCATTTCCGCCAGACATCTTTATTTCGCCTATAGTTCTTCTTTCTGATAATAGAGTGTAAGCCAGAGAAGGTTCTTTATTTTGGACTTCATCTATACTCATATAAATCCCTTTGGGAAAATCTTGAGCATTCAAAGCTAAGATGTTTACTAAAAAAAGAATTAGTGCAAGTAGTTTAATCTTCATCGAATTAATTTTATAAATGAATTTACTTCATTTACGCCATTGGCAGTCAAATATTTAATAAAAGCAGAACCAATGATGGCACCTTTTGAAGTTTTTGTGGCCTGATCAAATGTTTCCGCATCCTTGATACCAAAACCAACTATCTGTGGATTTTTTAAGTTCATGTTGGCAATACGCTCAAAATATGTTTCTTGTTCATTTCCAAAGCCGGATTTTGAACCTGTGACGCTAGCGGAACTTACCATATATATAAATCCGTCAGAGGCTTCATCGATTTGGCGAATACGTTCATCGCTTGTTTGCGGCGTAATTAAAAATATATTGATAAGACCATATTTTTCAAAAATCACTTTATAGTCAGCCTCGTAAACATCCAAGGGCAAATCTGGCATGATCAGCCCATCGATACCAATTTCCTGACATTTTTCACAAAAAGCTTCCACGCCATATTGTAGCATAGGGTTGAAATAGCCCATGACTATTAAGGGGATGGAGACGGTCTTTCGGATGTTCTTTAATTGTTCAAATAGTATTGCCGTTGTCATTCCATTTTTTAAGGCTGTCGTAGAACTCTCCTGTATGGTTGGGCCGTCTGCCAAGGGGTCACTAAAAGGAAGGCCAATTTCAATCATATCTACGCCATTTTTTTCCAGGTCCTCAATAATCTGTACGGTATCTTCCAAGGCAGGATATCCTGCTGTAAAATATATGGATAGGAGCTTTTTATTCTCCTGCATCTTGTGATTTATTCTGTTCATGTTAAGCGGTCATTTTTATTCCCGCAAGGGCGGGAATCAGTTTAATATGTCAACGTGTTTTTATCATTTATGGTCTAATCTGCGAGCATCCAAGTAAGGTCTTTCCAGTCTGGATTCATATCGTTTACAAGATTTTCTTTCCATTTTCGATTCCATTTTTTTAGCTGTTTCTCCCTCTTAATCGAGTTGATTACGTAGGACGAAGTTTCAAACCAAATCAGTTTATGAACATTGTATCTGCCTGTAAAGCCACTATTACTTTTTGATCGATGTTCCTTTAACCTCCTTTTTAAATTATTGGTAAACCCTACATAAAGAACGGAGTGATTCTTGTTGGTAAGTATGTAGACATAATAGCGGTGCATTTAATTGATTTAAATCATTTTGGGCGGATTTCCGCCTTCGCGAAAATGACCAACAAGTTTATAGTTTAAAATAGTCAATATACGTCTGTAAATCCTTATCGCCTCGACCGGATAAGCTTATCACCACCAGATCGTCTGGTTGAAACTTTTTATGTTCAAAAATGGCGAAAGCATGACCGGTTTCTATAGCGGGGATTATACCTTCCAGTTGCGATAACTCTAATCCTGCGGTCATCGCCTCATCATCCGTGGCTGAATAAAATTCTGCTCTACCTGATTTATGTAAATGGGAGTGCATCGGCCCAACTCCGGGATAATCCAACCCTGCCGAGATGGAGTAGGGTTCGGTAATTTGTCCGTCTCCAGTCTGCATTAGCATGGTTTTACAGCCGTGGATAATACCAACTTTACCTAATGCGGAGGTAGCAGCACTTTCTCCGGTATTTACACCTTTACCAGCAGCTTCAACGGCAATAATACCCACTTCAGGTTCATCTAAAAAGTGATGGTACGTACCTGCGGCGTTACTGCCACCACCAATACAGGCAACAACATAATCCGGATTTTCACGTCCTTCTTTTTCCTTTAATTGCCATTTGATTTCTTCTGATATAACCGATTGAAATCTAGTGACCATGTCCGGGTAGGGATGTGGCCCAATGGCCGAACCTATAATATAATGGGTGTCAACGGGATTATTGATCCAATCCCGAATAGCTTCGTTGGTTGCGTCCTTAAGTGTACGGCTTCCAGAAAGTGCCGATCTTACCTCCGCACCCAGCATTTTCATACGGGCTACATTGGGTGCTTGCCGTGCTATATCAATTTCACCCATGTAAACGATACATTCTATGCCCATAAGCGCGCAGACAGTAGCGGTTGCCACACCGTGTTGGCCGGCACCCGTTTCGGCAATAATTCGTATTTTTCCTAGTCGCTTGGCCATTAATATTTGGCCTATGGTATTATTAACCTTGTGTGCGCCCGTATGGTTTAAATCTTCTCGTTTAAGGTATATTTTGGCCCCGTGTTTTTCAGACAGGCGTTTTGCAAAATAGAGTGGTGACGGTCTTCCTACATAGTCTTTCAATAATTGATGAAATTCTTTTTGAAAAGAATCCTCGTACATGATATTTAGATAATTACGGCGCAACTCCTCTACATTTGGGTACAGCATTTCAGGAATAAAAGCTCCTCCAAATTCTCCGTAATATCCTTTTTCGTCTGCGTGATATTTCATTGTTGTCAGTTTTAAGTTGACGGTTCTGAGTTAATTTTTAATATATTTTCCAATAGCAAATACTGTTTTATTCTGTATCTAATTACTGATTCCATTCTTAAACTTTTCAAGCTTCCCTATATGCTTTAGCCCAGGTTCTATTTCAAATTTACTGTTCACATCAATGGCATGACAATATTTAGATTCGGGCCTTTTTGCAAATTCCTTGATTGATGCTATTTCATTTAACCCTATTCCACCACTTAAAAAGTATGGTTTTGTAGAAGGGTAATTCTCTAGTAGATTCCAATTGAAAGTATAACCATTGCCGCCAGGAAGTTTTCCTTTAGTATCGAATAAATAGAAATCGCAAACGGATTCAAACGGTAGTAATTCATTGAAATCGAAATTGTCCTTTATAGAAAAAACCTTTATGATTTTAAGTTGGGGAACTTCTTTCTTTAACGCTTTACAGAAAGCAGGGTTCTCTTTGCCGTGTAATTGGACCAATAGAAGTCCGTACAGCTCTACTGCGCTTTTAATCTCATCCAACTCGGCATTTACAAATACACCTACTTTTTTAACGCTATGGGGTAGATGTGGCATAGCTGTATTAAAATGGCGTTTGGAAGGCTTCCAAAAAATAAAGCCTAGATAATCTGGTTTCAAAGCGGCAACCTCGGTAGTATTTTTATTCATGCCGCAAACCTTCAGCCTAAATGGATGGTTACCGTCTTGACCTTTGTCCTTATCGCTATTGGAGTAATAATAGTCCACTTGTTAATTTAACTTTTTAATGAATTCTAAGGCACTTTTTCCAGGATTATCGGTTTTCATGAAATTCTCACCAATCAAAAAACCTTGGTATCCGTACTGCTTTAAATCTCTAATCGCTTCAATTGAACTGATTCCGCTTTCAGAAACCTTTACAAAATCATCGGGAATTTGGATCGATAGTGATTTGCTGGTTTCAAGACTTACCTCGAAGGTTTTTAAATTTCTATTGTTTACCCCTAACATGT
This sequence comes from Maribacter sp. MJ134, assembly GCF_003970695.1. Lineage (NCBI taxonomy): Bacteria > Pseudomonadati > Bacteroidota > Flavobacteriia > Flavobacteriales > Flavobacteriaceae > Maribacter > Maribacter sp. MJ134. The sequence goes on from NZ_CP034570.1 coordinate 358,414, forward strand.
CTAAACTGGGCATAACGGATTTTCGTAATTCTTCTTGGTTATGCACCTCGAGCAAGACCTCTAAGCCTAAACTTTTTGCGAACTCGGAAAAGGTTTTTATTTCAGCTTTGGTAAGTACCGCGGCAATCAGGAGAATGGCATCAGCGCCAAAAGCCTTCGCTTCCAAAATTTGATATTCGTTGATAATGAATTCCTTTCGTAATAATGGCATCATCACGGAGGCTCTTGCAAGAAGTAAATCCTCTAGGGAACCTCCAAAGTACTTGATATCCGTTAGGACACTCATTCCGCTTACACCTGCGTTTTGGTAATCTCTGGCCACAAGACCTACATTGGTGTTTTGGTTTATGGTGTCTTTTGAGGGGGAACGTCTCTTGTGCTCCGCAATGATTCCCGTAGTACTATTCCGTAATGCTTTTGCCAAAGAATTACCGGTCCGGTCAAAAAGAACGGATTGTTCTAATTGGGATTTGGGAATAATGGATTTCTTTAAATCTACCTCCTTGCGTTTATCCGCTATTATTTTGTCTAGAATATTCATGCTGCACTGATTTCCTGTAATTTTTTTAATGCTGCCAATCCCTTACCACTCAACAATGATTCCTTGGCCTTTTCAAAACCTTCTTTTGGTGAAATATGCTCCACCGTAGCAATGGCCACACCGGCATTGGCACAGACAACGTTATTTTGCGCTTCGGTTCCTTTACCATTGAGGACATTCATAAATATTTGCGCGGAAGTAGGAATGTCATCGCCCCCAACAATAGCGTCTGCATCAATTTCCGTTACGCCAAAGTCCGAGGGTTTCAAAATAGTTTCGGAGCCATTGGATATGGTTTTTGTGTCTCCTGTTAAACTAATTTCATCATACCCGTCCAAAGCATGCAATACCGTAAAATTCTTATCTGTATTTTGATAGAGATAACCATACATTCTTGCTAGCTCCAGATTAAAAACACCTACCATTTGGTTTTTTGGAAATGCCGGATTCACCATGGGTCCTAACATATTAAAAAATGTTTTAACGCCGAGTTCTTTCCGAATGGGAGCTACGTTTTTCATAGCAGGATGAAACAAAGGTGCATGTAAAACACATATCCCTGCTTTATCTATGGATTTCTTTAGGAAATCTGCCTCATTACTAAATTTAATGCCTAAAAATTCCATCACGTTGCTACTACCACATTTAGATGAAACACCATAATTACCATGTTTGGTGACCTTGATGCCTGCACCGGCCGTTACAAAGGAAGATAAAGTAGAAATATTGAAGGTATCCTTTCCGTCCCCACCAGTACCACATAAGTCAATTGGGTTATAGTGGGATAAATCTACCGCTAAGCAGAGTTCTAATAAGGCATCTCGAAAACCTTCTAATTCCTCAATAGTGACGCTTCTCATCATATAAACAGTAAGGAAAGCGGCAATTTGACTCATATTATAGTCTCCCTTGGCCATGTTCACCAATATTTGCTTGGCTTCTTCTTTGTGAAGGATCTCGTGATTTATAAGTCTATTTAAAGTTTCTTTCATTATTGATGTTATTTGGATGTTAGTATTGAGCTTATAAATGATTATTGGGGCTCAATACTGCGCTCGGCTATCAGGGCTTTTACCTTCTACCCAATTTTTTAATATTTGTTTTCCATTTGGAGTCAATACAGACTCTGGATGAAATTGTACGGCTCGTATATCAAAATCTCTGTGTTTTAGGGACATTATCTGTCCGTTGGTGTCAAAGGAGGTAGCCACTAAAGAATCTGGAATATTGTTGTTAACCACCCAAGAATGGTATCTGCCTACCGCTATTCGTTTTGGTAATCCTTCAAAAATATAATCGTCCTGTACAATTTCTATTTCAGATGCAACCCCGTGATACACTTGATCCAGGTTTACTAAACTTCCTCCGAAAACTTCCGCAATCGCTTGTTGCCCAAGGCATACCCCAAAAATACGTTTGGTCTTGGCATACCTTTTAATAATGGATTTGAGTAAACCTGCTTCATCGGGAATTCCCGGACCTGGAGAAAGTACAATAAGTTCAAAATTGTCTACATCTTCCAAGTTTAGTTGGTCATTACGTTTTACAACAACTTCACAGTCTAAATCCTCAAGATAGTGTACCAAATTATAGGTAAAACTATCGTAATTGTCAATCATTAAAATAGAAGCCCCCTCTGACTCCCCCATAAGGGGAGCACCTTTTCTCTTGTTATTATTAGTGCCCATTTTGAATTTTTTTTAGAATTTTTCCAAGGGAGAAGATTATATGTACAATTGTTTTTTGTGTTTCATAATAGGACTTAATTTTCCTCGTGATAATATCGCTCATTTTTTAGTTTTTATTCCCCTCCTTGGGAGGGGTTAGGGGAGGCTTTTAGATAGTTTCAGCAATTTCTAGCGCCTTGTTCAACGCTCCAAGTTTGTTATAGGTCTCTTGCAATTCGTCTTCCGCATCTGAGGCAGCCACTAATCCTGCACCTGCTTGGAAGTGTAATTCATGGTTTTTGCTTAAAAAAGTCCTAATCATAATTGCGTGGTTAAAGTTTCCATTGAAATCCATAAAGCCAATTGCTCCGCCATAATATCCCCTGTTTGTTTTTTCATATTTTTCAATAAGCTGCATGGCCATATGTTTTGGGGCCCCACTCAATGTTCCGGCAGGAAAAGTGTCCGCTACAATTTTTAAGGTAGATATGTCGGCTTTTTTCATCCCTGTAACCTTGGATACGAGATGTATTACATGGGAGAAATATTGCACCTCACGATAGGTTTCTACGTTCACGAGATTTCCATTACGACTTAAGTCGTTCCGAGCTAAATCCACTAACATTACATGTTCACTATTTTCCTTATCGTCCTTTGCAAGTTGCTTTGCAAGTTCAGCGTCTTTTTCGTCATTTCCCGTTCTTTTATAGGTGCCTGCAATTGGGTGAATTTCCGCCTTACCATCCTTTACAATGATTTGTGCCTCTGGCGAACTACCGAAAATTTTAAAATCGCCATAATCAAAAAAGAAAAGATAAGGGGAGGGATTAATGGAGCGCAACGCCCTATAAACATTAAATTCATCGCCTCTAAAACCCTGGGAGAATCTTCTGGATAATACCAATTGAAAAACATCTCCTCGTTGGCAATGTTTTTTTGCGAGCGCAACGTGTTCTTTAAAAGCATTGTCTTCTAAGTTTGTTCTAACAGCTCCTTCCTTGGAGAAATTATAGGAGGCAAAATTCCTCACCTTTAAAACCTGTTCTAATTGCGGAATGTTATTTTCAGATTCAAAACAATGCGCAAATAGATAGGCTTCGTTTTTGAAGTGATTAATTGCAATTACGTTTTGATACACGGCATAATAGATGTCGGGTATTGCAACCGAATTATCCTTCTTAGTAATTTCAATAGATTCAAAATAACGAACGGCGTCATAGGCCATAAATCCGAAAAGACCGTTTGTGATAAACTTAAAGTCTTGCTTCTCTATTTTAAATTGTATGCCAAAACTGTCTATTTCCTTAGTGACCTCTGTTTCCTTAGTGATGTGAATTTCTTCTTTGGTACCATCAGGAAATTCTTTGGTGATGACTTCGTTCTGTACTTTTATGGAAGCTATCGGATTACAGCAGATATAGGAAAAACTATTGTCATTGGCATGGTAGTCACTACTTTCCAGTAAAATACTATTCGGGAACTTATCCCTGATTTTAAGATAAACACTTACGGGAGTAATGGTATCTGCCAGGATTTTTTTAGAATGCGTTTGAAGTTGAAATGACATAGTAAAAGTTATAAATTAAAAAAGGCTTGTCGTGATGACAAGCCTTTATATATTTTCAATAGGGACTAGTTCACGAATGTTGTCGCAAATTATTCCACCACCAAGTGTTATTCATTGATTTCATTGGTTCAAATATAAAAAGGAATTTTAAAGTCACCAATTTTCTTTACTTAAAAATAAAAATCCCATTGAAATTTCTTTCAACGGGATTTTTGTAGGATTCTCTAAATTTCAAATACTCTTAGTATTTATAGCGCGAGGTCTACCACTAAATCGAACTCGTCATAAATAGCTTTATCTCCTAAATCATCAAAAAAGCTACCAGAACCATATCTCACGTCAAATTTAGAACGGTCTACCTTAATTGTTGCCGTAGCTTTGTTTTCGAACATGGATACCACTAAGGTCACGGGCTTTGTAATTCCTTTTATGGTCAGGTCTCCAGAGACGCTATAGGACTTTGAATTTTTATCAAAAGGCTTTACGGAAGTAAAAACCAATTTAGCGGTCGGGTGATTTGCTACCCCGAAGAAATCATCAGACTTCAAATGGCCTTCTAGCTTCTCTTTTCCGTTACCTGCTGTCATATCCGTGTTGGTAATGCTTGTCATGTCCACAACAAATTCGCCTCCGGTAAGCTTTTCACCTTCCATCAACAAAAAGCCTGACTTAAGATTGATTTTACCTTCGTGTGAACCTGTAACTTTATACCCTTTCCAAGTCACCGTACTTTGTGAGACGTTTACTTCTTTTTTTTCGCCATCCACTGGTGTTGTCGCAGTGGCGGAAAATCCGAAAACTAGCGCTAATGCTATGCTAAATACTGTTTTTTTCATCTTTTTAGTTTTAATGTTATTGTGTCTGTTTAAATTATATATGTGTAAATAAAGTTTGTTTTGATTTGCGGACCTTTGCATAATGCTGGGTTTCGTCTTCTGCTGATCGGTATCCTATAGGGAGCACAACAGCCGTGTTCAGGTTTTTACCGTTAAGATTTAGAATTTTATTGTAAGCCTCGGCATCGAACCCTTCCATAGGGCAGGTATCGATTTTTAATTCTGCCGCCGCTTGCATTACATTTCCCAAAGCAATGTAAGCCTGTTTTGCGGTCCAAGTTTCTTTAGAAGATGAAGGCAGATCCAATAATTTGGATTTTGCGAATTCACCGTAGGCTTTCAGCTCTTCACTCGGGATATTGCGGGTTTCCGATACATTTTTTAAATAATCATCGACCAATTCTCCACCAAAATCGGATTGATTTGCAAATACAAGTAGGTGAGAGGCATCCGTAATTTGAGATTGTCCCCAGGAAACAGGTTTTAATTGTTCTCTTATAGCTGCATCTGTAATAACGAAAACATGATAGGGTTGCAGGCCATAGGAAGAAGCGCTAAGCTGTGTGGCTTCTAGTAGTATTTCTAGATTTTCATCTGAAATCTTTTTTGAGCTATCAAATTTTTTGGTGGCATAACGCCATTTTCTATTTTCTAAGGTGTTGTTCATTTTAAAATTTATCTAATAATCTATTTAATTGTTCTAGTTCTGATTCAGAAAAGTTATTTAGAATTTGTTCTTCCTTTTCAAATAACATGCCATCAATTTCATTTAGGAAATTTAGACCTTCAGTAGTTATCTTTATTTCAACTTTTCTACGATTGTGTTGGCAAACGCTTCTAATTACATATCCCTTTAAAATAAGTTTATCTACTAAGCGTGTGGTATTACTCATTTTGGTTACCATACGCTCGTTTATGGTGGATAGGTTAGCTGGTTTCCCTTTCTGACCTCTTAATATTCTTAGTACGTTGAACTGTTGTAAAGAGATTTCAAAAGGTTTAAGAAAGCAGGAAATTTGGTCGTTCACTTTGTTCTGAACCAGGGAAAGGTGAATAAGCGTCCGCTTTTTTAACGGAATCTCTGTTTTCGTTTTTATGACCTCCTCTACATTCATGTACTTACAATAGTTGTATATACAAATGTATATGTAATATTCCGTGTTTAAACGTTGGATTAATTAAATTTTTGTTAAAAAATTAAGGAAGGGATTTTCATCAAAATCATTTATTTTTGAAAAAAACAATTATGGCAGATTTATCACAAGAAGAATGGGCATCCAAATTGGAGAAGGATTCTAATGCCTTTATCTTGGACGTTAGGACCGAAGAGGAGTTAGAGGATGGAATAATTCCTAAAGCTGAAAATATTGATATCTATTTGGGGCAAGAGTTTATGAACCAATTGGAAAAACTGGACAAGTCAAAAAATTATTATGTGTATTGCAGATCAGGAAACCGGAGCGGACAGGCCTGCGCTATCATGAACAGTATTGGTTTTGAAAACACGTATAATCTTGAAGGTGGTTTTATGAACTGGGAAGGTGATATTCAGGAATAGCTAAAAATTAATCAAATTATAGAACCTGCCGTAAAGCAGGTTTTTTAATTTTAACCAATGAAAGAAGACCTTCTTCACTTTATATGGAAGTATAAAAAATATCCAAATGCCGGGTTAAGGACAACATCCGGGAACACCGTTTTAATTAAATCCGCTGGCGTACATAATAAGTTAAGCGGTCCGGACTTCTTCAATGCCAGTGTGGAAATTGATGGGCAACTTTGGGCCGGTAATGTAGAAATTCATATAAAATCTTCAGATTGGTACGCCCATAACCATGAAAAAGACGCTAATTATAATAATGTTATTCTCCATGTGGTCTGGGAAGATGATATTGCGGTCTTTAGGGCAGATGGATCTGAAATACCCACCCTTGAGCTCCGTAATTATATTCCGAACGAGTTATTGGTCAACTATAAGAGGTTATTTGAAGGAACCAAGAATAGAACAATTAACTGCCAATATGGTATAAATGCGGTTTCTGATTTTACTATTCATAATTGGTTGGAAAGATTATATTTTGAAAGGTTGGAAAAAAAGTCCCTCGTAATCTCTAAACTTTTAGAGGATTCAAAGAACGATTGGGAAAAAGTACTTTTTGTACTTCTATTTAAGAATTTCGGGTCTAAAATAAATGGGACTCATTTCTTTGAAATAGCCGAGAACTTAGATTTTTCAATAGTTCGCAAACTTTACAACAAGCCCCATGAGCTAGAAAGTTTACTTTTTGGACTAGCGGGATTGCTTATCAATGAAAACGAAATGGAGCCCTATCAAAAGGAACTTAAGCAGTCCTTTGACTTTTTAGTCCATAAATACGAACTATCAGCAGAAATATCAAAAAAAGCAGAATTCTTCAAATTAAGACCGCTCAATTTCCCTACGATAAGAATCTCCCAGTTTGCAGCTTTGTATGCTTCGAACAATCAACTATTTCAGGATTTGATGCAATTGGAGGGAAGGGATCTCTATGAGCTGTTCAATGTTAAGGCAAGTATTTATTGGGATACACATTATACGTTTGGAAAAACTTCGAATAATCGGGTAAAGAAAATTTCAAAAAAGTTTATTGATCTTTTAATAATCAATACGGTAATGCCTTTAAAATTCTGCTATCAAAAGCATAATGGAATTCCCTTGTCGGATTCCTTTACAAAGAGCATAGAACGCATAGACAAAGAAGGTAACTCAATCGTGCAAATTTTTTTAGATTTAGGAGTTACTGTAAAAAGTGCAAAAGATACACAGGCGCTGCTTGAGCTCTACAATAATTATTGCGAAAAAAACAATTGTCTACAATGTGCCGTTGGCACGGAGTTATTAACTTTAAAGCATTAAATTTAACTAATGAATGCCTTATATAATTTGTTGCATTACCTTCAAAAGAGAGGTTTTGAGGTTTGTAGGAGAATTGCAGAACGTTTAGGTATTCGCGCCCGTGTTGTTCGTACTTCATTTATTTACCTTACGTTCGTAACCCTAGGATTTGGTTTTGCGCTTTATCTTTTTTTGGCCTTTTGGCTTAAGATAAAAGATTTGGTGTATACAAAGAGGACCTCTGTTTTTGATTTGTAATTATGATTAAATTATTCCGTTCAAAAATATATATAGCGTTGGTTCTAATGCTACTGGTACTCTTTTTTGGGGTACTGGGATACCGCTTTATTTCTGATTATTCTTGGATAGACGCTTTCTACATGACCATAATTACGGTAACCACAGTAGGTTTTTCTGAGGTACGCCCAATGGGGCCAGAGGGCAAGATATTTACCGTTTTACTTATTATCACCAGTGTATTTATAGTAGGTTTTGCAATATCGGTTATCACGGAGTATATTTTAAGTAGAAATTCCTTAGAACTTTTAAAAAAGAAAAGAGTGAAAAATACCATTGAAAAACTATCTGACCATGTTGTGGTATGTGGATTTGGCCGTAACGGAATGCAGTCCGCAGAACGTTTAAAAGCTTACAAAACACCATTTGTCGTTATAGAAAAAGACAGGGAACTCATAGATAAGCATGATGCCGAAATTCTTTTCATAGAGGGCGATGCAAATGATGATGAGGTTCTGCTGGAGGCAGGAATAACCAGGGCACGATTTTTAATCACCGCCTTACCGGACGATGCCACCAACTTGTTTGTCGTATTATCTGCCAGACAACTCAATGAAAAGTTGTTCATTATAAGCCGGGCATCCTTAGTGAATTCTCAAAAAAAATTGGTCTTGGCCGGAGCGAATAAAGTAATTATGCCAGATAAGATAGGTGGTGATCATATGGCCTCTTTGGTCGTAATGCCAGATTTAATAACCTTCATGGACAAACTTTCTATGGAAGGTGGGGACACCACTAATTTGGAGGAAGTGGCCATAGAGGATTTCGCAGATCAGGTAGATTGTAATTCGTTGAGGGATTTGGATTTGCGTAAGAAGACGGGTTGTACCATTATAGGTTATATTGCTCCCGATGGTGAGTATATCATTAACCCTGAGGCAGATTTAAAATTGCAACCAAAAAGTAAAGTAATTGTTCTAGGTAGGCCCGAACAGATTAAAAGATTGAACGAGATGTTTCACATAGCCTAGTATCTTTTGAAGATATATTTGATTCCATACATTATTTTTAAGATATTGCCAGACTTACAAACTAATTAATTACTAAAAAAACCAAAAATTATGAAGTATAGACTTCTAACTTTTCTTACCCTATTAGTTCCATTTATCACTTTTTCACAAGAGAAGGGGTTAGATGAAATAGTGAACGATGCCTTTATGCCTTTTGCGACATGGTGGGAAAACACGGTCTTAACATCTATCCCTATTGCAGGATATGATATTCCTATTGTATTGATACTTCTTATTTTGGGTGCTACCTTTTTTACCATCTATTTTAAATTTCCCGGGATTACCAAATTTCCTTTAGCCATTAATGTCGTTAGAGGTAAATATGAAGAGATTGAAAAATATGGTCTCGAGAAGGTAGAAATGCACATGACGGAGGATGGCGATATCCCCGATACTATTAGGGATGAGAGTGAAGAGGGTGAAGTGAGTCATTTCCAAGCATTGGCCACAGCTGTTTCTGGAACAGTTGGTCTAGGTAATATTGCAGGTGTCGCGGTAGCCATCGCATTAGGCGGACCGGGAGCCACCTTTTGGATGATAGTTTGTGGTTTGATCGGTATGTCTACCAAGTTCGTAGAATGTACGCTTGGAGTTAAATACCGCGATGTTGGTCCGGACGGAACCGTATACGGAGGTCCTATGTATTACTTGTCCAAAGGTTTAAGTGAGAATAATTTCAAGATTTTAGGAAAAGTTCTTGCGGCCATTTTTGCAATCTTATGTGTTGGTGCTTCTTTTGGTGGTGGTAATGCATTTCAATCCAACCAAGCGGCAGTACAACTTACTACCATGTTAAACTTAGAAGGAGGTGCCACGGGAGTTATCATCGGTGTAATTCTTGCTATTCTAGTGGGTATCGTTATCATTGGTGGAATTAAGAAAATTGCCAGTGTAACCGAGAAAATAGTGCCATTTATGGCCGGTATTTATGTATTGGCTTCCTTGGTTATCATCTTTGCGAATATCAAATATATAGGAGATGCTTTTGGTATGATTTTCGCCGGCGCTTTTGCTCCAGACGCCGCGATTGGTGGTATTGTAGGTGTAATTATTGTCGGTTTTCAAAGAGCTGCCTTTTCCAATGAAGCGGGCGCGGGTTCTGCCGCTATTGCGCATTCTGCCGTTAAAACAAGATACCCTGCAAGTGAAGGAATCGTTGCTTTATTAGAGCCTTTTATAGATACCGTTGTTATTTGTACCATGACTGCCTTAGTGATCATATTCTTTAACATGGATGCCGGTGCTTTTGATTACGGCAACGGTGTAGGTAGTACGGTGTTGCTTAATGATACCGGAGCATACGTTGGTGGTGTAGATTTAACCTCAATGGCCTATGACTCCGTTATTCCCGGGTTTAGATATGTCTTGACGATTGCGATTATATTGTTTGCTTTTTCTACAATGATATCATGGTCTTATTACGGACTTCAATCCTGGAAATATCTTTTTGGTAGAGGTAAAACAGCTGATATCGTTTATAAAGTAATGTTCTTATTATTTGTTGTGATTGGAGCTGCCGCAACGTTAGACGCGGTCATCAAGTTTTCTGATGCAATGATTCTTGCCTTGGTTTTTCCTAATATGATAGGCTTACTTATCCTTTTCCCTAAGGTGAAGAAGAGTCTTAGCAGGTATATTGATGCCATAAAAAAGGTGTACTAATTAAGCGATAAATTGAAAAATTTTAAATCCCACTTTAAGTTCAGTAAACAGGAACGAAGTGGGATTTTATTTTTGCTGTTAATTTTAGTAGCTGTTCAGGTAATTCGTTTCTTTATTGATAAATCTAATGCTAACGGGGATTCTTTGTTAGTTCCTGATGCTAAAACCCAAGCGGAGATAGACGAACTTAAAAAGAATCAACTTGAAAAAGATTCGATAACCTTGTATCCCTTTAACCCAAATTTTATTACAGATTACAAGGGATACACTTTGGGGATGTCCTTGGAAGAAATTGACCGTTTACATCAATTTAGGGCAACCAAAAAATTTGTAAACACTAAAGAGGAGTTTCAAAAAGTAACATTGGTATCAGACTCGTTATTACACCAAATTTCTCCTTATTTCAAATTCCCTGATTGGGTAACTCAAGGGAAATCATATCAGAACAATAAGAAATCGTTTCAAAATAAATCAAGTAATCCGGTCGTGCCGATTCAAAAAATTATTAAAAAGGATTTGAACAGCGCAACGGCACTGGAGCTTAGAAAAATTAATGGTATTGGTGAAAAACTCTCCGCAAGGATTATTAAATTCAGAGATAGACTTGGAGGTTTTTTGGTAAGGGAACAATTATATGATGTTTATGGTCTTGAAACGGATGTAGTGGACAGGGCATTTGAGATTTTTGAGGTTCAAAATCCACCGGATATCGATAAAATCCCCGTTAATTCGGCGTCCGTTGAAGAACTGGCCAAACTGGTCTATATATCGCGAAGTGTTGCGCAACGTATCGTCGACTATAGGGATATCAACGGAAGTATCAATTCCTTTGACGAATTGTCAAGAATCGAGGATTTTCCGGCTAATAAAGTTCAGAGAATTGCCCTATATTTGTCCCTCAAAAAATAATGCTATGCAAAGTATGTACTTCACTGAAGAACATCAATTATTTCGACAAAGTCTCAAAGATTTTTTGCAAAAAGAAGTAGTTCCCCACATAGATAAATGGGAAGAAACCGGTACTATAGATAAGTTCATTTGGGAGAAGTTTGGAGAGATGGGCTATTTTGGTCTGGCTACTCCGGAGAAAGATGGGGGTTTAGATGTAGACTTGTTCTATACCGTAATTTTATTGGAAGAGCTTCAAAAAATAAACTCGGGTGGTTTTGCGGCAGCTATTTGGGCACATACCTATTTGGCGATGACCCATCTCAATAAAGAGGCAGATGAAGCTATTAAGAAAAAATATCTAGAACCAAGTGTAGCAGGTAAAATGGTGGGCTGTTTATGTGTTACAGAGCCATTTGGAGGCAGTGACGTGGCAGGTATGCGCAGTACGGCCGTTAAAAAGGGCGATTCTTATATCCTCAATGGCTCAAAGACTTTTATCACAAACGGTGTCTATGCAGATTACATGATCGTAGCGGCAAAAACAGATCCGACTTTGGGGAATAAGGGTATCAGTATTTTTGTTGTGGATAGACAGAGTAAAGGTGTTACTGCCAATAAACTGAATAAATTAGGTTGGCGAGCATCGGATACCGCAGAGCTTGCTTTTGACAATGTTATAGTGCCCGCTTCAAATCTAATGGGAGAGGAGAACAAGGGTTTCTCCTACATTATGGAGCATTTTGCTCTGGAGCGTTTAATAATGGGGATTAATGCACACGCAAGATCAGAATTTGCGCTGGAATATGCATTGCAATACATGTCAGAAAGAGAAGCTTTTGGAAAACGGATAAATACTTTTCAAGCGTTGCGCCATCGTATCGCGGATCTTTATGCGGATATTGATATGTGTAAAGAGTACAACTACTCCGTGGCCTACAGGCTGGACAAAGGTGAATATGTAGTAAAGGAAGCGACTATTTCTAAATTGAAATCGACTAAAATTGCGGATGAGGTCGCCTATGAGTGCTTACAGTTCTTAGGGGGTTACGGCTACGTAGAGGATTATCCTATGGCTAGATTATTTAGAGATAGTAGACTTGGGCCTATTGGTGGTGGCACTTCTGAAATTTTAAGGGAAATTATCGCCAAAATGGTAATTGACAAAAAAGACTACAAACCTGCTACGAACTGAATTCAATTACGGTTTGGCGAAAATCGAACCCCGATTCGCCAAAATGGTAATTGACAAAAAAGACTACAAACCTGCTACGAACTGAATTCAATTACGGTTTGGCGAAAATCGAACCCCGATTCGCCAAAATAGTAATTGACAAGAAGGACTACAAACCTGCTACGAACTGAATTCAATTACGGTTTGGCGAAAATCGAACCTCGATTCGCCAAAATAGTAATTGACAAGAAGGACTACAAACCTGCTACAAACTGAATTCAATTGCGGTTTGGCGAAAATGGAACCCCGATTCGCCAAAATGGTAATTGACAAAAAGGACTACAAACCTGCTACGAACTGAATTCAATTGCGGTTTGGCGAAAATCGAACCCCGATATTTGAAAAACTAGCCATATACGAAGTAGCTTGGCTTCTGCTGACTAATTGTAAGAGGGTCTTTGAGCAAGCCTTGAGCAATAGATTGATACTTGTAATCAGTAAGCTCTTAAATAAGTTATAGTTATTTCTGAAATTGGGTTGTTAATTCTAAATAAGTTTATATATTTGCGCCCTTAATCACTAAAGAAAGGAGGTTGTAGCCCATGTTAATAATACCGGTAAAAGAAGGAGAAAACATAGATAGAGCTTTAAAGCGCTTTAAGCGAAAGTTCGATAAGACAGGTACAATGAGACAGTTGCGTAAAAGGCAGCAGTTCACGAAACCTTCTGTAGAGCGCAGAGCGCAGATACAAAAAGCACAGTACATTCAAGGTCTCAGAGATCAAGAAGAAATTTAGGCTTTTATCTATTTGAAATACTATAATCCCGTTGTAAAACGGGATTTTTTGTTTTTAGTAGGTTGGTCAATCAAAGACTTTGGTAACTTTGGGTATGGCTCTGGATAAATTTATTTCCTATATCACTTTAGAAAAGAACTACTCTTCACATACTGCGAATGCATATCGATCCGATATTGAAACGTTCACTTCCTTTTGTGAATCTGAGTTTGAAATAGTGCAAATTGAAGAAATACCCTATTCAATAATCAGGAGTTGGGTAGTTGCGTTATCTGAAGCCGGTTTGTCTAACCGGTCCATTAATAGAAAATTGGCATCACTCAAAGCCTATTATAAGTTTCTACAGAAGATAGGGGAGATCGCTTCAAGTCCGTTGGCGAAACATAAAGCGCTTAAAACTTCGAAAAAAATCGAGATACCTTTTTCGGAAACGGAAATGGAATCGGTCTTGTCCAAGATTATATACCCTGAGACTTTTGAAGGAAAAAGGGATAATCTTATAATTAATATACTCTATACAACGGGTATGAGAAGGGCGGAGCTTATCAATCTAAAATTGACGGACCTTGATCTGGAACGTAAGACGATTAAGGTTCTTGGGAAAAGAAACAAGGAACGAATCATTCCCATGCTTACCGAAACAAGAGACTATTTTTTGTCCTATGAGGCCGAGCGGTCTAAGTTGGCAGAAATCAATGACCCCCAATTTATTTTCTTGTCCAAATCTGGAAATAAAATATATGAGACCCTTGTTTATAGGATAATAAATAAGTATTTTAGAGAGGTTTCCTCTAAGGTAAAGCAGAGTCCACATATTCTTAGGCATACCTTTGCGACCCATTTGTTGAACAAGGGGGCGGATTTAAACGCTGTCAAGGAATTATTGGGTCACTCAAGTTTGGCTTCAACACAGGTTTATACGCACAACAGTATAGCAGAGTTAAAAAAAGTACATGCTACGGCTCATCCTCGGGGAGGCAAATAATAGTATTCGTTTAACGTGCCCGGTATATTAAGGGTTTAAATTTTCAGCTTATGAAAGTAAACACACAATCGGTAAATTTTAATGCAGACGTAAAACTGATAAACTTCTTGCAAAATCGTCTTGATAAGCTAGAGACTTTTTATGACAAAGTAATTAGCTCGGACGTTTATCTAAAGGTAGAGAATACAAGTGCAAAGGAGAATAAGGTAGTTGAGATAAAACTTAACATACCCCGGGATAAATACATGGTAAAAAAACAATGCAAGTCCTTTGAAGAAGCTGTGGATTCTGCCTGTAACTCATTAGAAAGAAAGTTGATAAAACGAAAGCAAAAATTACGTTTACAAACATGAAGAAAATTTTTGATATTTTATTTTGAATAATCAAATAAATCAATACATTTGCAGTCCGTTAGAAATAGCGGACTTTTTTATGCTTTAAAAGGTATAAAATTGCCGATGTAGCTCAGCTGGCTAGAGCAGCTGATTTGTAATCAGCAGGTCGTGGGTTCGAGTCCCTCCATCGGCTCATACGTTCTTAAAATACTGGTTAAAGGGGAGATACTCAAGCGGCCAACGAGGGCAGACTGTAAATCTGCTGACTACGTCTTCGCAGGTTCGAATCCTGCTCTCCCCACTTTTTCTCAAAAGGAAAAAGGTGGTGATTGTTCCCGTTCGGAAATTGAATCTTTTGAAGGTTCTCCCGAAGCGTCGGGACTGCTCTCCCCACTTTAACTTAAAAATAGTATTCATATATTGAAATTATAAGCGGGAGTAGCTCAGTTGGTAGAGCGTCAGCCTTCCAAGCTGAATGTCGCCGGTTCGAACCCGGTCTCCCGCTCTATATTTTTGACGAAAGTCATTCCTGCGAAGGCAGGAATCTACTATGAAAAGTAGGTTCAACACTTTACGCCGGTGTAGCTCAGGGGTAGAGCGTTTCCTTGGTAAGGAAGAGGTCACGAGTTCAAATCTCGTCATTGGCTCAATTAAGGTATAAATTTGTACACTAATATAAACTAAGATTAAAATTTAATAAACATGGCAAAGGAAACTTTCGATCGTTCCAAACCGCACTTAAATATTGGTACCATTGGACACGTAGATCACGGTAAAACTACATTGACTGCAGCTATTACTACAGTATTGGCTAACGCAGGATTATCAGAACTTAGAAGTTTCGATTCTATCGATAACGCACCTGAGGAAAAAGAAAGAGGTATAACAATAAATACTTCTCACGTTGAGTATTCTACGGCTAATCGTCATTATGCACACGTTGATTGTCCTGGTCACGCGGATTACGTAAAGAACATGGTTACTGGTGCCGCTCAGATGGACGGTGCTATCTTGGTTGTTGCAGCAACGGACGGTCCTATGCCACAAACACGTGAGCACATCCTTTTAGGACGCCAGGTTGGTATTCCTAGAATTGTTGTATTCATGAACAAGGTGGATATGGTAGATGATGAGGAGCTTATTGAGCTAGTGGAAATGGAAGTTAGAGAATTGCTTTCTTTCTATGAGTATGATGGTGATAATGGGCCTGTTATAGCCGGTTCTGCATTAGGTGCCTTGAACGGTGAGCAAAAATGGGTTGATACCGTTATGGAGCTTATGACAGCTGTTGATGAATGGATCGAACTTCCAAAAAGAGATGTTGATAAGGATTTCTTAATGCCTGTTGAGGATGTATTTACGATTACAGGTCGTGGTACGGTTGCAACTGGTCGTATTGAGACTGGTATCGCAAATACTGGTGATGCTGTTGATATCATTGGTATGGGTGCTGAGAAATTAGCTTCTACCATTACTGGTGTTGAAATGTTCCGTAAGATATTGGATAGAGGTGAGGCTGGAGATAACGTAGGTATCTTGTTAAGAGGTATTGAAAAGTCTCAAATTAGCCGTGGTATGGTTATCTGTAAGCCAGGTTCCGTTAAGCCACATGATAAATTTGAAGCTGAGGTTTATATCTTGAAAAAAGAAGAAGGTGGTCGTCACACACCATTCCATAATAATTACCGTCCACAGTTCTACGTAAGAACAACGGATGTAACAGGAAACATTTCTCTTCCTAGTGGAGTTGAAATGGTTATGCCTGGAGATAACTTAACTATTACTGTAGAATTGATTCAGCCAATCGCACTTAGCGAAGGTTTACGTTTTGCGATCCGAGAAGGTGGTAGAACCGTTGGTGCTGGTCAGGTTACAAAGATTTTATAGTCTTTTAAGAATAGTTTAAAATAGTGTTACATCAAAAGGGTGTCCGCCATTGGCGGATACCTTTCGATGTAAATATAAACGGGTGTAGCTCAGTTGGTAGAGCACTGGTCTCCAAAACCAGGTGTCGGGAGTTCGAGTCTCTCCTCCCGTGCGAATTTTGGAACAATGTGAGTGAGACGAGAAGTACATCCTAGGCGAAGCCCAAGGAAGTCTCTCTTACAGCACCAAAGGCAGGGTTTAAAAAATCCTTTTTAGTTGTTGAACTTGAAAAATAATTAGGAATGTTTACATATATCAAAGAATCTGTTGAGGAGTTAAGGAATAACGTAACACTTCCTACTAGAGCGGAATCCTCTAACCTTATGGTTATCGTGGCGGTCTTCTCAATTTTATTCGCTTTAGCAACTTGGGGTGTGGACACTGTATTTAGTAAGATCATCAAACTATATTTCAATAACGTTCTTAATTAATAATCGCCCTATGTCAGAAGTATTAGAAAAAAAGTGGTATGTGGTGAGAGCTGTAAGTGGTCAAGAGAATAAAATCAAAGGCTACATAGAGAGTGAGGTTGAAAGACACGGGTTCGCGGATTATTTAGAAGATGTGTTGGTCCCTACGGAAAAAGTAATTCAGATACGTAACGGGAAGAAAATAAATAAAGAAAGAGTCTATTTTCCTGGATATATAATGGTGAAAGCCAATTTAGGAGGGGAGATGGTTCACATCATACGTTCTATAACGAATGTGATAGGTTTCTTAGGCGAGACTAAAGGGGGTGACCCGGTGCCGCTTAGAAAATCAGAAGTAAATAGAATGTTAGGTAAGGTAGATGAGTTGGCCGTTAATACAGATAGCGTTGCCATACCATTTGTTTTCGGAGAAACGGTAAAGGTTATAGACGGACCGTTTAACGGTTTTAACGGTACGGTTGAAAAGATTAACGAAGAGAAGCGTAAACTTGAGGTAATGGTGAAGATTTTCGGTAGAAAAACGCCATTAGAGTTAAGTTATATGCAAGTAGAAAAGATTTAAGATAATTGTTACATATTTAAAAGTTGTGTTGCTTCCATTGACACACTTTCAATTTAATTTTAAACAATGGCAAAAGAAGTAGGTAAAGTAGTTAAACTACAAGTTAGGGGAGGTGCAGCGAATCCATCGCCACCGGTTGGACCCGCCTTAGGTGCTGCCGGTGTTAACATCATGGAATTCTGTAAGCAGTTCAACGCTCGTACACAGGATAAACCGGGTAAAGTATTACCAGTTGTTATCACCGTATATAAGGACAAGTCTTTCGACTTTGTCGTTAAAACACCACCAGCGGCAGTTCAGCTATTGGAAGCAGCTAAGATTAAAAAAGGATCTGGCGAACCTAACAGAGTAAAATTAGGGAGTGTAACCTGGGATCAGATCAAGGCAATCGCCGAAGATAAGATGGTTGATCTTAATGCCTTTACGGTAGAATCTGCAATGAGTATGATTGCGGGGACTGCACGTTCTATGGGTATGAAAGTAGCAGGTAAAAGACCTTTTTAAAATCTTAAAGAGCAATTAAATGGCAAAGTTAACAAAGAAGCAAAAAGAAGCGCACGCTAAAATAGAAAAAGACAAACTTTATTCTGTTGATGATGCTTCCGCTTTAATTAAAGAAATAACTAATACAAAATTTGATGCATCTGTAGATTTAGCAGTTCGTTTAGGGGTCGACCCACGAAAGGCAAATCAAATGGTTCGTGGGGTGGTTACCCTTCCTCATGGAACAGGTAAAGATGTTAAGGTTTTGGCTTTAGTGACACCGGATAAAGAAGCAGAAGCTCAAGAGGCGGGTGCGGATTATGTTGGTTTAGATGAGTATTTGGATAAAATTAAAGGCGGTTGGACCGATGTTGATGTTATCATCACCATGCCCAGCGTTATGGGTAAATTAGGTCCCTTAGGTCGCGTTTTAGGGCCAAGAGGTTTAATGCCCAATCCAAAAACAGGTACAGTAACTATGGATGTGGCCAAAGCGGTTACAGAAGTAAAAGCTGGTAAAATCGATTTTAAAGTTGATAAAACAGGTATTGTCCATGCGGCCATTGGAAAGGTTTCCTTTTCAGCGGATAAAATCGCAGGAAACGCCAAGGAGTTATTGGAGACTTTAAATAAGATGAAACCTACAGCATCAAAAGGCGTTTACATGAAAAGTATTTTCATGTCTAGCACTATGAGTCCAAGTGTTCAATTAGACCCTAAGTCAGTTTAAACACTGCTAGTTAAAAATTTCAATTATGACAAGAGAAGAAAAAGCAACGGTTATACAGGATTTAACGACGCAGTTGGGAGAGAGTTCTACTATTTATTTAGCGGATATCTCTGGATTGGACGCAGGGACAACTTCTGATTTAAGAAGAGCTTGTTTTAAATCGAACATACGATTAGCTGTAGTTAAGAATACATTGCTTGCAAAGGCAATGGAGGCTTCTGAAAAAGAGTTCGGCGAACTTCCAGAAACACTAAAGGGGAATACCTCCTTAATGTTCTCCGAGGTTGGTAATGCTCCTGCAAAACTTATTAAGAATTTCAGAAAGAAATCTGATAAACCTCTTTTGAAAGGGGCATTCGTAGAAGAAGCAATTTATATAGGTGATGAAAATTTGGATGCTTTAGTTAGCATTAAGTCTAAAGAAGAAATGATTGGTGAGATAATAGGATTATTACAATCTCCTGCCAAGAATGTTATTTCTGGACTTAAATCTGGTGGTGGTAAGCTTGCCGGAATCCTCAAAACATTATCTGAAAGATAAGTACGCACTATAAACTAAGTATATTTTAAAATTTTATTAAACGATAGAAAATGGCAGATTTAAAAGATTTCGCAGAACAATTGGTTAACCTTACTGTAAAAGAGGTAAATGAGTTAGCTGATATATTAAAAGATGAGTATGGTATCGAACCTGCAGCAGCAGCTGTAGCAGTTGCCGCCGGAGGTGGTGCCGCTGAAGGTGGTGAAGCCGCTGAAGAAAAGTCAGAATTTGATGTAATCCTAAAAGCAGCTGGCGGTTCTAAACTAGCAGTGGTTAAATTGGTTAAGGAATTAACTGGTCTTGGATTGAAAGATGCAAAAGATATCGTTGATAGCGCACCGAAAGCAGTGAAAGAAGGTGTTTCTAAAGACGAAGCAGAAGGTATCAAAAAATCATTGGAAGAAGCAGGAGCAGAAGTTGAGCTTAAATAGTAGCAACAACCATAGCACTTTTGGTTTAGGTCTTTTCGCTTTTTGCGGCTAGACCTAAGCCTTTTTATAGAATTAGGTATATGAAGAGATATGCCACCCATTAGTACTCACGATCAAAACACTGTCCGTAGATGTTCACAAATCAGACTGAAAGAATTAATTTTGCCTCAGCTAAGAAAACTCCAGACTACCCGGATTTCTTAGACATTCAGATTAAATCATTTCAAGATTTTTTTCAACTTGAAACGAAATCCGACCAAAGAGGGGATGAAGGTTTGTATAATACCTTCATGGAAAATTTCCCGATAACTGATACAAGAAATCAGTTCGTATTGGAATTTTTAGACTACTTCATCGATCCACCGAGATATTCAATTCAAGAATGTATAGAGCGTGGACTTACTTATAGCGTTCCATTAAAAGCTAGGCTTAAACTCTATTGTACGGATCCAGAGCATGAGGATTTTGAAACGATAGTTCAAGATGTCTACCTTGGTACTATTCCGTACATGACTCCTAGTGGTACATTTGTCATCAATGGTGCTGAGCGTGTTGTTGTTTCACAGTTACACCGTTCTCCTGGTGTATTCTTTGGACAGTCTTTTCATGCTAACGGAACGAAATTATATTCTGCTAGGGTAATACCTTTTAAAGGTTCTTGGATAGAATTTGCTACCGATATTAATGGCGTCATGTATGCTTATATCGATAGAAAGAAAAAATTACCGGTAACAACCTTGTTCAGGGCCATAGGTTTTGAACGCGATAAGGATATACTAGAAATATTTGACCTTTCAGAAGAAGTAAAGGTTTCAAATGCCGGTCTTAAAAAAGTATTGGGTCGTAAACTCGCTGCAAGGGTATTGAACACTTGGCACGAGGATTTTGTGGACGAGGATACGGGAGAAGTGGTTTCTATAGAACGAAACGAAATTGTATTGGATCGTGATACAATTTTGGAAAAAGACCACATTCAAGAGATTATTGACGCAGATGTAAAGACAGTTCTTTTGCATAAAGAGAACAATGCACAATCTGACTATGCTATTATTCACAATACGCTTCAGAAAGATCCAACGAATTCGGAAAAAGAAGCTGTTGAGCATATCTATAGACAATTGCGTAATGCTGAACCGCCAGATGAGGAAACGGCACGTGGTATTATAGATAAATTATTCTTTTCTGACCAACGTTACAATTTGGGTGAGGTAGGTCGTTATAGAATGAATAAAAAATTACAATTGGATATTGGAATGGACAAGCAGGTCTTGACCAAAGAAGATATCATAACCATAATTAAGTATTTGATTGAGTTGATTAACTCTAAAGCCGAGATTGATGATATTGATCACCTTTCTAATAGACGTGTAAGAACGGTTGGAGAGCAATTATCTTCTCAATTCGGTGTTGGTTTGGCACGTATGGCCCGTACCATTCGTGAGCGTATGAACGTTCGTGATAATGAAGTGTTTACCCCAATAGATTTAATTAATGCAAAGACTTTGTCTTCTGTAATTAATTCATTCTTTGGGACCAATCAGTTGTCTCAGTTTATGGATCAGACGAATCCATTGGCAGAGATTACGCACA
The DNA here is from genome assembly GCF_003970695.1 of Maribacter sp. MJ134. Classification (NCBI taxonomy): domain Bacteria; kingdom Pseudomonadati; phylum Bacteroidota; class Flavobacteriia; order Flavobacteriales; family Flavobacteriaceae; genus Maribacter; species Maribacter sp. MJ134. The sequence continues at coordinate 379,742 of NZ_CP034570.1, forward strand.
AAAGAAGATTGTCTGCATTAGGACCTGGAGGACTTTCAAGAGAAAGAGCTGGTTTCGAGGTGCGAGATGTGCATTATACACACTACGGTCGTCTATGTCCTATTGAAACACCGGAAGGACCAAACATTGGTTTGATTTCCTCTCTTTCTGTTTTTGCTAAAGTGAACCCAATGGGGTTCCTGGAGACGCCTTACAGAAAGGTAGAAAAAGCAAAAGTAGACATCGATAATTATGTGTATTTAAGTGCTGAGGAAGAAGAAGGAATGAAAATCGCACAGGCGAATATTCCTTTAAAGGATAATGGACAAATAGATACGGAAAAGGTCATTGCTAGAGAAGAAGGAGATTTTCCTGTCGTAGACCCATCTGAAATTAATTACACGGATGTTGCTCCTAATCAAATAGCTTCAATATCTGCATCCCTAATTCCTTTCTTGGAGCATGATGATGCAAACCGAGCGTTGATGGGCTCTAACATGATGCGCCAAGCCGTGCCTTTATTAAAACCACAGTCCCCTATCGTAGGTACAGGTTTGGAAAGACAGGTAGCTTCCGACTCTCGTGTATTGATTAATGCAGAGGGGGATGGTGTAATCGAGTATGTAGATGCGGAGAAGATTACCATAAAGTATAACAGGTCTGATGCGGAAAGACTGATCAGTTTTGAAGAGGATTTTAAAACGTATCAACTTGTTAAATTTAGAAAAACGAACCAAGGGACTAGTATTAATCTAAAGCCAATCGTTAAGAAAGGTGATAAGGTTAAAAAAGGTCAAGTTCTTTGTGAAGGTTATGCCACGGAAAAGGGAGAATTGGCATTAGGTAGAAACCTTACTGTAGCATTTATGCCTTGGAAGGGTTATAACTTTGAAGATGCTATCGTAATTTCTGAAAAAGTTGTTCGTGAGGATATCTTCACTTCAATCCATGTGGATGAATACTCTTTGGAAGTAAGGGATACAAAACTAGGTGCAGAAGAACTTACACATGATATTCCCAATGTTTCGGAAGAGGCGACTAAGGATTTGGATGAAAACGGTATGATTCGTATCGGTGCCGAAGTAAAGCCTGGGGATATTCTTATTGGTAAGATTACACCAAAAGGAGAGTCTGATCCAACCCCGGAAGAAAAATTACTTCGTGCCATTTTCGGTGACAAAGCAGGAGATGTTAAGGATGCTTCACTAAAAGCTTCACCATCGTTAAGAGGTGTCGTTATCGAGAAGAAATTGTTCTCTAGATCGGTAAAAGATAAGCGCAAGCGTTCAGAAGATAAAGAAGAACTCTCTAAACTGGAATTGGAATATGAAGTAAAGTTCCAAGAGCTAAAAGATGTGTTGGTCGAGAAATTATTCACTTTAGTGAATGGAAAGACTTCTCAAGGTGTTATCAACGATTTGGGTGAGGAAGTTTTACCTAAGGGCAAGAAGTACACGATGAAGATGTTAAATTCAGTTGACGACTTTGCACACCTTGTGGGCGGAAGTTGGACTACTGATAAGGACACCAACGCTTCAGTTGCAGACTTACTTCATAATTATAAGATAAAACTCAACGATCTTCAAGGAAACTTGAGAAGAGATAAGTTTACTATTTCTGTAGGTGATGAGTTACCTGCGGGAATTATGAAGCTGGCTAAAGTTTATATTGCCAAAAAGCGTAAGCTAAAAGTAGGCGATAAAATGGCGGGTCGTCATGGTAACAAGGGTATTGTTTCTAGGATAGTACGTCAGGAGGACATGCCTTTCTTGGAAGATGGAACTCCTGTCGATATAGTATTAAATCCGTTAGGTGTACCATCTCGTATGAACATTGGGCAGATTTATGAAACTGTATTAGGTTGGGCAGGTCTTAAATTGGGTAGAAAGTATGCTACGCCTATTTTCGATGGAGCCACGCTAGATCAAATAAATGAATTTACGGATGAGGCGGGAATACCTAGATTTGGACATACCTACCTTTATGATGGTGGTACAGGGCAACGTTTTGATCAACCTGCAACCGTAGGCGTTATCTATATGCTGAAATTAGGGCATATGGTAGATGATAAAATGCACGCTAGATCTATTGGACCATACTCTCTAATTACGCAGCAGCCATTAGGTGGTAAGGCACAATTTGGAGGACAACGTTTTGGAGAAATGGAAGTTTGGGCACTAGAGGCTTATGGAGCTTCAGCTACGTTACGGGAGATATTGACCGTTAAGTCGGATGATGTTATCGGTAGAGCTAAAACGTATGAGTCTATCGTAAAAGGTGAGACAATGCCGGAACCTGGATTACCAGAATCTTTTAATGTATTAATGCACGAGCTTAAGGGATTAGGTTTGGATATTAGACTGGAAGAATAATTTTATAGTTGTAAAAAGCTATTTAGAAACGAATTAAAATCATTATCAGCACGCTATTATGGCAAGAATAAAAGATAATAACCCAATAAAAAGGTTTGATAAAATTTCAATAGGATTAGCGTCGCCAGAAGCAATTTTGGCAGAATCCCGAGGTGAGGTTTTAAAGCCGGAAACAATAAACTATAGAACGCACAAACCAGAACGTGACGGTCTTTTTTGTGAGCGTATTTTTGGTCCTGTGAAGGATTATGAGTGTGCTTGTGGTAAATATAAGCGTATACGTTACCGTGGTATTGTATGCGACCGTTGTGGTGTAGAGGTTACGGAGAAAAAAGTACGTAGGGATAGGGTAGGTCATATTAATTTAGTGGTACCCGTTGCTCATATCTGGTACTTCCGTTCTTTACCCAATAAGATAGGATACTTGCTTGGACTACCTTCCAAGAAGTTAGATATGATAATCTATTACGAGCGTTACGTGGTTATTCAGCCAGGTATTGCTAAAGGTCCTGAAGGAGCGGAGATTCAAAAAATGGATTTCTTAACCGAAGAGGAGTACCTTAATATATTAGAAGAAATTCCTCAAGAAAATCAATATCTAGAAGATTCAGACCCCAATAAGTTTATCGCTAAAATGGGAGCTGAATGTTTAATTGATTTACTGGGACGAATAGATTTACAACAGTTGTCTTATGATTTAAGACATAAAGCGAATACAGAAACATCCAAGCAGCGTAAAACCGAAGCTTTAAAGAGACTTCAGGTTGTTGAGGCCCTAAGGGAATCTCAAGATAACCGAGAGAACAATCCTGAGTGGATGATTATGAAGGTGATTCCGGTAATACCGCCAGAATTACGTCCTTTAGTTCCTTTGGATGGTGGTCGTTTCGCTACTTCGGATTTGAATGACTTGTACAGAAGGGTTATTATCCGTAACAACCGTCTAAAAAGATTGGTAGAGATAAAGGCACCAGAAGTAATTTTGCGAAATGAGAAACGTATGCTTCAAGAAGCGGTAGATTCTCTTTTCGATAATACTAGGAAGGCGTCTGCTGTTAAAACAGAATCTAATAGGCCATTAAAATCCTTATCGGATTCACTCAAGGGTAAGCAAGGGCGTTTCCGTCAAAACTTATTGGGTAAGCGTGTGGATTATTCTGCGCGTTCGGTTATCGTGGTTGGTCCAGAGATGAAGTTGTTCGAATGTGGGCTTCCAAAAGATATGGCCGCTGAACTATACAAGCCTTTTGTAATTAGAAAACTAATCGAAAGAGGTATTGTAAAAACGGTCAAATCCGCTAAGAAAATAATAGATAAGAAAGAACCTGTAGTTTGGGATATTCTTGAAAACGTATTGAAAGGACATCCGGTTCTTTTGAATAGGGCTCCTACCCTTCACCGTTTAGGTATTCAGGCATTTCAGCCAAAACTAATCGAAGGTAAGGCTATTCGCCTTCACCCATTGGTCTGTACTGCATTTAATGCGGATTTTGATGGTGACCAAATGGCGGTTCATTTGCCATTGGGACCAGAAGCTATTTTAGAAGCTCAGTTATTAATGCTGGCCTCTCACAATATTTTGAATCCTGCTAACGGTTCTCCGATAACGGTACCTTCTCAGGATATGGTCTTGGGTCTTTATTACATGACCAAAGAGCGTAAATCAACTCCTGAAGTTCCAATTAAAGGAGAGGGACTTACATTTTATTCGTATGAAGAAGTTGAGATTGCCTTTAACGAGGGAATGGTCAACCTGAATGCAGGTATAAAAGTTAGGGCAAAGGATTTCAACGAAGAAGGAGAATTGGTCAATAAGATTATTCCAACTACGGTAGGAAGAGTTTTGTTCAACATGGAAGTTCCAGAAGCTGCGGGTTACATAAATGACGTATTGAACAAGAAATCCTTAAGAGACATTATCGGAGGTATATTGGCCGTAACAGATGTACCTACTACAGCCGATTTCTTGGATAAGATAAAAACAATGGGGTATGAATTCGCTTTCAAAGGTGGACTATCCTTTAGCTTAGGTGATATTATTATTCCTAAGGAGAAACATGAAATGATAGCTGATGCTAACGGTCAGGTAGACGGTATAATGGCCAATTATAATATGGGTCTTATTACCAACAATGAGCGTTATAATCAAGTTATTGATGTATGGACTTCAACCAATGCACAATTAACGGAACTGGCCATGAAACGTATCCGTGAGGATCAACAGGGGTTTAACTCGGTGTATATGATGCTAGATTCTGGTGCAAGGGGTTCAAAAGAGCAAATTCGCCAATTGACAGGTATGCGTGGATTAATGGCGAAACCTAAAAAATCTACCGCCGGTGGCGGTGAGATTATTGAGAACCCAATTCTTTCCAACTTTAAGGAAGGATTGTCAATTCTTGAATATTTTATCTCAACACACGGTGCTCGTAAAGGTTTGGCGGATACTGCTTTGAAAACTGCGGATGCTGGTTATTTGACTAGACGTCTTGTTGATGTTTCCCAAGACGTAATTATCAATATTGAGGACTGTGAGACCTTAAGGGGAGTAGAAGTACAAGCCCTTAAGAAGAATGAAGAAATAGTTGAGACATTAGGGGAACGTATTTTAGGACGTGTTTCCCTACACGATGTTTATAACCCTTTAACACAGGAATTAATACTATCCGCTGGTCAGGAAGTAATGGAGTCTGATGTAAAGAGGGTAGAGGCGTCACCTGTGGAGAGTATTGAAGTACGCTCAGCGCTGACTTGTGAAGCTCAAAAAGGTATTTGTGCCAAATGTTACGGTAGAAATTTATCTACCAACAAAATGGTACAACGAGGAGAGGCTGTAGGTGTAGTTGCCGCACAGTCTATTGGGGAGCCTGGAACTCAGTTGACCTTGCGTACATTCCACGTGGGTGGTATTGCAGGTAACATTTCTGAAGAGAACAAGTTAGAGGTTAAGTTTGCGGGTATTGCTGAAATCGAGGATATGAGAACGGTGAAAAGCGAGGATTCCGAAGGGAAGCCAGCTGATATTGTTATATCCAGAACATCAGAGATAAAAATTGTAGATGCTAAGACCGGAATTACCTTGAGTACCAATAACATTCCTTATGGGTCTCAATTGTTCATTAAAGATGGCGCTAAGGTAGCTAAGGGAGATGTGATTTGTTCATGGGATCCTTATAACGGTGTTATTGTTTCAGAATTCCCTGGAAAAATCGCTTATGAGAATATTGAACAAGGGGTAACTTATCAAGTAGAGATTGATGAGCAAACCGGTTTCCAAGAAAAGGTGATTTCTGAATCTAGAAATAAGAAGTTGATACCAACACTTCTTATACAAGATGCCAAGGGTGAGACATTACGTTCCTACAACTTACCTGTAGGTTCTCACATTATGGTAGATGATGGTGATAAGATAAAAGAAGGTAAAATCTTGGTGAAGATACCTCGTAAATCTGCAAAAGCGGGTGATATTACCGGTGGTCTTCCGAGAGTAACGGAATTATTCGAAGCTCGTAATCCATCGAACCCAGCTGTAGTTTCTGAGATTGATGGTGTAGTTTCCTTTGGTAAAATCAAAAGAGGTAACCGTGAGATTATCATCGAGTCTAAACTAGGTGAGATAAAGAAATATTTGGTAAAACTATCCAATCAGATTCTTGTTCAAGAAAACGATTATGTCAGAGCCGGTATGCCTTTATCCGATGGATCCATAACTCCAGAAGATATTCTAAAGATAAAAGGCCCATCTGCCGTACAGCAATATTTGGTGAACGAAGTTCAAGAAGTATATCGTCTACAAGGTGTGAAGATTAATGATAAGCACTTTGAAGTGGTAGTTAGGCAAATGATGCGTAAAGTAAGGATTGTAGATCCAGGAGATACTATCTTCTTGGAGAACCAATTAATACATAAAGATGATTTTATCAGAGAGAATGATGAAATCTACGGTAAGAAGGTTGTCATGGAAGCTGGTGAATCTGAAAACCTGAAAGCAGGTCAAATAGTAACACCAAGAGAGCTTAGAGACGAGAATTCACTTCTTAAGCGTAATGATAAAAATGTAGTAGAGGCCAGGGATGCCGTTGCTGCAACTGCAACTCCAATACTTCAAGGTATTACAAGAGCATCGCTTCAAACGAAGTCGTTTATCTCCGCTGCTTCTTTCCAAGAGACAACTAAGGTGTTGAACGAGGCCGCTGTAAGTGGTAAGGTAGATACTTTAGAAGGACTTAAAGAGAATGTTATCGTAGGTCATAAAATCCCGGCTGGTACCGGTATGCGTGATTATGAAAACATAATCGTAGGGTCCAAAGAAGAATATGATGAGATTATGGCCAGAAAAGAGGCCTTGAGATTTTAATTTAGAAACCCCCAATCATTGGGGGTTTTTTTATAATTTTAGTTCAATGAGTGACAACAAGAATCAAAAGCAAAAACAGATTAATATAGAGCTTGATGAAAAGACCGCAGAGGGAATTTATTCCAATCTAGCCATTATCAATCATTCAGTTTCAGAGTTTGTGGTAGACTTTATTAGTATGATGCCCGGTGCGCCTAAGGCTAAAGTCAAGAGCAGAATTGTCTTGACACCACAACATGCCAAGAAATTTTTAAAGGCCTTAAATGATAACGTTCAACGCTTTGAAAAAGCTCATGGAACCATAAAGGATTATGAACAACCTCCAATTCCATTAAATTTTGGACCAACAGGAGAAGCGTAAAAAAAAGCCCAGCTAAAATTATTATGCTGGGCTTTTTTTATTCAAACTCCGATACAAAGTGAAGCTTTACTTTAGGATATTTTGCTTGTGTCATTTGTAGCGAAAACTGAGAATCTGCCAAGAACACCAGCTGACCTTTTTTGTCTTTGGCTAGAAATTTTTGTTTGACCCTCACGAAATCCTTGAATTCATCAGTCTTTCTATTTTCGTTGCCTATCCAACAAGCCTTATAAACAGGGAAATTCTCGTAACTACATTTAGCACCATATTCATGTTCTAACCTATATTGAATGACCTCAAACTGCAAGGCGCCAACGGTACCGATGATTTTCCGCCCATTTAATTCTAGCGTGAATAACTGTGCTACACCCTCATCCATTAACTGGTCTATTCCTTTGTACAACTGCTTGGACTTCATAGGGTCCGCATTGTTGATGTACCTAAAATGTTCTGGCGAAAAGCTTGGTATGCCTTTATAATGTAAAGACTCACCTTCGGTTAGTGTGTCACCAATTTTAAAATTACCTGTGTCATGTAGGCCAACAATATCGCCTGGGTAGGAGATATCCACGATTTCTTTTTTTTCGGCAAAGAAAGCATTTGGACTAGAAAATTTCAGTTTTTTACCTTGGCGTACATGTAAATAAGGTTTGTTACGCTCAAAAGTGCCCGAGACTATTTTTATAAAAGCCAAACGGTCCCTGTGTTTTGGGTCCATATTGGCATGAATTTTAAAAACAAATCCCGTGAGCTCTTTCTCATTAGCTTTAACAAGCCTTTCTTCCGCGTTCTTGGATTTAGGAGACGGTGCTATTTCAATGAAGCAATCCAGTAATTCTCTTACTCCAAAATTATTAAGAGCAGAACCAAAGAAAACAGGCTGTTGTTTACCCTCCAGATATAGTTCTTTATCGAATTGCGGATAAACTCCTTGAACCAATTCTAGATTCTCACGTAGTTCTTCTGCAGCGTTAGACCCGATTGTTTTTTCTAAATCGGGACTATCTATATTGTCAAATGCGATGGTTTCTTCAATATTCTTTTTGCTATCCCCACTGAAAAGGTTTATATTTTTTTCATAAATGTTATATATACCCTTGAAATCGTATCCCATACCAATAGGGAAGCTCAGAGGGGTAACGGAAAGTCCTAATTTCTGTTCTAATTCATCTAGCAAATCAAAGGCATCCTGACCCTCGCGATCTAGCTTATTTATAAAAACCAGCATTGGAATATTTCGCATACGACAAACTTCAACAAGTTTTACTGTCTGCTCTTCCACACCCTTGGCAACGTCGATTACCACGATGACACTATCTACCGCGGTTAAAGTTCTAAAAGTATCTTCCGCAAAATCTTTATGTCCAGGAGTATCAAGTATATTAATTTTTTTATCCTTATAAATAAACGCCAAAACAGAAGTAGCTACTGAAATTCCTCGTTGCCGCTCAATCTCCATAAAATCACTGGTTGCCGTTTTCTTTATCTTGTTGTTCTTTACAGCCCCCGCCTCTTGAATTGCACCTCCGAACAACAGCAATTTCTCTGTTAGTGTCGTCTTTCCCGCATCGGGATGAGAAATAATACCGAAAGTTCTTCGTCTCTCAATTTCATCTTTAAAATTCATACTAAAAATTTGAACAAAAATAAGTCAAATAACTTGCTCAGTCTAAAACTAGAGTCTGTTTAGACTTAAAAATAACAATCATAGTTTTGTGACTTGGTGTTGTTTTCTGTGTCTAAAATGCTAAGATAACGGTCATGACAATTGCAGTTCATCGATTAATTATGAATTTAAAGGCATTCGAGCTTTAATATGTAGTTAAGAATTTGAGTATTGCAATTTTAAAATTATCTTGCATAGTATTTTATAGATAGCCCCACGTCTTACTACTGTAATTTCCTACACGCCATGGTGTATAGTTCAATAAAAACTATCATTTATGGAAAAAAGTACCTGTTTAATAAGTAGAAGTTTAACTTCTTTGCTCGATAAGGTTCTGTTCGGATTTTTAGTTTGTTTCATTATATCGGTTAATAGGGTAGATGCTCATAATTTTTCATATGCGTTTGTTTTTCAGGATATGGATGGCGACGGTATTCTAGATATAGACGATATTGATGACGATAATGATGGCATACTAGATGCTACAGAAGACGCTAATTTGGACGGTGATAACGATCATTTGACAAATCCCACCGATAGCGACGGTGATTCCATTCCCAATTATTTGGATATTGATTCAGACAATGACGGTATTCTTGATAATGTTGAGGGTCAATTAACGTCTGCCTATGTCGGTCCTTCAGGAGTTGATAATAATGATAATGGTCTTGATGATGCTTATGAAGGTTCGTATGGTTTTGGAATAATGCCAATTAATTCTGACAGGTCGGTTTTGCCTGATTATATCGACTTGGATTCGGATTTAGACGGTATCAGAGATAATGTAGAATCCCAACCCTTTTTAAATTATGTATCTCCCTTGGAAATTGACTTAAACCAAAATGGTTTGGATGATGCTTATGAAGGGAGTTTTGGTTTTGGAATAGATCCCATAAATTCAGACATGGATGAATTTCCTGATTTCCGTGACTTTGATTCTGATGATGACGGTATAAAGGATAAAGTGGAAGCCCAAACTTCGGAGGATTATGTTCCTCCTAGTGGTGATAGTGATAGAAATGGAATCGATGATTCTTACGAAGAAGGATTACATCCAATTGATGTGGATAGTGATAGTATTCCTGACTTTCAGGACATTGACAGTGATAACGATGGTCTTATCGATAATTTGGAAGCTCAGTCAATCGATAATTTCATAATTCCTTCTGGGGTGGATGGAAATAATGATGGGCTAGATAGTGTATATGGAGGTGATGGATTGATACCAATTAATAGCGATACCGATTCAAAACCTGATTTCAGAGACATAGACAGTGACAACGACGGTATTCCGGACAATGTTGAAGGTCAAACGACGGCAGGTTATATAGCTCCCAACGACGACGATGCGGCCACGTACGCCTCGAACGATGGGGTGAACAGTGCGTACATCGGCGGCCTTACCCCTGTTAACACGGACAGTACTGACAGTCCGGACTATCTGGACGACGACAGTGACAACGATACGGTCCCTGACAACAACGAGGGTAACGATTTCAATTTCGACGGAGTACCGGACCAGACCTTTACGGGTGTGGATACGGACGGTGACGGTCTTGACGACGGCTACGAGGATAGCGATGTCGATGACGGTTTCGACGTGAACGATGAGATAGACGACCCAGAGAACGATTTACCGGATACGGACGGTACGGAGGACGTTAACTACCGTGACCTTGACGACGACGGAGACGGCATCGACACTCCGGACGAGGATCTGGACAACGACGGCGACCCGACAAATGATGATACGGACGGTGACGGCACCCCCGACTACCTTGACCCGGACGATAACGATCCCGATACGGACGGCGACGGCGTACCCGATAGTGTTGACCTAGATGACGACAACGACGGTATATTGGATACTACTGAGGACCCTAACGTGGATGGTGACAACGACCCGTTGACGGATCCCTTGGATTCGGACGGTGACGGCAAGCCCGACCATTTGGACATAGACAGTGACAACGACGGTATTCCGGACAATGTTGAAGGTCAAACGACGGCAGGTTATATAGCTCCCAACGACGACGATGCGGCCACGTATGCGTCGAACGATGGGGTGAACAGTGCGTACATCGGCGGTCTTACCCCTGTTAACACGGACGGTACGGACAGTCCGGACTATCTGGACGACGACAGTGACAACGATACGGTCCCTGACAACAACGAGGGTAACGATTTCAATTTCGACGGAGTACCGGACCAGACCTTTACGGGAGTGGATACGGACGGTGACGGTCTTGACGACGGCTACGAGGGTAGCGATGTCGATGACGGTTTCGACGTGAACGACGAGATAGACGACCCAGAGAACGATTTACCGGATACGGACGGTACGGAGGACGTGAACTACCGTGACCTTGACGACGACGGAGACGGCATCGACACTCCCGACGAGGATCTGGACAACGACGGCGACCCGACAAATGATGATACGGACGGTGACGGCACCCCCGACTACCTTGACCCGGACGATAACGATCCCGATACGGACGGCGACGGCGTACCCGATAGTGTTGACCTAGATGACGACAACGACGGTATATTGGATACGACGGAGGACCCGAACGTGGATGGTGACAACGACCCGTTGACGGATCCCCTGGATTCGGACGGTGACGGCAAGCCCGACCATTTGGACATAGACAGCGACAACGACGGTATTCCGGACAATGTTGAAGGTCAAACGACGGCAGGTTATATAGCTCCCAACGACGACGATGCGGCCACCTACGCGTCGAACGATGGGGTGAACAGTGCCTACATCGGCGGTCTTACCCCTGTGAACACGGACGGTACTGACAGTCCGGACTATCTGGACGACGACAGTGACAACGATACGGTCCCTGACAACAACGAGGGTAACGATTTCAATTTCGACGGAGTACCGGACCAGACCTTTACGGGAGTGGATACGGACGGTGACGGTCTTGACGACGGCTACGAGGGTAGCGATGTCGATGATGGTTTCGACGTGAACGACGAGATAGACGACCCAGAGAACGATTTACCGGATACGGACGGTACGGAGGACGTTAACTACCGTGACCTTGACGACGACGGAGACGGCATCGACACTCCCGACGAGGATTTGGACAACGACGGCGACCCGACAAATGATGATACGGACGGTGACGGCACCCCCGACTACCTTGATCCTGATAGTGGTGTTTTGGATGCAATAGACGATAGCGTTACCACACTTGAGAATACCCCAGTTGATATTGATATTTTTGCCAATGACACTGGTATTCCGGCAGACGGAACACTCACTTTCACCAATCCTTCCAACGGTACCCTGGTATTGAACGACGGCGGTACTCCGGATGATATCACGGACGACTTTCTGGTTTACACGCCAGAGGACGGATTCAATGGTATGGACACGTTTGAGTATACCGTTTGTGATGCGCTTGGAAACTGCGATACGGCTATAGTTACTATAACAGTGGGAACTCCTCCTGTTTTGGATGTGGTAGATGATTCGTTTACAACGGACCCTGAAATTTCCGTAGATATTACAATGTTAGATAATGATAGTAATATTCCGGCAGATGGAACTATCACTTTCACTGACCCTTCCAACGGCACAGTGGTACTAAATGACGGAGGAACACCCGACGATATTACTGATGATTTCTTTACCTATACTCCTAATACAGGATTTAGTGGTACGGACACTTTTGAGTACACCGTATGTGATGCAGCAGGCACTTGCGATACGGCAATCATAACTGTGACCGTCAATGAACCTCAAATATTAGAGATTGAGGTCAACCAAATGGTAACTCCAAACGCAGATGGAAAGAATGATTTCTTGTTTATAAGAGGAGTGGAAGGTATTAGAACCAGTTCTTTAAAAATATTCAACAGATGGGGAGTTGCTGTGTACGAGGGAGAGAATTATAACAATCAAAATAATGTTTTTGATGGACGCTCACGAGGAAGATCAACCTTAAGTGTTGAAGACTATCTCCCTTCGGGTATCTATTATTATATATTTGACTATACTACCTTGGATGGGGAAAATAAAGTTGATAGTGAGTATATTTACATCAGCAGATAATACTATAACCATATGAATATCAGGAATAAGTTTACTATTGTTACGCTATTATCCTTTGTTTTTATTGGATTGGTCAATGCCCAGCAAGACGCTCAGTATACGCAGTATATGTTCAATACCATGAGTGTCAACCCGGCTTACGCAGGTTCTCGTGGGCAACTTAGTATTGCTGCTTTGTACAGGGCGCAATGGGTCGGTCTCGATGGCGCTCCGACTTCGCAAACGCTAAACCTTCACTCTCCTATCAGGAATAGTAAATTAGGCTATGGTGTGTCCATAGTAAATGACGAAATAGGGGATGGGGTAGTTCAAGAAACTTATTTTGACGGAATCATATCATATACTATTGATGTGTCCAGAGAGGGTAAATTGTCTTTTGGATTAAAAGCAGGAGGTAATTTATTAAATCTAGATTTTAATAAGTTAAGGAATTTTGATGCAGAGCCTGTAAATTCAGATAACATAGAGAATAGGTTTTCGCCAAATGTGGGTTTAGGACTGTATTATCATTCCAACAAGTTTTACGCGGGCCTATCCGCTCCTAACTTATTACAAACAGAGCATTTTGATAATTCCCAGAGAGATGCGAATACGGTACAGTTTCTTTCCAAGGAGCGTATTAATTTCTACTTGATAACCGGTTACGTTTTTGATTTAAATGGCAATCTAAAGTTCAAACCTGCATTATTGACCAAGATGGTGGGCGGAGCTCCGTTACAAGTTGACTTTTCAGCTAACTTTATGTTCAATGAGAAATTTACTTTTGGAGCGGCTTATCGTTGGGATGCCGCCTTAAGTGCTATGGCCGGTTTCCAGATTTCTGACCAGTTTATGTTGGGCCTAGCCTACGATAAAGAGACTACTGATTTGGGCGGAACACAGTTCAACGATGGGTCTTTTGAAGTATTTTTACGATTTGAATTGGTAAAATCGTTCCAAAGATTAGTATCTCCCCGATTCTTCTAAAACAGACAAACCATGATGAAAAAATTACAGCTTTTGGTTCTGCTTTTAATGATATGTGGTTTGGAATTTTCCCAAGCGCAGGAAAGGCTTATCAATAAAGGAAATGAGAAGTATGAAGAGTATTCTTTTAGTCCGGCCATTGATATTTATAAAAAAGTAATTGAGAAGGGATATACTTCAGCGGATTTATTGAAAAAATTAGGAAATTCCTATTACTATAACGCGCAGTACAAGGAAGCCGCTGAAACCTATAAGAAATTAGATTCGGAGTACCCAAATGATATCACCCCTGAGGATTATTTTAAGTACTCTCAGACACTAAAAACGCTCGGCGATTATGATGGGTCTAACGAAGTGATGTCCAAATTCACCATGCTTACCTCGGGAGATAACAGAGCTTCGGTATTCAAGAGTGAAAAAGACTATTTGGCAGAGATTAAGGCTAACTCCGGGCGGTATGAATTAAAGCCTTTTGAATATAACTCGGTTTACTCGGAATTTGCTCCGTCTTATTATAAAGAAGGGCTTATTTTTTCATCGGATAGGGATACCGGCAACTTTGCACGATATAGACATACTTGGAATTCCAAGGATTTTTTAGACTTATATAGGGTAAATGCGGATAGTGTATCGCTTAATAATGTAGTAAAAATAGACCTCAAAGGAAAAAAAGAATCAATTCCTTTAGATAATGGGAATACAACTACTTCCGATGATTTGGGAAAACGGAAGGATAGGATTAACACGCGCTTACATGAGTCAACGTCAATAGTTACCAAAGACGGTAAAACAATATATTTTACCAGGAATAATTTTGTAGAAGGAAAGTACAAGAAGGACGAAAAAGGGATTATACGATTGAAAATTTTCAGGGCACAGTTGATTGATGGTGATTGGACTGAAATTGAGGAACTTCCCTTTAATAGTGATTCCTATTCCGTGGCGCATCCAGCGCTAAGTCCCGACGAGAAGACTTTGTACTTTGCTTCAGACATGCCGGGTACGCTTGGAGAGTCGGATATATTTAAAACATCCATTAATAATGATAGAACGTTTGGAACACCAGAAAATTTAGGATCCAATATCAATACGGAAGCAAGGGAAACCTTTCCTTTTGTGACTAGTGAGGAAATTCTTTATTTCTCATCTGATGGTCATCCCGGACTCGGAGGATTGGACGTTTTTGCTACGAAAATAAAACGACAGGATTTTACTGGTAATGTCATGAATGTCGGGGAACCCGTGAACTGTAATAAGGACGACTTTACTTTTATCTTCAATGAGGAAACTAGAAAAGGTTATTTGGCTTCGAACAGGGAAGATGGGCTAGGAGCTGACGATATTTACGCATTGGTTGAAAAAGAACCACTTGTTTTTGAATGTGTGCAAAAAGTTACTGGAACGGTGAGGGACAAAATTTCAAATGAAGTCTTGGTAGGTGCTACGGTAAAGGTCATAAATGAGGAGAATGAGGAGATATTTTCTACCATAACGGACTCTGACGGTAATTATAGTTTAGTTTTAGATTGTAATCAAGGAAACTTTGTAAGGGCCCTGATGGAGGGTTATATACCATTTGAAGAATATGTTGGCATCTCTGATGGTAAGCCCAAAATAATTGATTTTTACTTGGAAAGAGATACGATTACAGCTGGTTTTGGAGACGATTTGGCCAAGTTACTGCAATTGAGTACTATTTATTTTGATTTTGATAAATACAATATCCGCAAAGATTCTGAAATAGAGGTAGAAAAGGTAATCGCTGCCATGGAGAAATATCCGAGTCTTAAGATACAGGTCAACTCCCATACTGATAGTAGAGGGCCTGCAGCTTATAATCTCTGGTTATCCCAAAAAAGAGCGGAATCAACCATTAATTATATGATAACAAATGGTATTTCAAAGGACAGGTTAGCGAGTGAAGGATTTGGAGAAACAAAACTTATCAATGAGTGTGAAGATGGAATTAAGTGTTCATCCGAAAAGCACGATTTGAACAGACGTTCTGAGTTTATTATAATGGAATAGTATAGTAAATTCCTTTTCCAAACAAAAAAATCATAATCTTTTTTTAGTTAATAGCCCGGTTCTTAGAAATTATAAGTTTCTCACAACCACAGAATTCCGTTATTTCGCCTATACCTTTTACCGCTTTCACAACAATAAATAATTTAACAATTTATTCAAGATTACATTTGATTTTATGGTTTTTACTTAACCAAGACGATTAAAATCTGTTATGTTGAATAGGATTTATCCTTTAATTTTTGTCTTAACTACAATCATTATCTCAAATGTAAATGCGCAAGATACGTTTCTAGATAATTTTAATGTCGTTTCTTATAGTAACAATAACGGTACTCAAAATTTTAGTTCAAACTGGATTGAGCAAAATGATAATGGGAGTCCTTCTAACGGAGATATTAGAATAAATTCCAATCAGCTCAGGTTCAGGAATATGGATGATGCGTGGATATATAGATTTGTTCCTATAGCTGGCGCATCTTCAGTAACATTAACATTGGACTACAACGCCACTTCCAGGGGAGATGAACAATTAGATGTTTACATCTATAACTCAAACACATTTGTTTGGAATTTGGTAGGTTCAATAAACACCTCCGATTCGGGAACAATTACGTATGATTTAACAAGTGACGAAATTGCTTCTAATCCGGCAATCATTTTTTTTAGTGATAATAATGATTGGGGAAATACGGAAACCATCTTCGTAGATAACGTCCTATTTACCGCTCAGTATAGTCCAACTGTTACCGTAAACGACGTTACGTTTAATGAAACGGACGGCATGGTCTCTATAACAGCCACGCACTCCAGTAATGCTGCTACCGGTCCTTTTACAGTAAATTATCAGACAGCCGATATTACGGCTACGGCGGGAACCGATTATGCTCTATCTTCCGGGACTTTGAATTTTAATGGGACTGTAGGTGATACGGAAACCATAACCGTGTCAATTTTAGATGATACGTTTATTGAAGGACCTGAAGATTTTAGAATTGAATTTGTTTCAAGTTCTGACCCAATAGTGGATTTTACGGATACGGCTACTATTACTATCGAAGATAATGAGGTGCAGTCAAATACGCCCTTGTCACTATTTAGGGAATATAATGGGTATTATGATTATGCTCTTACTGGTGGCAGTATGCGTGACCAGGATAATAGTGGTAATACCTGTTCTATAGTAACGACATCTAGCAATACGCTAACCACCACTGTGCCCGCCACCGCACAGATAGAGCAGGCCTTTTTATTCTGGACACATTCTGGTACCAGCCCCGATTTACAGGTTACGCTTGAAGGGCAGAATATTAATGCAGATTTCGCAAATGAGTCCTTCATAGGTGCACTTTCCTTTTATTCGATGATTGCGGATGTTACAACTCTCGTGGAAGGTATTCCTATAGGTAGTATAAGTACCAATACTTTTGATTTTTCAGGTTTGAACGTAGATAATACTGGTTCTTATTGCTCGGGTCAAGTGACATTGGGTGGATGGAGTTTGATGATTTTTTATGAAGAAGCTTCGTTACCTGCGGTATCACTAAACCTATATCAAGGTTTTCAGGGATACCAAAATACGACAACACCTGTAAGTTTTACACTTGATGGATTCTATGCAATCGCTGCTTCTGGAGCTAAGACAACCATTTTGTCTTGGGAGGGAGATCAATCGATTACCGGCGGAGAACAACTTTCTATAACCACCTCCTTGGGTACCAATAAGCTCGCAGGCGATGGGGATAACGACGGAGTAACCGTGGACAATCCGTACAATTCTACAATTTTTGATAATACGGTACTTCCAAATATAAATAATACCACTACCTATGGTCTTGATTTAGATACTTACGATATATCTTCATTTATTGCCCCAGCTGAGTCATCAGTAACTACGAATGTAGAAATGGGAGGAGATTTTGTTCTGCTTAACGGTGTGGTTATTAAGGTACCGTCAAATTTGATCACTGGAACTGTCTTTGAGGATGTAAATTATCCAGGTGGCACTGGTCGAGATATCACTACAGCGGGTGGAATACCGGTTGAAGGGGTATCCGTAGAATTATATAATTCATCCGGCAGTCTTGTAGACACTCAAATAACCGATGGGAACGGACTATATGTATTTGGAGGAATTCCTAACGATACATATTCATTGCGTGTGGTTAATTCTACTGTTTTTTCAAATAGAGGTGGTGGAGCTGCATGCTCATCATGTTACCCTGTTCAAACATTTAGAAGATTTGATACTGGTGCTGGTCTTACCGATGTTGTTGATGAAGTAGGCGGAGCGAATCCAGCAGGCGAAGATACTCCGCTAGGCACTTTGACTGGTGCCCAGTCGGTATCGACTATATTTATCAATGCGAGCGGAATTATTGATGTCGATTTTGGCTTTAACTTCAATACCATAGTAAATACCAATGAAGATGGTCAGGGTTCCTTAGAACAGTTTATCGTCAATTCAAACAATTTGGATGAGACAGGACTGGACATAGATGCTAATGTTATTTTTGACCCTGCTCCAGGAATGGATACCTCTGTATTTATGATTCCGACAACAAGTGATCCTCAAGGTAGACCGGCCGACAGTAATTATGTTGCAGGTTATTTTGATATTTTTATTTCCAATGGAAATCCTTTAACTGCCATAACTTCGGACAATACTATAATCGATGGACGAACACAAACGGCATATTCAGGAAATACCAATACGGGAACAATAGGGTCTGGAGGAACGCCTGTTGGGACTACTGGTATCATCTTACCTGATTATAATCTACCGGAAATACAAGTGCATAGAAATGGAGGTGATGTATTTCGGACCAGCGGGGATAATGTTACGATTAGAAATCTTTCCGTTTATGCCAATAACAATGCAGCCATACGCATTAATGGTGGTTCAGCGCAAATACTTGAAAATCTGCTAGGTGTAAACGCATTGGGCAATAATGCGGGCAGCATTGATTTTGGAGTAGAAAATCAAGCCGGGGATATTTTGGTAGGCCGCAACTATATTGCAACGGTCACAGATGCAGGAGTTTATATAAATGGGGGTAGTTCTAATGTAATAGAAGACAATCACTTTTTATCCAATGGAGCTACAGCATGTGACGATAGCATTGAGATTAAATCAGGAGTTGGGATTGTAATTCAAAATAATTTAATTGAAAATTCTGCCTCTATGGGAATAGATGCAGTGAATATATCAGGTGACGTATCCATTCTAAACAATACGATAACTGGTTCAGGTCAAAACGGTGGAGCATGTTCCGGTACTGTTCAAAACTATGGCGTTCGATTATCAGGTAACGATTCTCAGATAAGTAATAATATTATTTTTGATAATGGAGGAGCTGGCTTGGTAATGGTAGGAAACCCAGGGGAGAATGGAAATTTAATATCGCAAAATTCCTTTTATAATAATGGAACAGATGGCGCTGCATTAGGAATTGATTTAGTGGCCTCTGGCACTGTGGCAGATGGCGTTACCATCAATGATCTAAATGATTCCGATACAGGCCCCAATGATTTGATTAACTTTCCAATTATAGAAACAGCAAATATTAACAGTACAAGCATTATTGTTACCGGATGGTCTATACCCGGAGCAACCATAGAGTTCTTTCTAACTGATATTTCTGAAGGAACCGCTGTTGCTGGAGCTAATCAACTAGGTTTATCAACGGATTATGGTGAGGGTCAGGTATTTGTTGGCTCCTTTGTAGAGGGTAGTGGTGCTGATACGAATTCAAAAACATCATCTTATTTAGATTTGGATAATAATACGGACAATACCAATCAATTTACATTTACTTTTAGTATTCCGTTGGGAGTAACTTCAGGAAAGGATATTACGGCTACAGCCACAGTTGCGAATTCTACTTCAGAGTTCTCACCTATGAGTACATTAAAGACCTTTACGGTGATTACCAATCGCAGGATTACCTATCGCATAAAGAAAAATTAATTGTCTCTAGGGTGTGCTCCGCAAAACATTCTTCTTCTTCTTCTTCTTCTCGACATACACATGCAATCGCCCTCAAAGCCCTATAAGCACATTTGCTAAGTGGTTTTAGATTTTTGTTTTGTCCTATACCTTATTCTAGTTACTCTAAAGGCCCTACCAATCATACACTTTATGCTATTGGTTTTCAACTCCAATTGAATCTTATTTTCAAGCTGTTCCTATATAGAAAAATCTGTTATTCAAATTTTCAAATAGATTGAATATTATTATCTCCATAAAGTAGTGATTCAATAATTATGAAATAGAATTCGTAAGCTGGCAATTGAATTCACTCCTAAGAAATACACCTTTCGTTCAGACCTGTACCTATTTAATAATAATGAAACCTTTGTTTAGCCTATCGTAGGACCCATTACGGAGTAGAGGTAAGGGTGCTATTACTAAACGATTAGGCTATTGCAAGTAATTCGTTTACTGTAATGGAGAGTTCGTATAAATTGTTCTTGACGTACAAGAATATAATGCAAATAACAGGGTAAAATCGTATGTGTTAATTAAAGATATTGGTCATTTTTATCAATTAATCAATTGTTTCAAAGATTAATTTTTACTGGTTTTCCTTAAGGAGTATGGTGTGGTATTTCATCGAGCAACTATTGAGAAACCTCATGTTTGACGCACTAGACATTACTTTTAAATGGTTACACAACATTTATTTCTCAGGGCAGGGCTTAAAGTTAATTTTGTAAAGTAATAGTATGCTGTAAGGTTTTTACAGGCATTTTAGAACATGAGATGATGAAATTGATTATAAACGTTTTGAACTTAGGATTTACAAAGATGAAGAGGACACAAGTGAATATTATTAATAAAAATTTACATATGGACAAAAGAGTTCTATGGATACTATTTTTAGTATCAAGTTTTACATTTGCCCAAACAACGGTTACGTTAGAAGATCAATGTAATTGCGAGGTTCTTCAAGGTACGGACGTATCTGCTCCCGGTGTAACAACACCAGGCGGTGCGGATTTGGGTGATTTGTATGTAAACACCACTACGGGTACAATATTCTTCTGGGACGGTGATTCATGGGAATTGACCACTGCTGCCAATACAGACAATCAACAACTTCAAAATTTTACATTTGACGCAGCTACAAATATCTTGAGTCTCGATTTACAGAATGGTGGAACCGTAACAGTTAATCTTTCTGACTTGCAGGATACTTTGGTAGATACGAATACGACCAATAATCGTATTGAAGTTGCTGGCCCTAATTTAGTAATTACGGATAGTGATAACAATATAATTTCTATTCCTTTAGCGGACATTGCGGCCCAAGTAGATACGAATACAACAATTACTTCTTTTGCGATAGACGGCTCAAACACAAATTTAGTATTAACAGATAGTGATTCAAATAGTTTTTCTATTCCTATAGCCGATATTGCTAGTCTTGTAAATACCGATAATCAAAATCTGGAGAATTTTCAAGTCAACGGCGCAAATTTAGAATTGGGTATTGTTGACGGAAATGTCGTTTCTGTTCCGCTTGCTGATATTACTGCTGGAGTTAATACGGACGACCAGGCCTTGAGTTTGGCAGCAGGAAACATCTTGACCTTGGAAGATGGTGGTACGGTCGATTTGACCCCGTACCTGGACAACACGGACGACCAACAGATCACGGCGTTCAGTTTGGACAACACCACGAACATATTGACGCTCACCCTGGAGAACGGCGGTACACAGACCGTGGATTTGAGCGGTGTGAGCACGGACGACCAAACGGCGACGGAGGTATCGGTAACGGATGCTGCGGGCAACTTCACGGCAACGGACGTGGAGGGCGCTTTGGCGGAACTGGCCACTGGCAGCACTGACGACCAGGCCTTGAGTTTGGCAGCAGGAAACATCTTAACATTGGAAGATGGTGGTACGGTCGATTTGACCCCGTACCTGGACAATACGGACGACCAACAGATCACGGCGTTCAGTTTGGACAACACCACGAACATATTGACGCTTACCCTGGAGAACGGCGGTACGCAGACGGTCGACTTCAGCACGGTACTGGCATCGGCGGGAACGGACGACCAGGCCTTGAGTTTGGCGGCGGGGAACATCTTGACCTTGGAAGACGGCGGTACGGTCGATTTGACCCCGTACCTGGACAACACGGACGACCAACAGATCACGGCCTTCAGTTTGGACAACACCACGAACATATTGACGCTCACCCTGGAGAACGGCGGTACACAGACCGTGGATTTGAGCGGTGTGAGCACGGACGACCAAACGGCGACGGAGGTATCGGTAACGGATGCTGCGGGCAACTTCACGGCAACGGACGTGGAGGGCGCTTTGGCGGAGCTGGCCACTGGCAGCACTGACGACCAGGCCTTGAGTTTGGCAGCAGGAAACATCTTAACATTGGAAGATGGTGGTACGGTCGATTTGACCCCGTACCTGGACAATACGGACGACCAACAGATCACGGCGTTCAGTTTGGACAACACCACGAACATATTGACGCTCACCCTGGAGAACGGCGGTACGCAGACGGTCGACTTCAGCACGGTACTGGCATCGGCGGGAACGGACGACCAGGCCTTGAGTTTGGCAGCAGGAAACATCTTGACCTTGGAAGACGGCGGTACGGTCGATTTGACCCCGTACCTGGACAATACGGACGACCAACAGATCACGGCCTTCAGTTTGGACAACACCACGAACATATTGACGCTCACCCTGGAGAACGGCGGTACACAGACCGTGGATTTGAGCGGTGTGAGCACGGACGACCAAACGGCGACGGAGGTATCGGTAACGGATGCTGCGGGCAACTTCACGGCAACGGACGTGGAGGGCGCTTTGGCGGAATTGGCCACTGGCAGCACTGACGACCAGGCCTTGAGTTTGGCAGCAGGAAACATCTTAACATTGGAAGATGGTGGTACGGTCGATTTGACCCCGTACCTGGACAACACGGACGACCAACAGATCACGGCGTTCAGTTTGGACAACACCACGAACATATTGACGCTCACCCTGGAGAACGGCGGTACACAGACCGTGGATTTGAGCGGTGTGAGCACGGACGACCAAACGGCGACGGAGGTATCGGTAACGGATGCTGCGGGCAACTTCACGGCAACGGACGTGGAGGGCGCTTTGGCGGAACTGGCCACGGGCAGCACTGACGACCAGGCGTTGAGCCTGGCGGCGGGGAACATCTTGACCTTGGAAGATGGTGGTACGGTCGATTTGACCCCGTACCTGGACAACACGGACGACCAACAGATCACGGCCTTCAGTTTGGACAACACCACGAACATATTGACGCTTACCCTGGAGAACGGCGGAACACAGACGGTCGACTTCAGCACGGTACTGGCAGCGGCGGGAACGGACGACCAAACTATTTCGACGGACGGTACTTCCGGAAATTTGTCAGTTGAGAATGGTAATACTATTACCCTGAATGTAAATGATGCTGATTCAGTAATCGGAAACGAATACAATACCGGTAGTGGTATTACAGCTGGAAGTGTCCAAATTACAGATGGAGGAGGAACAGAATCGGTCAATTTGATAAGTACTGACGCAAATAACGATATTTCATCGGGAACGGATGGTGCCTTATACTTGAACGTTGCTTCGGTAACCATATCGGAAACTAATACAACATTAGGTTTTAATGGAGCTACCAATGAATTGACTTATACAAATGAACTAGGTAATAATCCGGTTTTAGATTTATCAGCTATCAACACGGACGACCAAACGGCGACGGAGGTATCGGTAACGGATGCTGCGGGCAACTTCACGGCAACGGACGTGGAGGGCGCTTTGGCGGAACTGGCCACTGGCAGCACTGACGACCAGGCCTTGAGTTTGGCAGCAGGAAACATCTTAACATTGGAAGACGGCGGTACGGTCGATTTGACCCCGTACCTGGACAATACGGACGACCAACAGATCACGGCGTTCAGTTTGGACAACACCACGAACATATTGACGCTCACCCTGGAGAACGGCGGTACACAGACCGTGGATTTGAGCGGTGTGAGCACGGACGACCAAACGGCGACGGAGGTATCGGTAACGGATGCTGCGGACAACTTCACGGCAACGGACGTGGAGGGCGCTTTGGCGGAACTGGCCACTGGCAGCACTGACGACCAGGCCTTGAGTTTGGCAGCAGGAAACATCTTGACCTTGGAAGACGGCGGTACGGTCGATTTGACCCCGTACCTGGACAACACGGACGACCAACAGATCACGGCGTTCAGTTTGGACAACACCACGAACATATTGACGCTTACCCTGGAGAACGGCGGTACACAGACCGTGGATTTGAGCGGTGTGAGCACGGACGACCAAACGGCGACGGAGGTATCGGTAACGGATGCTGCGGGCAACTTCACGGCAACGGACGTGGAGGGCGCTTTGGCGGAGCTGGCCACTGGCAGCACTGACGACCAGGCCTTGAGTTTGGCAGCAGGAAACATCTTAACATTGGAAGATGGTGGTACGGTCGATTTGACCCCGTACCTGGACAATACGGACGACCAACAGATCACGGCCTTCAGTTTGGACAACACCACGAACATATTGACGCTCACCCTGGAGAACGGCGGAACACAGACGGTCGACTTCAGCACGGTACTGGCAGCGGCGGGAACGGACGACCAAACTATTTCGACGGACGGTACTTCCGGAAATTTGTCAGTTGAGAATGGTAATACTATTACCCTGAATGTAAATGATGCTGATTCAGTAATCGGAAACGAATACAATACCGGTAGTGGTATTACAGCTGGAAGTGTCCAAATTACAGATGGAGGAGGAACAGAATCGGTCAATTTGATAAGTACTGACGCAAATAACGATATTTCATCGGGAACGGATGGTGCCTTATACTTGAACGTTGCTTCGGTAACCATATCGGAAACTAATACAACATTAGGTTTTAATGGAGCTACCAATGAATTGACTTATACAAATGAACTAGGTAATAATCCGGTTTTAGATTTATCAGCTATCAACACGGACGACCAAACGGCGACGGAGGTATCGGTAACGGATGCTGCGGGCAACTTCACGGCAACGGACGTGGAGGGCGCTTTGGCGGAACTGGCCACTGGCAGCACTGACGACCAGGCCTTGAGTTTGGCAGCAGGAAACATCTTAACATTGGAAGATGGTGGTACGGTCGATTTGACCCCGTACCTGGACAATACGGACGACCAACAGATCACGGCGTTCAGTTTGGACAACACCACGAACATATTGACGCTCACCCTGGAGAACGGCGGTACACAGACCGTGGATTTGAGCGGTGTGAGCACGGACGACCAAACGGCGACGGAGGTATCGGTAACGGATGCTGCGGACAACTTCACGGCAACGGACGTGGAGGGCGCTTTGGCGGAACTGGCCACTGGCAGCACTGACGACCAGGCCTTGAGTTTGGCAGCAGGAAACATCTTGACCTTGGAAGACGGCGGTACGGTCGATTTGACCCCGTACCTGGACAACACGGACGACCAACAGATCACGGCGTTCAGTTTGGACAACACCACGAACATATTGACGCTTACCCTGGAGAA
Source organism: Maribacter sp. MJ134 (assembly GCF_003970695.1). NCBI lineage: Bacteria > Pseudomonadati > Bacteroidota > Flavobacteriia > Flavobacteriales > Flavobacteriaceae > Maribacter > Maribacter sp. MJ134. The sequence continues at coordinate 405,128 of NZ_CP034570.1, forward strand.
CGGCGGTACACAGACCGTGGATTTGAGCGGTGTGAGCACGGACGACCAAACGGCGACGGAGGTATCGGTAACGGATGCTGCGGGCAACTTCACGGCAACGGACGTGGAGGGCGCTTTGGCGGAGCTGGCCACTGGCAGCACTGACGACCAGGCCTTGAGTTTGGCAGCAGGAAACATCTTGACCTTGGAAGATGGTGGTACGGTCGATTTGACCCCGTACCTGGACAACACGGACGACCAACAGATCACGGCCTTCAGTTTGGACAACACCACGAACATATTGACGCTTACCCTGGAGAACGGCGGTACGCAGACGGTCGACTTCAGCACGGTACTGGCATCGGCAGGTACGGACGACCAGGCCTTGAGTTTGGCAGCAGGAAACATCTTGACCTTGGAAGACGGCGGTACGGTCGATTTGACCCCGTACCTGGACAACACGGACGACCAACAGATCACGGCCTTCAGTTTGGACAACACCACGAACATATTGACGCTCACCCTGGAGAACGGCGGTACACAGACGGTCGACTTCAGCACGGTACTGGCAGCGGCAGGTACGGACGACCAGGCCTTGAGTTTGGCAGCAGGAAACATCTTGACCTTGGAAGATGGTGGTACGGTCGATTTGACCCCGTACCTGGACAATACGGACGACCAACAGATCACGGCCTTCAGTTTGGACAACACCACGAACATATTGACGCTTACCCTGGAGAACGGCGGTACGCAGACGGTCGACTTCAGCACGGTACTGGCATCGGCGGGAACGGACGACCAGGCCTTGAGTTTGGCAGCAGGAAACATCTTAACATTGGAAGACGGCGGTACGGTCGATTTGACCCCGTACCTGGACAATACGGACGACCAACAGATCACGGCGTTCAGTTTGGACAACACCACGAACATATTGACGCTCACCCTGGAGAACGGCGGTACACAGACCGTGGATTTGAGCGGTGTGAGCACGGACGACCAAACGGCTACGGAGGTATCGGTAACGGATGCTGCGGGCAACTTCACGGCAACGGACGTGGAGGGCGCTTTGGCGGAACTGGCCACTGGCAGCACTGACGACCAGGCCTTGAGTTTGGCAGCAGGAAACATCTTAACATTGGAAGATGGTGGTACGGTCGATTTGACCCCGTACCTGGACAATACGGACGACCAACAGATCACGGCCTTCAGTTTGGACAACACCACGAACATATTGACGCTTACCCTGGAGAACGGCGGTACGCAGACGGTCGACTTCAGCACGGTACTGGCATCGGCGGGAACGGACGACCAGGCCTTGAGTTTGGCGGCGGGGAACATCTTGACCTTGGAAGACGGTGGTACGGTCGATTTGACCCCGTACCTGGACAACACGGACGACCAACAGATCACGGCGTTCAGTTTGGACAACACCACGAACATATTGACGCTCACCCTGGAGAACGGCGGTACACAGACCGTGGATTTGAGCGGTGTGAGCACGGACGACCAAACGGCGACGGAGGTATCGGTAACGGATGCTGCGGGCAACTTCACGGCAACGGACGTGGAGGGCGCTTTGGCGGAGCTGGCCACTGGCAGCACTGACGACCAGGCGTTGAGCCTGGCAGCAGGGAACATCTTGACCTTGGAAGATGGTGGTACGGTCGATTTGACCCCGTACCTGGACAATACGGACGACCAACAGATCACGGCCTTCAGTTTGGACAACACCACGAACATATTGACGCTTACCCTGGAGAACGGCGGTACGCAGACGGTCGACTTCAGCACGGTACTGGCATCGGCGGGAACGGACGACCAGGCCTTGAGTTTGGCAGCAGGAAACATCTTAACATTGGAAGACGGCGGTACGGTCGATTTGACCCCGTACCTGGACAATACGGACGACCAACAGATCACGGCGTTCAGTTTGGACAACACTACAGATGTCCTGACCCTTACATTGGAAAATGGCGGAACACAGACGGTCGACTTCAGCACGGTACTGGCAGCGGCAGGTACGGACGACCAGGCCTTGAGTTTGGCAGCAGGGAACATCTTGACCTTGGAAGACGGCGGTACGGTCGATTTGACCCCGTACCTGGACAATACGGACGACCAACAGATCACGGCGTTCAGTTTGGACAACACCACGAACATATTGACGCTTACCCTGGAGAACGGCGGTACACAGACCGTGGATTTGAGCGGTGTGAGCACGGACGACCAAACGGCTACGGAGGTATCGGTAACGGATGCTGCGGGCAACTTCACGGCAACGGACGTGGAGGGCGCTTTGGCGGAACTGGCCACTGGCAGCACTGACGACCAGGCCTTGAGTTTGGCAGCAGGAAACATCTTGACCTTGGAAGATGGTGGTACGGTCGATTTGACCCCGTACCTGGACAATACGGACGACCAACAGATCACGGCCTTCAGTTTGGACAACACCACGAACATATTGACGCTTACCCTGGAGAACGGCGGTACGCAGACGGTCGACTTCAGCACGGTACTGGCATCGGCGGGAACGGACGACCAGGCCTTGAGTTTGGCGGCGGGGAACATCTTGACCTTGGAAGACGGTGGTACGGTCGATTTGACCCCGTACCTGGACAACACGGACGACCAACAGATCACGGCGTTCAGTTTGGACAACACCACGAACATATTGACGCTCACCCTGGAGAACGGCGGTACACAGACCGTGGATTTGAGCGGTGTGAGCACGGACGACCAAACGGCGACGGAGGTATCGGTAACGGATGCTGCGGGCAACTTCACGGCAACGGACGTGGAGGGCGCTTTGGCGGAGCTGGCCACTGGCAGCACTGACGACCAGGCGTTGAGCCTGGCAGCAGGGAACATCTTGACCTTGGAAGATGGTGGTACGGTCGATTTGACCCCGTACCTGGACAATACGGACGACCAACAGATCACGGCCTTCAGTTTGGACAACACCACGAACATATTGACGCTCACCCTGGAGAACGGCGGTACACAGACCGTGGATTTGAGCGGTGTGAGCACGGACGACCAAACGGCGACGGAGGTATCGGTAACGGATGCTGCGGGCAACTTCACGGCAACGGACGTGGAGGGCGCTTTGGCGGAACTGGCCACGGGCAGCACTGACGACCAGGCGTTGAGCCTGGCGGCGGGGAACATCTTGACCTTGGAAGATGGTGGTACGGTCGATTTGACCCCGTACCTGGACAACACGGACGACCAACAGATCACGGCCTTCAGTTTGGACAACACCACGAACATATTGACGCTTACCCTGGAGAACGGCGGTACACAGACGGTCGACTTCAGCACGGTACTGGCAGCGGCGGGAACGGACGACCAGGCCTTGAGTTTGGCAGCAGGAAACATCTTGACCTTGGAAGATGGTGGTACGGTCGATTTGACCCCGTACCTGGACAATACGGACGACCAAACGGCGACGGAGGTATCGGTAACGGATGCTGCGGGCAACTTCACGGCAACGGACGTGGAGGGCGCTTTGGCGGAACTGGCCACGGGCAGCACTGACGACCAGGCGTTGAGCCTGGCGGCGGGGAACATCTTGACCTTGGAAGATGGTGGTACGGTCGATTTGACCCCGTACCTGGACAACACGGACGACCAACAGATCACGGCCTTCAGTTTGGACAACACCACGAACATATTGACGCTTACCCTGGAGAACGGCGGTACACAGACGGTCGACTTCAGCACGGTACTGGCAGCGGCGGGAACGGACGACCAGGCCTTGAGTTTGGCAGCAGGAAACATCTTGACCTTGGAAGATGGTGGTACGGTCGATTTGACCCCGTACCTGGACAATACGGACGACCAAACGGCGACGGAGGTATCGGTAACGGATGCTGCGGGCAACTTCACGGCAACGGACGTGGAGGGCGCTTTGGCGGAGCTGGCCACTGGCAGCACTGACGACCAGGCCTTGAGTTTGGCAGCAGGAAACATCTTAACATTGGAAGACGGTGGTACGGTCGATTTGACCCCGTACCTGGACAATACGGACGACCAACAGATCACGGCGTTCAGTTTGGACAACACCACGAACATATTGACGCTTACCCTGGAGAACGGCGGTACACAGACGGTCGACTTCAGCACGGTACTGGCAGCGGCGGGAACGGACGACCAGGCCTTGAGTTTGGCAGCAGGAAACATCTTAACATTGGAAGACGGCGGAACGGTCGATTTGACCCCGTACCTGGACAACACGGACGACCAACAGATCACGGCGTTCAGTTTGGACAACACTACAGATGTCCTGACCCTTACATTGGAAAATGGCGGAACACAGACGGTCGACTTTACCACGGTGTTGGCGGCGGCAGGTACTGACGACCAAGCATTAAGTTTGGCGGCGGGAAACCTATTGACATTGGAAGACGGCGGAACGGTCGATTTGACCCCGTATTTGGATAATACGGACGACCAACAGATAACGGCGTTCAGTTTGGACAACACCACGAACATATTGACGCTCACCCTGGAGAACGGCGGTACACAGACCGTGGATTTGAGCGGTGTGAGCACGGACGACCAAACGGCGACGGAGGTATCGGTAACGGATGCTGCGGGCAACTTCACGGCAACGGACGTGGAGGGCGCTTTGGCGGAACTGGCCACGGGCAGCACTGACGACCAGGCGTTGAGCCTGGCGGCGGGGAACATCTTGACCTTGGAAGATGGTGGTACGGTCGATTTGACCCCGTACCTGGACAACACGGACGACCAACAGATCACGGCCTTCAGTTTGGACAACACCACGAACATATTGACGCTTACCCTGGAGAACGGCGGTACACAGACGGTCGACTTCAGCACGGTACTGGCAGCGGCGGGAACGGACGACCAGGCCTTGAGTTTGGCAGCAGGAAACATCTTGACCTTGGAAGATGGTGGTACGGTCGATTTGACCCCGTACCTGGACAATACGGACGACCAAACGGCGACGGAGGTATCGGTAACGGATGCTGCGGGCAACTTCACGGCAACGGACGTGGAGGGCGCTTTGGCGGAGCTGGCCACTGGCAGCACTGACGACCAGGCCTTGAGTTTGGCAGCAGGAAACATCTTAACATTGGAAGACGGTGGTACGGTCGATTTGACCCCGTACCTGGACAATACGGACGACCAACAGATCACGGCGTTCAGTTTGGACAACACTACAGATGTCCTGACCCTTACATTGGAAAATGGCGGAACACAGACAGTCGACTTTACCACGGTGTTGGCGGCGGCAGGCACGGATAACCAAACCTTGACCTTGGCCGGTAACACCTTGTCCATCTCCGATGGTAACAGTGTGGATATTACCGCCCTGACACCAGACGGCGATGCATGGGCCGTCACTGGTGAGGACGTAGCTAGCGACATAGGCCGCAGCGGTAATGTAGGAGTGGGCACCACAACACCCAGGGGAGCATTGGAGCTTTCCAAGGCCCCTACACAAGGTGTAGCGGCAAGACCACTTTCAGAGGCGGTCGATGCCACCACTGCTGGTAATTACAACCTTGTACTGTCCAACTCGGACAACGCTACCATCGGTATGGTTTCCGGTTTCAGCTCCACCTTCGGAGGATTCAACACGTATTTCCAGACTAGGGGGTTATTCGCCAATGCTCCGGCCTACAGTCTTTTGTTGAACCCTATGGGAGGTAACGTTGGTATCGGTACGGAAACGGCTACTCAGCGTCTACAGGTGAACGGTAGCCAGACCTTTACCGCCGACGGTGATTTCCTAAGGTTCCCTTTTTCCACGGAAGTTGATTTCAATGACGGTAAAATAGGGGCCAGTCTCTTTACCGAGGGCCTTAATATCGTAGGTGTGCAGACGGTGGCCGGCAACGGAAGGAAGATAACCACGTTCGGAGACGTGAACAACCAGAATTTTGTAGGTGTGAACAACGTACCCGCCCCTACGGTTGCCTTGGACGTAAACGGCCAGGGCCTGTTCAGGGGAGGCGCAGGATTGGCCGATTTCACTGCCACCGCCACGCAACTGCAGTTCGGATTTCAGGGAACGGACACCTTTAAGCACAATATAAGGACCAGGCACAATGCCGGTTTGGAAAGTGGTAACGCCTTTGATTTTTATGTATGGGACCAAGGTAACGATGCCGATGGTGACCTAGGGACTAAGCGCGTACTTACTTTGGACGGGGAAGGTGCCAACGGTGTTGTGGACGTCCAAGGGAACCTTATCGTAAGGGATCTACCAGCAGGATTGTCTACAGATGCCTTGGTAACTGCGGATGTGGATGGTAATATTAGAAAGGTAAATTCTTTAAAAGCATCTAAAGTTTTCTACCCACCATCTATAGCAATTGATGCTTCTGTTACAGGAACATTTACAGTAGATTTATATGCACAGTATATAGCACAATTTGGTTCTCCAGTAGTAAGTAGTGGTGGTACTATACCAACTTATGGATCAGGAGAGTTAGATTACCATGTAACGTATGCAGATCCTGCAGTATTTAATACGGGTACTATGGCTATTTCTCCAGCGGGTGTTTTAACCTATACTGTAGATGCACCTCCAGCGGATTACAACTCCTTGATTAATGTAGTGTTTGTTGTAAAGTAACTAATTAAAATAGGAGCCCAAATCAATTTGAAAGCTATCAAAACATATAGAAGTATATTTCTCAGTATTGTGCTAACATTACTAGGAATAGTAGTTTCTAACGCTCAGTTCTTGTTGCAAGCACCGAATAGTACCGATGAAAATAATTATCAATGGTATGAAGCTTCGGATACGAGTACCGTCCTGGGAACGGATTTTTTCTTAGAAGTCACTAATCCAGGTATCTATTTTGCTACCTACGATGGAACCTTATGCGGCTCCAACGCTACAGGTTACTTCATAGTAACGGATTGTTCTTCACCGGATAATCAGGTAACAATGGATATCTCTTCAAATGTTACGTCGGGAGCTTCCGTGAGTTGGAATCCGGTAGTTCCTGGAGATCAACTGAGACCCACTATAACGGCTACAGAGACAGTGGTACGATATACCGCTACGGTTACCAAAGTTGGCAATGATTCTAGTCTGCCAAATTTTACCGTGGTCTGCTTACAGCAGGCAGCTACCTTAGTAAACGATGTTGTAACAGTAGATGAAGACGATAGTGTAATTGTAGATATTTTCGCGAACGATTCGGATTTACCTACCACAGGTACGCTTACGACAACCAATCCCGCAAATGGAACGGTTGCTATAGATGATAACGGTACACCTAACGACCCAACCGATGATATCGTTACCTATACACCTAATGCTGATTACAATGGGCCAGATAGTTTTGACTATACAATTTGTAATGCTATGGGAGATTGCAGCACGGCAACAGTAACGATAGATGTCCTGCCCATATTGGATACCGTGGACGATAGTGTTGCGTTAGATCAAGATACCAATGCAGTTATAGATTTTTGGCAGGATAATGATAATGATTTACCTAGTATAGGTACTTTTAGTGTAACACAACCTTCTAATGGTTTGGTAACCGTAGATGATAACGGAACTCCAAATGATCCTTCTGATGATGTGGTTACCTACACTCCAAATTCCGGTTTCTTTGGAACGGACTCCTATACCTATACTGTGTGCGACAATCTTGGTAATTGTGATACCGCTATAGTAACGATTTTAGTTTCACCTCCAATGGTTACGGATATTGATTCGGACAACGACGGTATCATAGATAGTTTTGAGGATTTAAACTTGGACGGAGATAATGACCCCGCTACAAATCCGACCGATTCGGATGGAGATGGTTTCCCGGATTATCTAGATATCGATTCAGACAATGACGGTATACCGGACAATTTAGAGGCACAAACTACTGCGGATTATATTCCACCAAGTGGTGTCGATGTAAATAATAATGGACTTGATGATGCCTATGAAACTGATGGGGATTTAGGATTGTTCCCAATAGATACTGATGGTGACAGTTTGCCAGATTACTTGGATGAAGACAGTGATAATGATAATGTTCCCGATAATATCGAAGCACACGATTATAATCACGACGGTATTCCGGATGTTGTCTTCATTGGTTCCGATAAAGATGATGATGGGCTTGATGATGGCTATGAAGGCGCCATAACAGTCGATGTTGACGTCAATGATGAATTGGACGACCCCTTCGGACAGCTACCTAATACGGATAGTGACGAAGAGTCCGACTATCGTGACACGGATGATGATGATGATGGTATTGAAACCATAGACGAAGATTTAGATTTGGATGGTAATTATGCCAACGACGATACTGATGAGGACGGTATTCCGAACTATTTAGATCCGGATTTGGGGGTACAGGGAGATGTCATTGAAGTTTTCAATGTGTTAACGCCTAATGGAGATGGTGTTCATGACGTACTACGAATAGATGGTCTGGAAAATTATCCTAATAATGATATCAGCATTTACAATAGATGGGGTGTATCTGTCTTTACAACAAGAGCTTACGATACGGAGGGTAATGTTTTTGACGGCACGTCTCAGGGAAGAGTAACCGTAAATCAAGATAACCAACTGCCTGTTGGAACATATTTTTATATTTTGAATTACGAAGAGCCTAATGGCGAAACAAAACAGCTTTCGGGTTACTTATATATTAACAGATAGAGGAATGGTAAGAATTAAATCTTTGGTGAAAAATGTTCATATCCGGTTTTCTGGTCTATCCTCCTTTGTAGTATTGGTCTGTTTTATGAGTATAGGTGTTTATGGGCAGCAAGATGCCCAATATACCCAGTACATGTATAATACGGTAAGTGTTAACCCTGCCTATGCGGGTTCTAGAGGTCAGATTAGTATTGCGGCACTACATCGTTCCCAATGGGTGGGTTTAGATGGTGCACCCGTAACTCAAACTTTAAACATACATTCACCGATAGGGTATAGAGGATTAGGCTTAGGATTTTCGATTGTTAATGATAAAATTGGTCCGACTTCTGAAACCAACTTTGATGTAGATTTCTCTTATACAATTTACACCTCTTTAGAAGGTCGTTTGAGTTTTGGATTAAAAGCGAGTGCTAATTTATTGGACGTTCGCTTTTCCGAACTGAACCAATTTGGGCCGGATCAAACCTTGCAACAGGATATAGACAACAGACTATCGCCAAATATTGGAGCTGGAGTTTATTATCATACCAATAAATTTTATGCGGGCCTATCCGTTCCAAGATTTTTAGAAACTTCACATTTTCAGGAGTCCTCTTTGTCTACGGCAAAAGAGCAGATGAACTTTTATTTTATCACGGGATATGTTTGGGATGTAAATCAATTCCTAAAATTCAAACCTACGCTACTTACCAAATTGACTCAAGGTGCGCCCTTACAGGTAGATGTCTCCGCTAATTTCATGTTCAGCGAAAAGTTCATTGTGGGAGCGGCCTATAGGTGGGATGCCGCGTTTAGTGGTATGGCAGGTTTTAATGTATCTAACAAATTCTTAATAGGTATTGCCTATGACCGCGAAACGACGGAACTAGGTAACGCTGCCTTTAATGATGGGTCTTTTGAAGTAATATTCAGATACGACTTTATCACTAGCAAGAATAATCTTAAATCCCCTAGATTCTTCTAGAATCACTGTAGTTCCTTTCTTCACTTCAAGGTTTTTTATTAATTGGTATTACCCCAAGTTACTTAAAGGTCTTATTTTTACGTAATGAAGGAAGAAGAAGTAATTTTGGTCAATGCCAACGATGAGCAAATCGGCACGATGCCGAAAATGGAAGCGCACGAAAAGGCACAACTTCACAGAGCATTTTCTGTATTTATTCTCAATGATAAAGGTGAAATAATGTTGCAGCAAAGGGCTGCGCATAAATACCACTCCCCATTACTATGGACCAATACGTGTTGTAGTCACCAAAGAGTAGGGGAGACCAATATAGAAGCCGGTAGAAGGCGTCTTCAAGAAGAAATGGGTTTTACCACAGAACTTAGGGAATTGTTCTCTTTTATCTACAAAGCTCCATTTGATAATGGGCTTACAGAACATGAATTGGACCATGTGATGATAGGGTCTTTTAGTGCACCTCCAGTAATTAATAAAGATGAAGTTGAAAACTGGAAATGGATGAAACCTGACGCCGTTAAAAAGGATATGGAAAGTAATCCACAGGAGTACACCGCCTGGTTCAAGATTATTTTTGAAAAATTTTATGAACATTTGCTAACGAATATTGAAGAAAATGAAGGTAAAGGTAAGTAGGAAGGCACATTTTAACGCCGCACATAGATTATTTAGAGCAGATTGGGACGATACTAAAAACAAAGCAGTATTCGGGAAATGCAGTAATCCTAACTTTCATGGTCACAATTACGAATTGATCGTTAGTGTTATCGGAGAAATTGATTCTGAGACCGGTTTTGTAATGGATGTTAAGGTATTAAAAGATCTTATTAAGTTGCACATAGAGGACGCCTTTGACCATAAAAATTTGAATATTGAGGTTGAAGAATTTCAAAAACTTAATCCAACTGCGGAGAATATCGTGGTAGTAATCTGGAATAAGTTAAGAAAGCACATTAGCAGTGATAAAGAACTGGAAGTGGTACTTTATGAAACACCAAGAAATTTTGTAACCTTTTCTGGATAAATGGGACTTAAAATAGGCGATGCTATTCCGCTATTCACGCTTCCGGATGCACAGGGAAATCAATTTTCTATCAAGCAATTAATAGGGGAAAAGCCTTTTGTGATTTACTTCTATCCAAAAAATAACACCCCTGGCTGTACAAAAGAGGCCTGTGATTTTAGAGATAAATATGAGGATTTTAAAAATTGCGGCGCCGAAGTTGTGGGTATAAGTGCGGACACCCCTAAAAGTCACGCTAATTTTCAGAATAAACATCAATTACCCTTCATTTTACTATCGGACAAGAACAACGAAGTCCGTAGAAAGTTTAAGATTAAGAACAACTTTCTTTTGGTGCCTGGTAGGGAAACCTATGTTATTGATGAAAAAGGAAAAGTTGTTATGGTCTTCAATAGTTTAAATGCTTCTGAACATATGAAAAGAGCATTATTAGCGTTATCTAAAAAGTAAGATATATCTTACTTAAAAAAATTAGTATGAATATACATCCACTAAAATTTAAGCCGATTCTCAAAGAGCGACTTTGGGGCGGAGAAAAGTTGCATACGGTCTTAGGAAAACCGATTACGAGTGACATTACAGGGGAAAGCTGGGAACTTTCCACGGTTTCAGGAGATATAAGTGAAGTTTCTAACGGAGAATTGGCCAATACTTCCTTAAAGACACTCATTGACAAACACCCGGAAAAGCTTTTAGGAAAAAGTGTAGTAGAGCGTTTTGGTAAAGAATTTCCTATCCTCATAAAATTCATAGACGCTAAACAGGACCTCTCCATACAGTTACATCCTAATGATAAATTGGCAAAGCAAAGACATGATTCTTTTGGAAAGACTGAAATGTGGTATGTAATGGATGCCAACCCTGGCGCAGAGCTCATTGTAGGGTTCAATAAAGATGTTACTAGGTCCGAATATGCTAAGAGCTTAGAGGATAATACCTTATTGGATTTGTTGAATTATGAACCTGTGAAGGAAGGGGATACTTTTTTTATAAATACTGGAAAGATTCATGCTATTGGCGCTGGTGTACTTTTAGCAGAAATTCAACAAACCTCAGATGTAACCTATCGTGTTTTTGATTTTAATAGGAAGGACAAAGAGGGGAATTTAAGGGAACTTCATACAGATTTAGCGTTAGACGCAATTGATTATCAGAAAAAGGATGATTTTAAAGTTTCTTACGACGATAAGAAAGATACTGCGAATACCATGGTAGATTGCCCCTATTTCAAGACCAATTTTCTACACCTTGAAAGCTATTTTACACAAGATACTGTTTATAGGGATTCTTTTACCATATTCATGTGCGTAGATGGTACGGGCAAAATACAAACCGAATCTGGTGAAGCTATTATATCGAAAGGAGAAACGGTCTTAGTTCCTGCTTCCTCTGATAGTATTGCAATAAAAACTTCAGGAGCTAAATTTCTAGAAGTTACTATTTAATCAGATTATATAGTTTAATATTCTAAAATTGTATTTTTGTAAAAAATAGAAGTAACATGGCAAGTGTAAGAGATTTAAAAAAAGATATTAATTACGTTTTAGGAGATATTATTGAGGCGGTCTATATTGTTGAGGCTGCTAACGGAAAACAAGATTCTAAAGAAGGCTCTAAGATAATAGATGGGGCTATTGAAACTTTTGATTCGTTAATCGCAAAAGTAAATCAACGTGATGTTGAAAATAGAAAAGCCCATTTAAAATCGGTTCGTGCAGAACTAGAAACTAAAGCGAAAGGTTTGGTAGATGAGCTTAATAAGCTGAATTAAAACTCACTATTTAAGAATTTAGAAAGCACCTTATATAGGTGCTTTTTTATTTTTTATCCTTTATAAGAGCTATAAGTTGTTTGCCATACTTAGACGTCGCAACTTCTGGAGTTAATACTTGAGCAATAGTATCCAAATATTTAATATTAGCGTCTGGAATCTCCTTCAGGGCAATATAGGGAGCCACATAGGAGTCTTTGTTGTTGATGGCAAAATTAATGGCATACATGTAACCTCGCTGAATATTTCTAGTGTTCATAAACTCTAAAGAGTCTATTTCTTGGGCAGTCAAGGGGTTTTCGGTATTTGAAGCTGTTTGCATAATTTCCAGACTTCTTTTATTTACCTCGGACATGTTCTTTCGGAACTCATCTAACTTATCATTACTATCAGAACCTACTATTTTTGCATTTAAATCAAACGTGTTCCAACTGGTAGTAATATTGATAACACCTGGTTCTCCAAAAAAGGTAAGCCTATCGTTGACGTCGTTATTATCCTTTTTGTTCAAATACAGGTAAAATAGTTCTGGACTTTCTAGCTCTGTTTTAAATTCAAAATTTCCATCACCCTCAATAAGTAAGGAGTCAATAGACACAAGAGCGGTATCTTTTACATGTTGAAAATATAGGGTTCCTTTTTTTAACCCTTTAATTTTACCTATTACAGTCATAGTATTTTCTGTGTCTCCACCACAAGAGCTTAAAAAAGCAAGAACTAAGAATGAAGTAAGTATTTTTTTCATGGTTGAATTTTAGAGGGCAAATATCACTAATTTTTTTAGTATTTCTATGACTTCGAACTTTATTTGCAAAGTTTAGTGGACACTAGAAGCTATTTCCATAAGGTAGGCGCAAAGTAAAGCACCTCCTGTACCTACGACATATCCAAGTACAGCCAATAAAACACCTACCGAGGTAAGTGAGGGATGAAACTCCGCTGCTACAACAGGGGCTGAAGCTGCACCACCAACATTAGCCTGACTACCTACCGCAAGGAAAAAATAGGGCGCTTTTATAAGTTTTGCCACGAGTATAAGTAAAGCGGCATGAATAGTGATCCAAATAAAACCTATGGCGATCAGCCCCGGGTTTTCCAGTACTTTACCCAAATCCATCTTCATGCCAATAGTAGCAACGAGAATATAAATGAACATGCCACCTATTTTACTGGCGCCGGCTCCTTCATAGTTTTTTGCCTTGGTAAAGGAAAGTGCTATCCCTATCGTTGTGGCTATGACCACCATCCAAAAGAAAGCAGAACCTAAGAAAGAAAGAAAGCTCTTTTTATCACTGATAGCTTCAATATTACTGCTGAGATAAGCGCTTATGGCGTCCCCGAAAAAGTGTGCTATCCCTACTGCTGAGAAGGCCAAACATAACATTATCATATAATCGTTTAGCGTGGGGACTCTAGTAATTTTTTCCGTGAATTCGGTCACTTTAATTTTCAAGGTTTCAATTGCTGAGGTATCTGCCTTTAGCCATTTATCTATCTTTTTGGTCTTGCCTACCCCAAGGAGGATAATTGCCATCCATACATTGGCGACAACGATATCTATAAGCACCATTCCGCCGTACTTCTCAGGATTATATTGAAAAATTTCTAGCATGGCGGCTTGGTTGGCTCCACCACCGATCCAACTACCGGCAATAGTGGATAATCCTCTCCAAATAGCATCAAAATCGTTTCCACCCACGGTCTCCGGTGAGAAAATAGATACGAGCAGAATAGCAAGAGGTCCCCCTATAATGATACCCACGCTACCGGTAAGGAACATAATGATCGCTTTTGAACCAAGGTTGGCTATCGCTTTTAAATCAATACTCAGGGTCATTAAAACCAAGGCCGCAGGTAAAAGGTATCTGCTAGCCATAAAATAGAGCTTAGAAGTTTCATCCGAGATAAGTCCACTACTAGCTAATATGGCGGGTAGTAAATAACACATAAGAACAGCGGGAACTATAGAGTAAAATTTTCTCCAAAACCCTGTTTTTATACTAGAGGTGTAAAATATGAAGCCCAGCGCAAAAGCGAGGAGCCCAAAAACTACGGTGTCATTTGATATTAGTGGTTCGGTAATAGAATTGTCCATATATCGGTTGAAGTTGATTTTCTCAAATATACTCAAATAAGTAGGTGTTCACGGATAAAGTGCGCCACCCCGTCTTGCGTATTTTTTAAAGTTACGTGGTCGGCAATATGCTTAACTTCCTCCCTAGCATTTCCGACCGCTACACCACAAGCCACATGGGTCAGCATGTCCATGTCGTTATAATTATCACCAAATGCGATAATGTCCCGTAATGTTTCCTCCTTTGTTAGCAATTGTTGAATGGCCGTTAACTTTGATACTGACTTCGGTGCGACTTCTATAAGCGTATCGTTAGATCGGTATACATGCAACGCTGTACCAAATTGCTGCCGTAACACCGGCATTAATTCATCTGAACTCTCCTTAGTCCCCATAAGCATCAACTTGTGTGCGCCAATCTTATTTTTTTCTAGATAGGCCAATGTCATCTCGGCCGGAACAAATGAAGGGTAAGTTCTCGTATATTTTATTTCTTTTTCTACCCTTTCGGATGATCGGGTCACCTGCCAATGGTCATTTTCATACAGACCTATATCGGTCTTAAATTCTTTACATATTTCGTAAATCTGTCTTACGGTATGCAGAGGTATATAAACGGACAGTAGTTCTTTTTTTCCATCCAGAACAAGGGCCCCGTTATAACAGATAATAGGTTGGTCTTCAATTCCCAGTCTTTTTTGAAGGTAGTGCATGCCACTGGGCATTCTGGCGGAGACTAGAATTACTTTAATTTTCTTGCGAATACGTGCAATTTCACTAATGGTAGTGTTAGATACATCACTTTTAGTGGTGAGTAGGGTTCCGTCCAAATCTGAACATAGTATTTTAAAATTCATTCTAAATATTTAACCAATAAGATAGTTTAAGGTTTATAGATCTAAACCTTGGGGCAAACACGTTAACAAAATAATTGTCATTGTACACGAGAAAAAGGTCTGATAATGGAGCAAAGCGCCACTGCAATCGGGAGTTGAAACCTAAATTATCCCGTTGGTTGCTGTACTGAATCAGGGTAGACCAGAAAATAGATTTGCTGAACGTAATATCGATATTAGGACTAATTAACCAAATATTTGCGCTTGAAAAGGGTTGGGGGAGGTCTATTTGATCATAGTTGAACATAAGGGAGACAGAGGCTTTAGGTTGAAATCGCATGGTCATACCACCTTCCACGGAAAATCGGTCTCCGTTGAAAAAGCGGCCAATGCTGGACTCTATGGCGTAAGAAAAGATTTTTCTTTGGTCGGATTGATACCCTGCTCTTACGCTATTATAAAAGTAATTTTCGTTAGCGGGAAGCGGTATAGCACCTTCCGTGCGAGTAGGGTCAAAGGGGTTGAACAGGAAAGTAAAACTATTCGTGTACGCTATGCTTGCTCGTGATTGATTATTGAAATTAACTTCATAGCGTGACCGAAGATCATAATCAGTATTTAGAAAACTTCTACTTGGGCTCCAACGTACGTTCGTGAAATACTGAAAGGAATGGTTTTGCACTATACCCTTCTTAGGCCAAAACACACGTTCAAGGCTCAAAAGGGTTTTAAAAAGGTCGGTTCTACGAACAAAGCCCAAATCTGAACGAAAATCTTCATCTATAAAAGAAGCTTTGGCAAAGACATTGAACTTTCTTTTATTGTACCGAATTAGTGCACTTGTAGCATAGTTTCCTTTGCTATCGTCCGGTTGAAAAGATTTATGGGTAATAAATGACCCGTTCCAGGTGTTATCTTTTGAAGCCAGATTATAGTCAATACCCAAAACACGATTATATTCATCCTTGCGTTCTACAAA
The DNA here is from genome assembly GCF_003970695.1 of Maribacter sp. MJ134. Classification (NCBI taxonomy): domain Bacteria; kingdom Pseudomonadati; phylum Bacteroidota; class Flavobacteriia; order Flavobacteriales; family Flavobacteriaceae; genus Maribacter; species Maribacter sp. MJ134. The sequence goes on from NZ_CP034570.1 coordinate 421,417, forward strand.
GTCATAGTCTTGAAAAGACTGCTTATTGATGAAGAAAACACCGATGTTAGACCTTGAGAAAATGCGTTGTTGTAATGCCAACATGGTATTATTGTTAGACGGAATTCTATTTTCTAAATCTTCTGCAGTTTGAATGTTCAAAACCCCTACACGAAGATCATTAGTCAATTTGCCGCTTAGCCTTACACCGCCTATAATATTATTTTCTATCGTTTCACCCAAGGTGTCCTGTGCGATTCCGATACGTCTTGAGAAAAACGGACTAAAATCAAAACCGTTTCCGAAACTTGCGAAAAGATCGTTATTGTCTATAAAAAATTGACGTCGTTCTGGTAACGCAATTTCAAAGCGCGTGAGGTTGGTTATAAAATTATCGACCTCCACTGTGGAGAAATCAGGATTCAAGGTAAGGTCTAGGTTTAAGCTGTTTCCTACAGATATTTTGGCATCTGCACCCACCTTTACGTTATTGAAATTACGGTTACTATCAAACTCCCTTTCCGCAATACCGTTAACATAGGGAATAAGGGCCAATGGAGTTCGCGATTTTCCCAAAGGTTTTTCAAATACCATATCGCCCATAAAGGCAAGATTGTAAATTTGTTGGTTCTGCGGAATCCTTGTCCACGTGCTGCGTTCATTGGATTGAGTTTCAATTCTGTAACTGTTAAACCGCCATTTGGTTGTGCCTTCTTCAAATTTAAAAGAGGTGAGTGGAATGACCATTTCCGCCGTAAAATAATCATCGTAAATTTTTGCATTTCCTTTCCATTTCATATCCCAAGCCAAATTAAAATCATCTTGGCTTGTACCACCGTTTGCGATGAGCCCTTCTCGGCGCACACCAAAAGGATTTATACCGAACAGAAAAGCATTAGTGCCATCGTTAAAGGTGTCAAAAACTAGCGAAAAGCTATCACTTCCACTGCCTCTAAAATCTCTTCTTAAGGATTGCGTAGCATAATTTTTACCGCTAGAATAGGCCTTAATACCTATATAAAGGTTCTTGTGATCATAAAGTACTTTTATTTGAGACTGTTTTCTTGCCAAAATAGAATCCAGCGGAAAATACTCCCAAAATTCATCCGCACTTTGTGCTAATTCCCATATAGGCTCGTCTATAATACCATCCGGGACAATTTTTTCGGAAATAAACTTTACGGTTACTGATTTGGTTTCTTGTTGGCTTTGCACAAAAGAATGGCATAACAGACATACGAAGACACAAAAAAATCTAGCCATTCACTTAGTTTTGGTTCACTCTCAAATTTAAGTGTTTACAAATTAATTTTAAGCATTACATTATGCTACATCGCCTAAATATTGAGCCAGTAAGTAAGCTTCAAGTTTATGGACCGAAACTTAGGTTCAAATAAGTTAACGGCGTAGTTGTCATTATATACAATAAAAAGGTCCGACAGTGGTGCAAAACGCCATTGCAGCCTAGAATTAATCCCTAGATTATCTCGTTGATTACTATATTGAATGAGCGTGGACCAGAATATAGATTTACTGAAGGTGATACCCACACGAGGACTAAGCAACCAAAGGTCTGCGCTAGGGAAAGGGTCCGGTAGGCTTATTTTATCGTAGTTTACATTTAAGCTCAAACGCACTTTTGGCTGTATCCTTAAGGTAAATTCTCCTTCGGCAGAAAATCGGGATCCATTAAAGAAGCTTCCTATAGAACTATTACCTTCATAAGCAAAAACGTTGGCTCTGTTGGATCGGTAGGAAAAATTTACAGTATTGAAATTATAATTTTGATTCCCCGGCAATTCTATAGCACCTTCTGTACTCGTAGGGTCAAAAGGATTGTTCAAAAAAACAAAACTATTGGAATACCCTAAGCCAAACTGGGATAAGTTTTTCATTTCAAAATCATAACTCAGGTTAATGTCGTGGTCCGTTCTTTGGAAATCCAAAGTTGGTCGCCACGTTACCATGGAAAAGAGTTGAATGCCGTGATTATTGATAGGGCCAGATGCTGGCCAAAATAAACGGTTCACGGATAATGCCGACTTAAATATATCCTTTCTTCTTATAAATCCAAGGTCGGAGGTAAAGTCCTCGTCCACGAGTACAACATCGCCAAAAACGCTCCAAAAGCGGGTGTTGCGGCCAAGGTTCGCTCCCAGTGAATAGTTCCCCACTTTATCTCCAGGTTGAAAGGATTTATGGCCATAGAATTTACCCTGCCAAACATCGTCCTTACTGGATAAATTATAATCTATCCCAACAACTCTGTTGTAACGGTCCTCTGGTAATGAGAAATCATTGGATCCAAAAGTTTCTCTATTGATAAAGAAAAAACCAATGTTGGAACGGGAAAACACTTTTTGCTGCAGTGCTAACATCATATTATTGTTGGAAACAATTTCCCTATCAAGATCTTCACCGGTTTGGATGTTCAATAAACCCAATCTAAGACCATCATTTATCTTACCGCTTAGACGTATGCCTCCAATAATATCGTTTTCTACGGAGTTCCCTGCGCTATCGGTCGCAATACCTATTCGGCGAGAAAAGAAGGGATTTGCATCTCTACCGCCTCCAAAATCACCAAAAAGGTCATTATTATCTACGAAGAACTGTCGTCTTTCCGGTAGGGAAACCTCAAAACGTGTAAGGTTGGTAAAAATATTATCTACTTCAACATTAGAAAAATCGGGATTTACCGTAATGTCAAGGTTCATTCCGTTGCCAATGGCTATTTTAGCATCCCCTCCGACTTTTAAAGCAGTTTCTCCTTGATCAGAAGAAAAGTCCCTGTCCGATAGGAGGTTTGCGTAGGGGATAATCGTTAAAGGTGTTCTTGATTTCCCTAATGGTTTTTCAAATACCATATCGCCCATAAAGGCCAGACTGAATATCGATTGATTTTGAGGAACGGGATACCAAACGCTATTTTCATTGATTTGCACATCGAACCGGTAACTTTGAAAGCGCCATTTCGTCTCTCCTTCTGCGAACTTGAAAGAGGTTAAAGGAATCGCCATTTCGGCGGTGTAATACCCATCGTATATTTTGCTGTCTCCTTTCCATTTTACGTCCCAAGAAGTAGTAAATCCGCTATTGTTGCCGCCGCCTCCAGAAATTAAGGCTTCTCGGCGCACACCATATGGATTTATTCCAAATAAAAAAGCGTTGGTTCCATCATTGAATGTGTCAAAAAGAATACTGATGTTATCGTTTCCACCGGCTCTAAAATCGCGTTCTAATGATGGTATTACGTAATCTTTTCCGGGACTATAGACCTTGATTCCGACATAGAGCGTGGTCTCATCGGTAACCATTCTAATATCGGTTTGATATTCCGCTAAGACATCATCAGAGGGAAAATATTGTTGAAAATCACCCGCACTTTCTGCCATTTCCCAAATGGGCTCATCCAAAATACCATCGGGGACAATTTTGTCTGAGCTGTGTTTAACAGTAAAGGATTTATCTACGCCTTGTGCATGTACCGTAGTAAAAAGCAGCAAAAGCACAAGCGTGCTCAATATTTTTGTCATCGGGTAAAATTTGTTTGCCTTAGTATTATGTTTATGTACACAGATAGTATCTAGCAGCTCGTTTTCTAAATATTTAACCAATAGGTGAACTTTAGGTTTATAGAACGGAATTTTGGTTCAAATAAGTTTACGGCGTAGTTGTCATTATAAACAATAAATAGGTCTGATAGTGGTGCAAAACGCCATTGCAATCTAGAATTAATTCCGAGATTATCCCTTTGGTTGCTGTACTGAAAAAGTGTGGACCAAAATACGGATTTACTAAAGGTTACGCCAACCCTTGGACTGATCAACCAAAGGTCTGCACTGGGAAATGGGTCGGGTAGGTTTATCTTATCGTAATTCACGTTTAAGCTTAATCGTACCTTGGGTTGTAGCCGTAGCGTTGCCTCTGCACCCATAGAAAATCTTGAACCGTTAAAAAAGCTGCCAATGGAGCTTTCTGTCTGAATAGCGAAGACATTAGCTTGATTAGATTGGTAATTGAAACTGACCGAATCAAAAGTATACCCCCTATCACCGGGTAATTCAATGGCGCCATCTGTGCTGGTGGGATCAAAAGAATCGGCCAAGAAAATGTAGTTGTTGGAATAGGAGAAGCCAAATTCGGAGAAATTTTTCATTGCAAAATTATAGTTCACCTGCACCTCATGATCTGTTTTCCTATAGTCAAGACCGGGTCTCCAAGTTAAAATCGGAAAAATTTCTAGTCCATGATTATTGATCGAACCTTTTTCGGGCCAAAATAATCGACGTACAGAGGTCGCAGATTTTATAATGTCATTTCGTCTTATAAATCCGAGATCAGACCTAAAATCATCCCCGACATACGCCAAATCCGTAAACACGTTCCAAAACCTCGTATTTCTACCTAAGAAAGCACCTGCCGAGTAGTTTCCTTTCTTATCTCCAGGTTGAAAGGATTTGTGCGTGTAGAACTTTCCGAACCAAACATTATTTTCACTGGCCAGGTTATAATCCACTCCTATAACCCTGTTATAGCTATCTTCTTCCTCGATGAAATCTTCGTTTCCGAACGCTTGTCTATTAATAAAGAACATTCCAATATTAGACCTAGCAAATACCTTTTGCTGCAGGGCGAACATCATGTTGTTATTCGATGGTATTTCCTGATTTTCATCCTTTGCCGTTTGAATGTTCAAAAAGCCAAGTCTAAGGTTATTATTTAATTTACCGCTTAATCTAATACCTCCAAGAATATCATTTTGTACAGAATTACCGGAACTATCGGTAGCGATACCGATCCTTCTAGAAAAGAAGGGGTTTGCATCCCTACTACCGCCAAAACTTCCAAAGAGGTCATTGTTATCTACAAAGAACTGTCTTCTTTCCGGCAAGGAAACCTCGAACCTAGTAAGGTTGGTGAAAATATCATCTACCTCCACATTAGAAAAATCAGGATTTACCGTAACATCTAGGTTCATTCCGTTGCCTATGGCAATCTTGGCGTCACCTCCAACTTTAAAAGAGGTATCTCCGCTATCTGTACTAAAATCCTTATCCGTAATTGCATTTACATAGGGTATCAGGGCAAGGGGAGTCCTTGAGCGACCTAGTGGTTTTTCAAAATACATATCTCCCATAAAAGCGAGGTTAATTACGCTTTGGTTCTGCGGAATAATATACCAATTACTCCGTTCGTTGGACTGCATGTCAAAACGGTAACTCTGGAACCTCCATTTGGTTTCACCCTCCGCGAATTTGAAAGAAGTTAGGGGGATAGCCATTTCTGCAGTGTAATATCCTTCGTATATCTTACTTTCTCCACGCCATTTTACATCCCATGATGTGGTAAAGCCCCTTAAACTTTGCCCACCACCGGATATGAGTACTTCTCTGCGAACTCCGTAGGGGTTTATGCCAAATAGGAAGGCATTGGTGCCGTCGTTGAACGTGTCGAATATGATACTTATATTATCGTTACCGCTAGCCCTAAAATCCCGTTCTAATGATGGTATAACGTAATCTTCCCCGGGAGTATAAACTTTTATTCCTACGTAAAGCGTAGTTTCGTCCGTGACCATTCTTATATCGGTCTGATATTTTGCAGGAACATCGTCCGATGGAAAATATTGTTGAAATTCGCCGGCACTCTCGGCAATTTCCCAAATGGGTTCATCTAAAATGCCATCAGTAATAATTTTGTCCGTAGTATGTTTAACAGTAAAAGATTTGTCTTTGGTTTGGGAACGTACCGAAATAAAAAGAAGTAAAAGCACTAGAGTACTTAATATTTTGGTCATTTTCGTTTGGAATTAGCTAGTGCCAAAATTAACCTTTTACATCGTTAAAAAAATGCTAAAACTTAGTTGTCTTTTTTCTCCTTTGGACTGCGCTTTGCTTCTTTAAGACTTTTCATCAGCATCCATTCTATTTGCCCGTTAGTACTGCGAAATTCATCTGCCGCCCACTTCTCGATAGCTTTGAGCATATCTTCATTTACCCGTAATGCAAAGGCCTTTTTTTTACTCATTTCATTAAAATCATGACTAGAAAATCTAGGGCTGAATTGTTCTGTAACTTATAGAATAAAGAATCTTAATGATTTAAGGTCCCTGTATTCACAATGGGAGCGGCATCCTTATCCGAACATAGTACTACCATTAGATTACTCACCATAGCCGCCTTACGCTCCTCGTCCAAAGCTACCAATTCTTTTTTGCTTAACTCATCCAGGGCCATTTCTACCATACTTACGGCTCCCTCAACAATTTTATGTCTGGCAGCTACGATGGCGGTTGCTTGTTGTCTTTTGAGCATGGCATTGGCAATTTCTTGAGCGTAGGCAAGGTAACCTATCCTAGCTTCTAATACTTCAATACCGGCCATGGCCAAGCGTTCCTGAACCTCTTTTTCCAATGCCTCGCTTACTTCGTTGAGACTGGAACGTAAGGTAATATCCTCATCCAAGCCCTCATCCGCAAAATTATCGTAAGGATACATACTGGCCAGTTTACGCACCGCCGCGTCGGTTTGTACACGCACAAAGTTTTGGTAATCGTCTACCTCAAAAGCTGCTTTGTAGGTATTGGTAACGCGCCAAACTAAAATGGTACTGATCATAATAGGATTCCCTAGTTTATCATTTACCTTAAGTCTTTCACTATCAAAATTACTGGCGCGGAGAGAAATTTTCTTTTTGGAGTATAACGGATTTACCCAGAACAAACCATTTTTCTTGATGGTACCTACATATTTTCCGAAAAGTAAAAGAACTCTGGAGCTGTTGGGGTTTACAAGGACGAACCCGGGTATAATAAAGACTGCGGCAAATAATAGTAAAGCACCTACATAGATTCGAAGTAGGGGTATTCCTCCACCCACCAATACTAGTAGTACAAAAAGCATGGTGTATCCGTTGATGGGATTATAGTTTTTTTCAGTTGACATAATATATGATATTAAAATGATATCATAAATATATCAAATTATTTGACACGGAGCTTTAGTTTGAATTAATTTTTGAACTTTTTTTCTTTCTTCTTATTTGGGTTTTTAAAAAGACGTTTAAAAAAACCATCTCTTTTGATAGGCTCGCAGTCTAGCGCGGTTAGCACGGAAGCACTGGGCTGGGGAAATTTGGCCTGGGTAATTTCAGTAAAGGTCTTGTCTTTATTCAATTCTTGATACCACAGCGCAAAAAGAGGTAGTGCGGCGTTGGCACCTTGGCCTAAGCTGGTGTTTTTGAAACCTATTTCATGATTATCCAGGCCCACCCAAGTAAGGTGTATCAGTTTTGGAGTCAGGGCAACGAACCAAGCATCTTTATTATTCTGAGTAGTGCCTGTTTTCCCTGCAATATCATTCTTTAAATTATAGGTGTCCCGTATTCTGGAAGCAGTACCAGAGTCAATAGTAGCCTTCATCATTTCTATCATAATTGCGCCATTTTCCTTCGAAAAAGCGCTTTTTTCGTTCATTTTTGATTCAAAACTGGCTAAAATAGAGTCATTTTGATTGGTAATACGCTTAATGATAAACGGTTCTATGGTTTTACCTTCATTTAAATAACTGGTATAGGCCTTGGCCATTTCGGTCATTCTAATTTCACCTGTGCCCAAGGCCAGGGAGGGTAATTTAGGAAGCTTCTCCTTGATTCCCATTTTCTTGGCCTGCTCCAAAACATGCCCTATTCCCGTTTTTTCTAAAACTTTTACGGCAATCGTGTTTACCGAATTGCTCAGCCCTTGTTCCATGGAGTATTTGAGATAGGTTTCATTCTTTTCGCCGGAGTTACTGGGAGACCATCCCTCTAAATTTTTATAGGCAATTTCCTGAGCGGAAAAATAGGTACATGGGGCTATACCTTTTTCTAGGGCAGCCGTATATACAATAGGTTTAAATGTAGAGCCTACTTGACGTTTGCTTTGTGAAATATGGTCGTATTTAAAGCGTTTGAAGTCCACACCGCCTATCCAAGTGAATACAGCTCCCGTATGGGCGTCCATGGACATGGTCCCCGTATTCAAAATCTTACTGTAATACTGAATGCTGTCCCAGGTACTGGCATCTTTCTCAAAGTCGCCCTGCCAACTAGAAAATGTTATTTTACGGGTGTTGTTCTTAAGGCTATCTATTATTTCAGATTCCTTAAAGCCTTGATTTTTCAATTTTCTAAAAATTGAGCTCCGCTTCACAATTTTATTCATAAGTATCTTGTCCTTTAACCAGGGCGCATTTTTTCCATAACTTTTTTCAAAACTTTCCTGTAATTGGGTCATATGCCTTGCCATAACCTCTTCCGCTAATTTTTGCATTTTATAATTGAGCGTTGTATATATTTTTAAACCACTGGTGTAGAGGTTTAAATTGCCTCCTTTCTCATTTTCCTGCTCGGTCCATTTTATGAGTTGTTTGCGCACTTCTTCCCTAAAATAGGGTGCCAAGCCGGCATTGTAGTCAAATTCCCTATAATCCAAGGCCAGCTTGGTATCCATAGATGCCTTCAATTCGTTTTTGTCAATAAAACCATTGCGATGCATCGCCGCGAGTACAACGTTTCTGCGGGTAAGACTTTTATCTGGAAAAATTCGGGGATTATAGCCGTAAGTGGCCTTTAGCATACCAACCAAGGTGGCCGCCTGGGGATATGAAAGATTTTTAGTTCTTGTATTAAAGAACTTTAAGGCCGCACTTTCAATCCCGAAAGTGTTATCGCCGAAGGACACCGTGTTCAGATAATGAGCGAGAATTTCTTCTTTTGAAAAAATAGTTTCCAGTCTTTTAGCTATCAACATTTCCTTGAACTTATCTACGACGATATTGGTCTCATTACGCTCTTTTCTCGGATAGAGATTTTTAGCCAATTGTTGGGTAATGGTGCTACCGCCTCCAGAGGAAGTGTCCCCCATAAGTATGGTTTTGAGACCTACTCTAAAAAGACTTTTATAATCTATTCCGGAGTGGTCGTAAAAGCGCTCATCTTCAATTGCGATGAGCGCGTGAAGCACCTTATCAGGTATGGCATCGAAAGGAATGGGTTGGCGGTCGTTGAGGTAATATTTACCTATCAACACACTGTCTGCCGAAAAAACTTCCGAAGCCTCTTGATATTTAAAACTGGCCAGTTCCTCGGAGCTGGGAAGCTTGCCCCATGCACCTAGATATATACTTGCTATGAATACGAACAAGACCAGAAAAGACAACCCTATCGTAACTAGAAAATACCGCAGGAGCTTTGGTTTTATTCGCTTTATAATACCGAACAACTTTTTCATGATTGCAAGATGTAATTAAAATGTAAGCCTAATAGCTTTTTAACAATAACTTAAAATATGATGGTCTATTTTTGATACAAATTTAGGGCATGAAAAATATAGTTATACTGGTTTTTTTAGTGACGCAATTTTCTTTTGGGAACGATGTTATATGGTCCAAAACGGGACATAGGGTTGTAGGAGAGGTAGCCCAAGCGCATTTATCAAGAAGAGCGAAAAAGGCAATACATAAGATTCTTAAGGGTCAAAGCTTGGCAGCGGTCGCTAATTTTGGTGATGAAATCAAGGCAGATAGGCAGTTTAGAAAGTTTAGTGCTTGGCATTACGTGAATTTTCCGGCTGATAAGAATTATCGGGATGTTGAACCGAGCGAGTATGGCGATTTGGTAATGGGCATTAATTCCTGTATTTCTATAATCAAGGACCCCAGCAGTGCTGAAGAAGACCTTGCTTTTTATCTAAAGTTCTTGGTCCATTTGATAGGTGATTTGCATCAGCCCATGCATGTGGGTCGTTTGGAAGATAAGGGCGGAAACGATATACAGGTACAATGGTTCGGTGACGGGAGTAACTTACACCGGGTTTGGGATTCCAATATGATTAATGACTATGGAATGAGTTTTACGGAACTCTCGGATAAATTACCGGTTCTCACCAAAAATGAGATAAAGGAACTACAAAAGGGCGATGTGTACGACTGGGTAGAAGAATCTCAAGATATTGCGAACGAAATCTACAACTCCGTAACGGTAGGCGAAAAAATCGGTTACCAATACAGCTATACCTGGTGGGACACGGTAGAGACACAATTACAAAAAGGAGGAATACGTCTGGCCGCTGTACTGAATAGCATTTTTGAATAGAAAATCTAGTATTACCTTTTAGAAATTTTATTTCCGGTAATTTGCCTTTGACGTGAACATTTAAAACGGTCCACGTCGTTGGTCCTTAATTTGGCATGTTTGGTTGCTCTACCTTGCACTCTCTTGCGCCACATACGAAAACTACTGGGTTTCATTTCCTTTCTCATGATTTCTATCGTCTCCTGTTCGGATATTCCAAACTGAAAAGTTATGGCGTCAAAAGGTGTACGGTCTTCCCAGGCCATTTCTATTATACGGTCCAATTCTATTTCTGTAAATTCTTTTTTCATAGCAGTACAAATATACGAACCAAAAAAGAATGGTCTTTGGCACGACCTTTGAAATAGGATATGTAATTATGAGCAGCGCGAATATTGGTTTAATTTGTCCCTATACTAAAGATAGTTGCCCATAAAATAACGGACTTTAAAAACCGGTTCCCACGGCCGGTTTTTTTACTCGATAATCGAGAGTTAAATGTTCCGTGGCTTACTTCAGAAAAAGAGTTCGTTTTCCTACGAACACTTGCCGCGCTTGGCCTGAGACTATTTATTCTATGATACGAAAGGTGAGGTTAATGCGCTCTCCAATAGGTTTGGCCGTTTTAGGTATCTGGTGCTTCCAAAAATGCTGGGTTTTTCCTTGCATTAGTAGCAGGCTACCGTGTTCTAAAAGGATTTTTGTTTTTAATTCTGGGTCTGTATTGTGCTTCAGATTAAAAAAGCGTTCAGCTCCCAGACTTATTGAGGCGATAATAGGGTTTTTGCCCAATTCTTTTTCGTTATCGGCATGCCATCCATTACTATCCCTGCCGTCTCTATATAAATTTAGCAGACATGTCGTAAACTCGCAATCGGCGATATCCTCAATCTTGTTCTTAAGCCGTAGAAGTTCTTCTGTAAACTGATGCGGGGTCATCTTAATATTGGAATAAGAGTAGGGCAGTTCATTGTTGGCATAAAGTGCGGTAAGTCTTGGTTGCGCATGCACCTTTCCAAATACCTTTATATTATCTTGTTGCCAGACAACCCTATCCTTAAGGGAGTTAAAGTATTCGGTCGCCTTTTCTGGTGCTAAGAATTTTGGATAATAGCGTATGGTGCTATCCGGTAGATTTAAATCTATGGGTTCATTAAAAAGGCCCTGCATTAACTTAATACCGTTTTAAGTTGATTTCTATATTCCGAAGGGTTTTGTCCCGTAAAGGCCTTAAAGGATTTGTTGAAATGAGAAAAGTTATTAAATCCACATTCAAAACATACCTCGGTAATGCTCATGGGCTTTTCCGCTAACAGTTTGGATGCATGCACCAGTCTGTATTCGTTAACGAACTGTATGAAGGTCTTGTTGGTTATCTTTTTAAAATACCTACAGAAAGAGGGTATGGTCATGCTGGTAATGCCAGCTATTTCCTCTAAAGTAATTTCTTCCTTAAAGTTGTTCTTTACGTGATTGAATACTACATTAATACGGTCATTATCCTTTATATCTGTCTCCAAGGAAAAGCCTTCGGCATTCAAAAGTTTTATTTCGGTAGAATTGGCCAATTCGTTTAGAATGTTGAGAATGGACAGGAGTCGTTGAAAATCAGTCTGGTATTCCAATACTTCCATCTTTTCTCCAATTTTACGTTTGGTTTTACCGGAGAAGGTGATACCACCATTAGCAGTGGTAAAAAGTTTCTGTATTTTCTGCATTTCAGGGATATTGAAAAAATCGTTCCCTAAAAAATCCAACTTCATTTGAATTACCGTTTCGCTAGTATTTCCTGTGAGCCTATCCGTTAACCCACAGTGTGGTAAGTTACTACCGATTAAAATAAGTTCTCCGTTAGTGTAATAGGATACATGACTTCCAATTTGTCTTTTCCCGGAACCACCGTTGACATACACCAACTCTATTTCTGGATGATAATGCCAGGCGTAGTTCTTGTTCAACTTAGATTGGTCAAATTTCTGGTACGTAAAAGAGTGACCAAAAGTGGGTTCTATGGCTTCAAAAGCAGGTTTTTGAGTAATCATAGCAAATGATAATTTTTATATAAAATTAGTCAACAAAGGTTTTAAGAATATTTACAAAATTACCAATAATATGTGCAATATTAACCATCTAAATAAATGAAGGGGTAATCGTTGTTAAAATAGAACATAAAATGGGAAAATATCATGTAGTGAGAAGCTAGGACCGGACCTAAATTTGCCTTGTAACTATTTATTAATCTTAAAAACAGATTATTATGAAAACAATTTTAAAACTTACAACAGTTGTTGCCTTAATGCTTTCTACAGTAGTTGGCTTGGCAGAAGAAACGAAATTAAATCTAGTAGCGCTTACTAAAGCTAAGAGTTTACTATTAACATTAGAGAACAGTTCTGAGGATTTATCCGTACGTTTAGTAGATGCCGATATGAATCTTATATATGCTGAAACTATTACCAATAGCACCATCAGTAAAAAGTTTGATTTAAGGAACTTGAACGACGGAACATATTACTTTTACACGTCGGATAATTTCAAGAACTACATGTACACTATGGTCATAGCGGATAATGTTCTTAGAATTTTGGATACGGAAGAGCGTGTAAAGCCTTACTTTAGAAAGACAAAGAACAAGATTTACATGAACTTCCTAAACTTGGAAAAAACTCCTGTAGAGATTAAGGTTTACGATGCGGATTATAGATTGGTTTTTTCAGAAATTAGAAATGAAGAATTAATAGTAGAAAAAGCGTTTGATTTTTCAGATGCCTTTTCCGGTAGTTATACAGTAGTAATTACGGATAGTACAGCTACCTATACAGAAGATTTTACAGTTGATTAAGTTAGGTTAAATTTCAAGGAAAAGAGGGGACGGGCGCGTCCCCTCTTTGTTTTATCAATATTTTAAATAAGAGAAAGCCCAAAACATGAGTGCGAACTGTAAGGGAATACGGAGCACTAAAATCCATCTAGGGATACCTGCTGCCTGTTTTTCACCGGTAAGCATATAAACGTGCACAAGCAGAAAGATAAGGAGCATTGCTATAATACCGTAAATGGCAAAATTTTTAGTGGGTCTAAACAACAAGGCTGCACCCAAGAACACTTCCGCTATTCCACTCCATAGTACCAAGGCCCTATGATTCGGTAAATACCTGGGCATGATTCTCAAATAAACTTTAGGTTTAATAAAATGCATCAGACCGGCAAATATATAGAGGGCGGCCATTACATATAAATGCCATGGAAAAGATATTTGCATTAAATGTATTTTTTAAATCGGTCCTTTTTATACTGGGGAACCGCATCGTTATCCATGAACAGGGCCAAAAGTTCCTTATCTTTTTGTCTCGTAAACAGCAGCTCGTAAAAATTCTTTACGGTTAAGGTATTTTCAGATTCTTTTACCAAGACCAAGGAATCCCCCGCAGTAACCGTTCCCTCTTCTAAAATCTTAACGTAGGTGCCGGGATGGTTATGCGCAATAAATTGCCTTAATATTTCTTGTGTGCCAAAGCGAATACCCAATTTATAGCAGGGCTCTCTTGGTTGGGACACTTGTACCAAAGCAGAACCCAAACGATAGACATTCCCTATCCTTATCTCATCTTCATCTAGACCTTGGACGGTAAGGTTTTCTCCGAACATGCCCCAGTCCCATTTTAATTTAGGATACAAATTTTTCCAGTAAGGATAGTAGTCTGCCGAAAAAAGATAGCAGGCCTTATTGATTCCTGCATGATGAACACGGTCTATTACGGTATCTCCCTTAACATCGTTCTTGGATAAATACAGGGGTGCTTCCGTCGGGTATTTAAAAATACCGGTCTGTTCGTTTTTACCGTTCCATTCAACGGTGACCGCTTCTCCAATGTTTGTGGCAATGACCTTCATACCGTGAAGATATAAAACCAGCCTCTATTTCAAAGGGGGTTTCAAATTATAATTTGATTAGTTATGATGATTATTTAGTACTTAGCGAATCTACTCGTATATCGGCCGGTAGGGTAGTTCTATTGTCTTCAGGGAAATACCAAAATGGAATTGACACCCAATCTTCTGAAGCAATGGTATCGGTCTTAAATTTTTTGGTTTTAATCGAAAGTAAGTGTTTGCCCCTTTTGTAACCTATGAGGTCAATGAACATTTCTAGGTCTAATCTAGAATTGTCATTGGTTGTCAGCAATAAATCACTCGCTACGGTTGCGCTATCAATTTGAAAATGAAACATTTCGTTGATGGTCTTTAGATACGTCTCCGTTTTGATTTTGGTAGTGTCTTTTTCCCTTGAAAACTTTATGAAATCGATACCTGTCTTGTATGTTCTCTCATCCGTTTCCGGTTTTAAAAGGGAATCATAAACAATAATATCATCTTCTATGAATTTACGATAGGGAATGGTAATGTGTAGAAAGGGATCGGTAATGGTCTTTGATTGTATTGCTGTACTTCGCAAAAATTCTTTGTTCTTCGTGATCACATCTTTGTAATTGCGTCTATTGGCAAATGCTGTGGATGAGCTTTCATTTGCGTCGAAAAAGTTACTCGGATTCATTTCTAAAGAAAAGAACAATACTAGAACGCCATAGATTGGTATTAAGCTATATATGATTTTCTTTCCGAATTTATTGTCTAGCAAGTTATATAGGATAGGCCTATAAATGAAAGAGAGGGTAAGTACGCTAAAAACCTTGTAGACGGGCATATACACTTTGGCCACGTCCCTAGAGCGCTTTACGATACCAGGAACTATAAAATCTATTATGGTAATAAGGTGTCCTATAATAAATGCCGGAAATAAGGTAAAACCAAGAATAGCCTTGACCTCGAACGGCAGAAAATCATTTTCTGCTAAAAAGAACATGAAAAATAGAAATATGAGAAAGTTAAGTGATATGGCAATGGTAATAAAAGCGATTAAAAAGGTGACCCCAAAAAGAATACTGGAATAATTTTCCAAGTTGATGATGTATTTGTCAAATGAGCCAATACGCTTTTTCAGATGTTTTTTAAATATATCGGCAATGTTTAGTTCGTCAAAATCGATATCGCCAGAGACAGACCGTATCCCAACTGCACCGATCCACAATCCTCTCAAAAGAACGTGAAGTATAAGGTTGAAAATAGCAAGAATGCAGGTGATGTGTATGGTCTTAATGAAAATAGATTGAAAATTACTTCCTTCAAAGCTTTTAGCAACGGCAAATTCACGTAAAGGTTCCAAAGCGCTGAATAGACCAAAGATTGCAAAACCGGAGATTACCAGTTCTAATTGCCAACTTTGTACTTGCAGCTCATCTAATATCTCCTCGTATTTAATTCCACTTTTCTTGTCCTGCATCTGGTTGGTATGTATTGATAGAAGAAAAGTATGGGTAAATTGTGTAATATGCAATACGATATAAAGACATAAAAAAACCGCTTCATGTAACTGAAGCGGTCTGTTATGCTCTAATTTAAAATGATTTTACTTCACCATCTCGTAACTGCGCTTTATAAACTCGGTAAGCTCGGCGCCCTTTAAAAGTCCTTTTGACAATCTTGCCAAATCCAGCGACTGATTAATTAAACGCTCTTTTTTCTTAGCGGTTTTTGTACTTAGTATTTCTCCCACCAATTCATGATTGGTGTTAACGATAAGGTTGTACATTTCTGGCATATTGCCCATACCGAACATACCACCACCACCGGTCTGCTGCATTTCTTTCATACGGCGCATAAACTCTGGTTCAGTGATAATAAAGGGAGAGGCGTCGCTATCCATAGCTTCCAGTTGCACGGTGTAGCTACTTTTCTCGCCAATAACCTTTTCTAGTTCGGTTTTAAGCGTCTCCTTCTCCTCGTCGGATAATTTAGAGATCTGTGTTTCCTCTTTTTGAATGAGTTTATCAATATGGTCAGCATCCACACGTGCAAAGGAAATTTTCTCTTTGGAGGTTTCCAGTTTTTGCAGTAGGTGACCAATGATAGGGGAGTCTAACAACAAAACTTCGTAACCTTTAGCCTTGGCGGCTTCAATGTAACTATGTTGTGCTTCCTTATCCGAAGCGTAAAGAATAACGGTCTTATCATCCTTATCTGTCTGAGACCCCTTAATTTTTTCCTGAAGTTCTTCAAAAGTGAAAAAAGTACCGTCTACGGTGGGGTAAAGTGCAAATTTGTCCGCTTTTTCAAAGAACTTGTCCTCTGATAGCATACCGTATTCGATTACGATTTTAATATCGTTCCATTTTGCCTCAAAATCCTCACGATTGTTTTTGAACAAAGAGCTCAACTTATCAGCAACTTTACGTGTAATGTAAGATGAAATCTTTTTCACGGCGCCGTCTGCCTGTAAATAAGAACGAGATACGTTCAAAGGAATATCCGGAGAATCGATAACACCGCGCAGCATGGTCAAAAACTCTGGTACAATGCCTTCTACGTTGTCGGTAACGAATACCTGATTTTGATAGAGTTGAATTCTATCTTTCTGAACGTTAAGGTCATTGGTGAGCTTTGGAAAATATAAAATCCCCGTTAGGTTAAATGGATAGTCAACATTTAGATGAATGTTGAATAAAGGCTCCTCAAATTGCATGGGGTACATCTCCCTGTAAAAATCCTTGTAATCCTGTTCCTTTAGATCCGCAGGTTGTTTGGTCCACGCCGGATTAGGATTGTTGATAATATTATCCACTTCTTTAGTAGGAGCAGGGTCTTCTTCTTTTGCACCTTCTGGTTTTGGCAAGGTTTCGGTTTTCATTCCGAACTTAATGGGAACTGGCATGAACTTGTTGTATTTTTTCAACAGTTCCGTAATGCGATGCTCCTCCAGAAACTCGGTAGAATCCTCGGCAATATGAAGGATGATTTCTGTTCCCCTGGTTTCTTTTTTCGATTTTTTGGTCGTGAATTTAGGAGAACCGTCACAAGTCCAGTGAACGGCCGGTTCATCCTTAAAACTTTTGGTTATAATCTCAACTTTCTCCGCTACCATGAAGGCAGAGTAAAAACCTAGACCAAAGTGACCTATAATGCCTGCATCTTTGGCAGAATCTTCATACTTGTTTAAAAACTCCTCTGCTCCGGAAAAGGCAACTTCGTTAATGTATTTCTTCACTTCTTCTTCCGTCATCCCAAGACCTTGGTCAATCACATGAAGTTTCTTGCCCTCCTTATCGACCTTTACCTCAATGATGGGGTTGCCGTAATCTACTTTGGCCTCTCCAATAGAAGTTAGGTGTTTAAGTTTTAGGGTTGCATCCGTTGCATTGGATATTAACTCCCTGAGAAAAATTTCATGATCGCTGTACAAGAATTTCTTAATAAGCGGAAATATGTTGTCTACCGAAACATTTATTTTACCTGTAGCCATAATTCAATTGTATTTTAAATTTTACCATTACCTATTGTCAAAAAAAATACCACACTACAGAACGATGACAAACTGACATAGTATGGCGTAAAAAGTTTAACAAAATTTTCTGTTTAATTTTTTTTAATAAAAGTTAAACAATGCTATATTTGTAATGTGATTAGAAAAGAATTGCTATGAAAAAGATTCTAAAAGTATAATCACGTTATGATTATTTATTGGTTAGGTTGTTAGAAAACGTGCTTTCAGTGAAAGCACGTTTTTGTTAAATGATACCTAAACTTTATCAGACCTGTTTTTATTTAAGACAGGTGTCGTAAATTGAGTAATAAAAACACAGCTATGGCTACCAAAGCAAAAAAGATAACCGAGGATATCATTATTACCAAGTATATGGAGTACGTGCTGGAGCACGAGAAGACTCCTAAATCCATTTATAAATTCTGTAAGGCCAACGGTATCAAGGAAGAAGATTTTTATCTCTTTTTTGGTTCTTTGGAAAGACTACAAAAGGGGATATGGGAAAAGTTCTTCACCAATACCATGAATCTTATGCAGAAGAATAAGGAATACGAGGGATTCAGTAACAAGGACAAAATGCTGACTTTCTTCTATACCTTTTTTGAAATGATGACGCTGAACAGAAGTTATGTTCTTTTTGTGCTAGGTCAAGAGAAAAATTCTTTGAAAAACCTAGAACGGTTAAAAGGGCTTCGAAAGCATGTAAAGGGTTTTGCAAAAGATTTAATTGAAGATGGCAATGCCGAGAAAAACTTTAAAATAACGAAGCATAACCCGCAATTATTCTCCGAAGGAGCGTGGTTGCAGTTCCTATTTATATTAAAGTTTTGGATGAACGATGATTCGGCCAGATTTGAGAAAACCGATATGGCCATTGAAAAATCCGTCAATACCATTTTTGACCTTTTTGATAACACCCCGTTAGAAAATATCGTTGACTTCGGTAAATTTCTTTACAAAGAAACTTTTGCTTAAACTTTAAAGTACACAGACTATTGAAGACACTTGATAAAATACCTACAGGGAAAATTGAAAGAGCCAGTAAGCTTGTTAAAACGGGTGTTAAGATAGGCGGCAACTACGCCAAATACTACAGCAAAAAACTTATCAATTCAGAAACTACCAAGGATGAACTGAACGAGGATAATGCGGAGGATATCTATGACGGATTAAAGAGTCTTAAGGGTAGTGCGCTAAAAGTGGCGCAGATGCTTAGTATGGAAAAGAATCTGCTACCTAATGCCTACGTAGAGAAGTTTTCGCTTTCGCAATTTTCCGTACCGCCATTATCTGCTCCTTTGGTAAGGAAAACGTTTAAAAATTACCAAGGGGAATTTCCCGAAGAGGTTTTTGACACATTCGAAAAAAATTCTATTAACGCTGCTAGTATCGGTCAAGTGCACAAAGCTACCAAAGATGGGAAAGAGTTGGCGGTTAAAATTCAATATCCCGGGGTTGCCAAAAGCATTAGTAGTGACTTGGCTTTGGTGAAACCAATAGCCATACGCATGTTTAATCTGAAAGGTAAAGACTCCGACAAGTATTTTAGAGAAGTCGAGGATAAGTTAATAGAAGAAACCAATTATCTTTTAGAAATCAAACAAAGTAAAGAAATTACCGAAGCTTGTAGCGCTATCAAGGGCCTACGTTTTCCTAAATATTACGAAAATTTATCCAGTGAGCGGATCATTACTATGGATTGGATGACCGGAGTACACCTAAGTGAATTTGCCAAAACGGATTTTTCGCAGGAACTGGGTAATAAGTTGGGGCAGACACTTTGGGATTTTTATATGTTTCAAATCCATGGGCTCAGAAAAGTGCACGCGGACCCACATCCTGGAAATTTTTTGATAAATAAAGAGGAAGAATTAATAGCTATCGATTTCGGATGTATTAAAGAGGTGCCAGATTCTTTTTATGTTCCCTATTTTGAACTGGCTAAAAAGGACAATATTTCCAATGATACGGTATTTACGCAAAAATTATACGAGTTAGAAATTCTAATCCCTGCGGATACCAGAGAAGAAATAAAATTTTTTAAAGAGCTTTTTCATGAAATGCTGAGTCTTTTCACTTCTCCCTTTCACGAAGAAACATTTGATTTTGGTAATGGGGATTTCTGGAACAAGATTGCAGCATTGAGCGAACATTACGCTTCCGATAAGGAGATTAGGAAAATGAATGGCAATAGAGGCTCTAAACATTTCCTCTATATGAACAGAACGTTTTTTGGCCTTTATAATTTACTACATGACCTTAAGGCAAACATTAAAGTGAATAACTATAAGCAGTACCTTTCTTAAGAAACGTCGTACGCGTTAAATTCTCCCTGCTCGGGAATTGTTGGTTATATTGCAGTACGATTTAGAACAATTACTAAAAAAACTTTCTTATGTATAATTCTAAAATTACAGGTTTAGGCTACTATGTTCCGGAGAATGTGGTAACAAACGATGACTTGTCCAAAGTAATGGACACCAATGACGCATGGATTCAAGAAAGAACGGGAATTAAAGAAAGAAGACACGTTGTAAAGGGTAGTGAAGACACCACAACGACAATGGGTGTAAAAGCTGCAAAGATCGCTATAGAGCGGGCAGGAATAGATAAGAACGATATTGATTTTATCGTCTTTGCCACACTGAGTCCAGATTATTATTTTCCTGGGCCTGGAGTTTTGGTTCAAAGAGATTTGGGCATCGATACCGTTGGCGCCTTGGACGTACGCAATCAATGCTCCGGATTTATATATGGTATCTCGGTAGCGGACCAGTATATAAAAAGTGGCATGTACAAGAACATCCTGGTTATTGGGTCAGAACTTCATTCCCACGGTTTAGATATGTCAACCAGAGGTAGAGGTGTATCGGTTATTTTTGGTGATGGTGCCGGAGCGGCCGTGCTTAGTAGAGAAGAAGATACGACCAAAGGTATTTTATCCACACATTTACATTCTGAGGGGCAACATGCAGAAGAACTTAGTCTTATAGCTCCGGGAATGGGTAAAAGATGGGTCACGGATATCATAGATGAAAACGACCCCAATGACGAATCTTATTTTCCATATATGAACGGCCAATTTGTATTTAAGAATGCAGTCGTTCGTTTTAGCGAAGTTATTATGGAAGGATTAGGAAAAAACGAATTATTGCCAACGGATATTGATCTGCTGGTGCCGCATCAAGCTAATTTGAGAATTTCGCAGTTCATTCAAAAGAAGTTTGGGCTTACCGATGATCAAGTATTCAACAATATAATGAAGTACGGTAATACCACAGCGGCCTCAATTCCTATAGCGCTTACGGAGGCTTGGGAATCTGGGCAGGTTAATTCTGGTGACCTTGTGGTCTTGGCCGCTTTTGGAAGCGGTTTCACTTGGGGTAGCGCCATAATTAGATGGTAAATAAAAACCCGTGACACTGTCACGGGTTCCTTAAAATTGAAATTCTACACTTAAAAACCAACCAATCTAAGCTTAGAGAATACCAATCTTATTTAAATAGACTCTTATTTTGCTTAAATGTTACGTTACAGTTTGGCTTTAACGCAAACTTAACTGAAACGTCCAGAATTTATACTGCTTTAAAAAACGAAACCCGAGCATCCGCTCGGGTTTCTGCGCTGATAGGCTATACTAAACACTAACCATTAACTATAAATATATAGCGTTATCAACATCTTTAAATTATTTACTATTTAGACTTTACTTTTCCTTACTTTTAATAGTCTACTAAGAGACGAAATTTTTTGTAAATAGTTACAAATTACACAAAGTTTAACACGCTGATAACATATGAAACAAACACTCGTTTTCGGAGCTTCTTTAAAATCAGAGCGTTACAGCAATATTGCTGTAAAAAGATTGGTAAATAAAGGAATCCAAACCGAAGCTTTTGGTTTAAGAAGTGGTAATATCGGGGGAGTTCAAGTTAATACCAATTTAGATAAATTCCAAGATATTCATACAATAACGTTGTATTTGAATCCACAGCGACAAAAGCAATATTATAAGGACATTCTGGCATTGCATCCCAAGCGCGTAATTTTTAATCCTGGAACGGAGAACCCTGAATTTTATAAACTATTGAAAGAAAGTAACATAGAGGTAGAAGTGGCCTGTACATTAGTTTTGCTGGCCACCGGTCAATACTAAGAATTAGTCAAAGCTGTTCCAGCTGTTTTTTTCCGAATGAACCATAGGCCAATAAATGTAAGCAAACCGTTAATGGGCAAAAGTTCGTATCCAAAGACATAACCGCCCAAATTCTCTGCCGGAATTTTTCCAAGAATAACTATAACAACGACCGATAATAAGGCCACCAACCAGACGTAGTTATCCTTAACCTGGTAATTCGTAAAAATGCCAAAGGAAAAAAGTCCCAATAAGGGCCCGTAAGTGTAAGAAGCCACTGTAAGCAGACCATCTATTACGTTTCGGTCCAATATATATTTGAAGGAAACGACGACCAAAATGAGCAGTATGCTCATTCCAACATGAGTTTTTCTCCTCGTGGCCTTAGCCTCCTTTTCAGATTTCTTTTCAGTGCCTAAGAAATCTACGCAGAAAGAAGTGGTCAGTGAAGTTAGGGCACTATCGGCGCTGCTATATGCCGCTGCAATTAAACCCAACATAAATGTTATGGCTACGGTTATTCCTAGTCCACTGTTCAAGGCAATTTCCGGAAAGAGTAAGTCGGACTTTGGGGCTCCGTCCATTAAAGGAATTGCTATCTGAAATTTTTCGGCGTAAATGAACAATAGGGCACCTAACAACATAAAAACAAAGGTTACCAAAACGAGTACTACACTAAAAGAAACCATATTTTTCTGTGCATCCTTTAGGTTTTTACACGTAAGGTTCTTTTGCATCATATCTTGGTCTAATCCTGTCATACAAATGGTGACGAACATTCCTCCCAAAAATGATTTTATCAAATGGTTTTTAGCAAAGAAATTATCCGTAAAAATGGTTTTACTATAGGCAGATAACTCTTGAGACATCAGAAAATCTGAAAAACTCCATTCTAATTTGTTCAAGATAAAATAGATAGATAACCCTACCGAGACAAGCATGAACAAGGTCTGCAACGTATCGGTCCATACTATAGTTTTTATACCACCCTTAAAAGTGTATATCCAAATTAAAAGAATGGAAAGTGTTACGGTAATTTCAAACGGAACGTTCCACGAATCGAATACGAACTGCTGTAAAACGATTGCTACTAGGAATAGTCTAAATGCGGCTCCCAAAACTCTGGAGATAAAGAATGAAATGGCACCTACTTTATAACTCACAAAACCGAATCTGTTGTCCAAGTATTCGTAAATGGAGGTAACGTTCTGTCGGTAATATATGGGTAATAGCACGTATGCGGTAATAAGGTAGCCCAAGAAATATCCGAAGACCACCTGCATGTAGCTAAATTGTGAAGCATCTACCCAACCAGGAACCGAGATAAAGGTAACACCGGATAGGGAGGCACCTACCATTCCAAATGCGACTAGATACCAAGGTGATTGTTTTCCCGCTTTAAAAAAATCTTCGTTGGAATCATTTTTTCCCGTAAAATATGATATCAGAAGTAATAGAATAAAATAACCACCGATTAAAAGCAATATATGGGAAGCGTTCATTGGAAATAATTTACGGGCAAAGTACAAAAAGTAAAAATAGTGCGTAATTTTACGAGAAAATTCAGTGAATGGAATTTTCTTCAAAATTATTGGAAAATGCCGTATACGAAATGTCGCAACTACCAGGTATCGGTAAGCGAACGGCACTTCGTTTGGTCCTCCATTTATTAAAACAATCCGAGCAGCGAACGGAACAATTGTCCAGTGCATTGGTTCAATTACGAAGCACGGTAAGATTCTGTAAAAACTGTCATAATATTTCGGACACCGAACACTGTGAAATTTGCGCCAACCCTAAACGGGATGCTTCTTTGGTCTGTGTTGTTGAGGATATAAGAGACGTAATGGCCATAGAAAATACAGGGCAATATCGTGGAATGTATCACGTACTCGGTGGAAAAATTTCCCCTATGGAAGGAATAGGTCCTCAAGATCTGACCATCGCTTCCCTTGTTTCTAAAGTACGAAAAGGTGAAATAAATGAATTGATATTTGCGTTAAGTTCTACTATGGAAGGGGACACCACCAATTTCTATATTTTTAGACAAATAGAGGAATTCAAGATAAGGACGTCAACTATTGCAAGAGGAATAGCGGTGGGAGACGAATTGGAATATGCAGATGAGGTCACCTTAGGAAGAAGTATTCTCAACAGGGTGCCTTTCGAAGGTTCCTTCAATAACAATTAATAAATATTATAATGCCGTAACAGTAATAAAAGGCTATATTTTTTATTATTTTTGCAAAAAAAGTACTTCAAAGCAGCAGTAAATTATTGATATGTCAAAATTTGAATTAAAACTACCACGGATGGGAGAAAGTGTTGCGGAAGCGACATTAACATCTTGGTTGAAGGAAGTTGGGGATACCATTGAAATGGATGAGGCAATTTTTGAGATTGCTACGGATAAGGTAGATAGTGAAGTCCCTAGTGAAGTAGACGGAGTTTTGGTAGAAAAGCGGTTTCAAGTTGATGATGTTATTAAGGTGGGTGATACTGTTGCTGTAATAGAATTAAACGATGGTGCAGAGGCTCCACAGGCTCCAGAAGCAGAAAAAGAGGAAGAGGAAGAGGCCTTGGAGGAAGAAATGGTCGCCGCGGCTGAGCAAGCTTTGTCCACGGCCAAGGACACGGTTGGTAATCCCACGCCAGATTACGCTAGTTCCGAGCGATTTTATTCGCCTTTAGTAAAGAATATTGCGAAGGAAGAAGGGGTATCTTTTTCGGAATTAGAGTCTATATCCGGTACCGGTAAGGACGGTAGGGTTACCAAGAACGATATTCTAGCCTACGTGCAGCAGAAAGGAAAACCGGAAGTAACCACCAGTGGGCCGGTACCGGCAGATACACCTCCTGTTCAACAAGAAGTACGGACGGTTGCCATGGATACACCCAAAGAAACGGCACAGAAAGTGACTCCTGTCAAAGTTTCAGGCGGGGACGAGGTTATAGCCATGTCCAGAATGGGTAAACTCATCGCTAAACATATGGTAGATAGTGTTTCTACTTCTGCCCATGTGCAAAGTTTTATAGAAGTAGATGTCACCAATATTGTCAACTGGAGAAACAAGATGAAAGTTTCGTTTGAGAAGCAAGAGGGTGAGAAACTGACCTTCACACCTATCTTCATGGAAGCTATCGCCAAAGCGTTAAAAAAATACCCCATGATGAACATCTCGGTGGACGGGGATAGTGTTATCAAAAAGAAAAATATAAACATAGGAATGGCCGCGGCGCTTCCGGACGGCAACCTCATCGTACCAGTGATTAAGAACGCAGACCAGTTAAATTTGGTGGGTATGGCAAAAGTGGTCAATGATTTGGCTAATCGTTCTAGAAATAATGAGCTTAAGCCAGACGAAGTTCAAGACGGTACCTACACCGTTACCAACGTAGGTACCTTTGGCAGTGTATTCGGCACTCCCATCATAAATCAGCCTCAGGTAGGAATCATGGCCTTAGGGGCCATTCGTAAGATTCCGGCTGTCATTGAGACCAGTGAAGGCGATTTTATTGGTATTCGAAGTAAAATGTACCTTTCCCATAGTTATGACCACAGAGTGGTAAATGGTGCTTTGGGCAGTATGTTCGCAAAGGCGGTTGCGGATTACCTGGAAGCCTGGGACATCAACCGGGAAATATAAGAATAGTCCTAGTTTCATCATTTAAGGGTAACACGGTTCACTAAGTTTCTTCCTATCTTTGTAAAAAGTCCCGAAAATGGAGTTGAAACTCACAAGACCTATTTGTTTTTTTGATTTAGAGACCACAGGAGTAAACGTTGCAAAGGACCGCATCGTTGAGATTTCCATACTTAAGGTTTTTCCTAACGGAAATAAAGAAAGTAAGACTTGGTTGGTTAACCCTGAAATGCACATTCCCGAGGAGGTCGTTGCAGTACATGGTATTTCTAATGAGAAGGTAGCTAATGAACCTACTTTTAAAGAACTATCCAAAGATATTTACGCCATGGTAAAGGATTGCGATTTGGGTGGGTTTAACTCGGACCGTTTTGATATTCCCTTGTTGGCAGAGGAAATGCTCCGAGCCGATATCGATTTTGATATGAAAAATACCGTTTCGGTAGATGTGCAGACAATCTTTCACAAGATGGAAAAGCGAACCTTGGAAGCGGCATACAAATTCTACTGCGATAAGGACCTAACGGATGCGCATAGCGCTGAAGCGGATACCAAAGCTACCTATGAAGTGCTTCTTTCCCAATTGGATAGGTATCCTGAATTGGAAAACAACATCAAAAAACTCTCGGAGTTCTCAAGAAGAAAACAGTCCGTAGATTTTGCGGGTTTTATTGCCTTGGATAAGGATGGAGAAGAGATTTTCTCGTTCGGTAAACATAAAGGCAAAAAAGTACATGATGTCCTGGAAAAGGAACCTGGTTATTTTGGTTGGATTCTTAATGCTGATTTTCCGCTTTACACCAAAAAAATTCTTACCCAAATCAAATTAAGTAAATTCAATAATAAACTGGGCTAGATGAGAGTGCTCTTGCTGTTATTATTATGTTTTAATATTGGTTTTGCTCAAGATGTGCTGTTAGAGGGCCATATTTTAGATGGAAAGAATAATAACCCAATTCCGTACGCCAATCTTAGTTTTCTAAATACACTGAAAGGAACATCTAGCAATGAAAAAGGTCATTTTTACATTGACGTCCCCGAATCCTATGTAGAGAAAAAAGTACATATATCTTCTTTGGGATATAAGGATACTATTCTTCCTGCAAAAATTATTTTGGACAATAAAAAAATACTCCTGCAAGAAGATACTTATGAACTGGACGAGGTAGTTGTTTCTAAGAGTCTTGGAGACGTTATCATCCTGAACCCTGTTAGTTCTTATGATATCAAAAGCGGCTTTTCCTCTTCAGCTACACCTTGGGTCTTGGCTACCTATTTCCCGAATATTGGAGCTGCCAAGAAGTACATAGATAAGATTACCATACACGTGCAAAATGAAACGAGGTTTAAAAGAACCTCTTCAAAATTTAGGCTACGTATCTATGACGTAGATGAAGTGACTAAGAAGCCTAATAGGGATTTGGTGCTTAAAAGTATTATTCTGGAATCAACGGAATCTGAAGATTTCGTGTCAATAGATTTATCCAGTATCGGCATTAAAGTTCCTCAGGATGGCATTTACATAGGGCTAGAGTGGCTTTTTTTACCTTTTAATTGGTATGCCAATACTTTTGAACATCCCATATCAAAAAAGAAAATCACAGAAGACCGTTTTGCACCGACCTTTGCTGCGGTATATCAAAAAAACCAGAACTATAGAACTATGGTGTACGGGTTGGGAGAATGGTCGGACTTTAGTATTAAAGCTCCTGGCAATAACCAAAATCTAATACCTGCGATAACCCTTAAACTTTCAAAAGAAAAATAATCGTCCGTTATGAAGATAATATGTATTGGCCGTAATTACACTGATCATATAGAGGAGTTAAAGAATGAACGACCATCGGAACCAGTGGTCTTTATAAAGCCAGATTCTGCAGTTTTGCCCAAAGAGCAGGATTTTTATATCCCGGAATTCTCGAACGATGTGCATTACGAGGTCGAGGTTTTGGTGAAGATTAAAAAAGTAGGAAAGCATATCGACGAGAAATTTGCGAATACCTACTATGATGAGATAGGTCTGGGAATAGATTTTACGGCGCGCGATTTACAGTCAAAATTAAAGGAGAAGGGACTGCCATGGGAAAAGGCCAAAGGGTTCGATGGGGCTGCCGTAATAGGGAATTGGGTTCCGAAAACCAAATTCAAAGACCTTAACGAGCTCAATTTTAAACTTTTAAAGAATGGGGAGGTAGTGCAGTCCGGAAATACCAATTTAATGCTTTGGAAGATTGATGAAATAATAGCCTATGTTTCTACGTTCTTTATGCTCAAAAAGGGAGATGTTATCTTCACTGGTACACCCGCCGGTGTTGGCAAAGTAAACGCAAATGATTACCTTACGGGTAGTTTGGAAAACGAGGAACTCTTCACAGTAAAAATAAAATAATGATTTATAATTTAGATAAGCTTAATGAAATGGCGGATGGTGACCAGGACTTCATTAATTCGGTCATTTCGGTATTTCTTGAAGAGGTTCCTGTAGATTTGGAAGCTTTGGAAATAGCGTTGAAAGAACGAAATCATGAAAGCGTTTATCAACTGGCACATAAGATAAAGCCAAATGTAGACTTACTGGGTATGGAGCAGACCCGAGCTGCTGCATTGGAGATGGAGACCTTGGGGAAACAAGCAGCAAATATGGAGGATATTGAAAAGCTGTTACCTTCGCTCAAAGCAGATATTCATCAAGTTATCGGTGAGCTTAAAACCGATTTTAACTTGTAATGCTTGCAGAAATTATCACCATTGGGGATGAGATTCTCATTGGTCAAATCGTAGATACCAATTCAGCGTTCATAGCTAAGGAGCTAAACAAAATAGGAATATCCGTATATCAGATTACCTCTGTGCAAGATGATAGGGAGCATATCCTGCAATCACTATCAGATGCCCGTTCCCACGCTGATATCGTTATAGTCACTGGTGGTCTAGGACCCACTAAGGACGATATTACCAAACATACCTTTTGTGAATTTTTTGATGATACCTTGGTAGAAAACGCTGAGGTATTGGCCCATGTAGAAGAACTTTTTGCAAAACACATCAGCACTCCTATTTCAGATTTGAACAGGAAACAAGCCTTAGTCCCCAGCAAGTCGGAAGTGCTTAAAAACAGCTATGGTACAGCACCCGGAATGTGGTTTTATGAAGAAAACACCGCATTTATTTCTATGCCGGGCGTACCTTTTGAGATGAAGAATATCATGAAGGACGCTGTTATCCCTAAATTGGTAAGCTTTTATGAAAGACCTCATATTATTCATAAGACGATAATTACCTATGGCTTGGGAGAAAGTGCCATAGCCCAAAGGATAGAGGAATGGGAAGAGGCATTGCCTAATTTCGTAAAACTAGCGTATTTGCCCAATCTCGGTAAAGTGCGCCTCAGGTTAACGGCAAAAGGAAAAGTCCGTAAAGAATTGCAGGATGCCATAGACGCAGCCTCAAATACATTGTACCCGTTAATTGACGATATTCTTTACGGTACCGAAGATGAGGAAAGTATAGAAGCCTTCGTTGCCAAATTACTAACGTCAAAGAATTTTACACTCGCTACGGCAGAAAGTTTTACAGGAGGTAAAATTGCCGAACATATTACGGCAATCCCCGGTGCGTCAGCCTATTTTAAAGGGAGTATAGTTAGTTATGCCACAGAAGCGAAAATTAATGTGCTCGGGGTATCAAAAGAGGATGTTGCCGCATACTCCGTGGTAAGTGACCAGGTTGCTAAAGCTATGGCCATTGGAGTTAAGGATTTGTTGAAAACAGATTTTGCCATTGCCACAACAGGCAACGCCGGACCCACCAAGGGAGACTCGTCCGCAGCTATAGGTACGGTCTTCATTGCCATCGCATCCCCGAACGGTGTTTTTGCAACGCAGTTCAACATGGGAAACCATAGAGAGCGTATCGTGCAAAAGTCTGTAAATAAGGCCTTTGAGTTGCTTCAAAAAGAAATTTTAAAAATGTGAAGGAGAATGTTGGCTGTGAGATAAAAATGATATAAATTTGCACCCTGTTTAAAAGAAAAATTCGACACGATGTCAAAAGTTTGTGAAATTACGGGAAAAAGAGCGATGTTCGGTAACAACGTATCCTTCTCTATCAATAAGACAAGAAGAAGATTTGACGTAAATCTTTCTAAAAAGAGATTTTACATTCCAGAGGAAGACCGTTGGATAACTTTAAAAGTCTCTGCAAGAGCTTTAAAAAGTATCAACAAGAAAGGAATCTCTGCTGTGTTGAAAGAAGCAAAAGCTAAAGGGTTAGTAAAGTAACCTTTAAATTATAGATTACAATGGCAAAGAAAGGCAACAGAATTCAAGTAATTTTAGAATGTACCGAGCATAAAGAGTCGGGACAACCTGGAACTTCCAGATATATTACTACGAAGAATAAGAAGAATACTCCAGAAAGGATGGAAATTAAAAAATTCAATCCTATCTTGAAGCGAATGACAGTTCATAAAGAAATTAAATAAGAATTCCACTCGGTGGATTTGATATAAATACATTTAGCCATGGCAAAGAAGACGGTAGCAAGTTTACAGACCAGCTCAAAAAGACTAACAAAAGCAATCAAAATGGTAAAGTCACCAAAAACTGGTGCTTACGTTTTTGTAGAATCGGTCATGCCTCCAGAAATGGTAAATGAGTGGATTGCTAAAAAATAAGAAACTTTCTTTTATAAGTTATTGAGCCCCTTTCTGATGAAAGGGGCTTTTTAATTTTTATATTTGACCAACTATTGCTGATACGATGAGTTTATTTAAAAAGATATTTTCAAAAGATAAAAAAGAGACCTTGGATAAGGGTTTGGAAAAGACGAAAACAAGTTTTTTTTCCAAGCTTGGAAAAGCGGTTGCAGGCAAGTCCAAAGTAGATGATGACGTATTGGATAATTTAGAGGAAGTCCTGGTCTCCTCCGATGTTGGTGTAGACACCACGCTAAAGATTATTGAACGCATTGAGGCGCGGGTAGCTAAGGATAAATATATGGGTACGGATGAGCTCAATGATATTTTGCGTGAAGAAATAGCAGGGCTATTATCCGAAACAAATACCGTGGAAGATGCGGGAATCCATATTCCAAAGGATAAAAAACCCTACGTGATTATGGTGGTCGGTGTTAATGGAGTCGGTAAAACCACTACTATAGGTAAATTGGCCCATCAATTTAAAAATCAAGGTTTAAAAGTAGTTCTAGGTGCTGCGGACACATTTAGGGCGGCAGCTATAGACCAACTACAAGTATGGGCAGATAGGGTAGACGTACCCATTGTAAAGCAACAAATGGGAAGCGACCCGGCCTCCGTTGCTTTTGACACCCTTAGCTCTGCCGTTACTCAAGATGCGGACGTGGTTATCATTGATACCGCCGGGAGATTGCACAATAAGGTGAACCTTATGAATGAGCTCACTAAGGTGAAACGAGTAATGCAGAAAGTTGTGGAAAATACGCCCCATGAAGTTTTATTGGTCTTAGATGGGTCAACAGGACAAAATGCATTTGAACAGGCCAAACAGTTTACCAAAGCCACGGAAGTGACTGCCCTGGCCGTTACAAAATTGGACGGTACTGCAAAGGGAGGTGTAGTCATTGGAATTTCCGACCAATTCCAAATTCCCGTGAGGTATATAGGGGTCGGAGAAGGAATTGAAGATCTTCAGGTTTTCAATAAGCATGAATTCGTAGATTCTTTTTTTAATATGAAGCATTGAAAAAAATAGCCTTTTTTATTCTAGTTGTTTGTTTTTATCACGGTTTCTCCCAAATAAACCATCCTAAGGCTAGTCCCTTATCCAAAATAGAGCAGACCGTAGGACTCTCTAAAATCACCATAACGTATTCAAGGCCCGCTGCTCACGGCAGAACTATATTTGGAAATAGGGCAGATGGCCAACCCGCTTTGGTGCCTTATGGCCGTATTTGGCGAGTGGGCGCCAACGAATCGACCAAAATAACCTTCGATTCAGATGTGAATATTCTAGGGAATTCCCTTTCAAAAGGCACGTATGCCCTTTATGCATTTCCTGAGGCGAACGAGTGGCAGCTTGTTTTTCATAACAATACAACGCATTGGGGAGACGGTAGAACAGCCTACAATCCTGAGGAAGATGCCCTTAGGGTCATAGTACACCCCAAACAAACCTTGAATTATCAAGAGAATTTTTTGATATACTTTGATGACATTACACACCATACGGCTACACTAAACCTACTTTGGGCCGGCACCGAAGTAAGTCTGCCAATGACCTTCAATACCCAAGGGTTGATGGAAGCGCAGATAGAGGATAAATTGAAAGGCAGTCCAACCGCACAGACCTATTATGAAATTGCCAGGTATTATCAAGAGCAGGATAGCAACCTACCACAAGCATTAACGTATTTGAACAAGGCAATTGAACTTGGTGGGGATACCTACTATTTTCATAGGGTCAAATCTTTGGTTCAAGCAAAATTGGGAGATTACAAGGGGGCCATACAATCAGCCGAAAAATCGCTCGAAATTGCTAAAAGTTTAGGAAAAGACGAGTTCGTTCGTATGAACCGGAAGAATAGTATTGATTGGAACGAAAAACTAAAACAAAAAAACTGATAGCATGAAAAAGGCATTGCTAGTACTTCTTGTTGGACTACTATTTTCTTGTAAGGATAGCGCTAAGGTTGATGAGAAGCAACAACGTATTTGGGAACCCTATAACGATTCTCTTGAGGTCGCGTCCAATGCAGATCACGAAAAGGGAAGAATGCGTTATAAATTGATTCAGTCCAAAGTTTTGGATAAAAATGATGTGTTTCTTCCGTTGTATGATGAAGTTTCCAAAATGACCGAGAAGGAGTATGAATTCCTGAAGCCCTTGATATTGGAGCAAAATATTTTTTCGATTCGGAAAAGTATAGAAGGTGATCTCCTCACCTACGAAAAGTTGGTATTATTTTATTTATATCGCATCTACAAGTACGAGTTGGATAATACTACGACCTTGAATACGGTCATTGCGCTCAACAAAGATGTAATAAAGCAAGCACGAGCATTGGACGAAATGATGGCAAAAGGTACCGCTCCCGGTGCGCGGCACCCCATCTACGGTATGCCCATTTTGTTGAAGGACAATATAAATACGGCAGGTATGCGAACCACTGCTGGGGCTATTGCTTTGATGGATAATGAAACGGAAGATGCTTTCATCGTACAGCAATTAAAAAAGAACGGCGCGTTGATTTTGGGAAAGGTAAACCTAAGTGAGTGGGCCTATTTTTTGTGTTCCGGTTGTCCGGTAGGGTATAGTGCGGTCGGGGGTCAAACGTTAAACCCCTATGGAAGGCGCATCTTTGAAACAGGCGGTTCCAGTTCCGGAAGTGGTACGGCGATAGCTGCGAATTATGCAGTAGCTGCGGTGGGAACAGAGACCTCGGGCTCGATATTATCTCCAAGTAGTCAGAATTCCGTAGTAGGGCTAAAACCGACTATAGGACTGTTAAGCAGAACGGGTATTGTCCCTATCTCCAGCACCTTGGATACTCCCGGTCCCATGACTAAGAATACCATAGACAATGGTATATTGTTGGACGCCATGACCGGTTTTGACGAGGGCGACCCAAAATCTACTAAAGAGGAATATCCGGGAATTATTTCTGCAGGGCTACATCCTACCGCTTTTAAGAATATGCGCTTGGGTGCTTTTTCTTCCCTAATGGAAAGTGATTCTATGTACAGTGCCACCATTGAAAAATTAAGAACTTTAGGAGCAACGGTCATTGCGTTTACTCCGCCGGAGGTTAACATGGATGGCTTTTTAAGTATTCTGAATTTGGATATGAAGAACGATTTGCCTGCCTATTTAGCAAAACACACAAATTCCGAACACGTACAGATTGCATCCATTGCCGATGCCGTTGCCTTTAATAAGGAAGATACCTTGACTAGAATACCTTACGGACAGGCTTTGTTCGAAGGAATTTTGACCGATTCTACCACCGCACAGGGTTTAACCGACATAAAAAAAAGATTGGAAAATTCTGGACGCACTTTTTTTGATACTGCCCTTGAACAACACAATCTGGATGCTATTCTGTCCATAAATAACTATCACGCGGGCTATGCGGCCGTGGCAAAATATCCTGCGCTAACAGTTCCTATGGGATACAAAAACTCCGGTGAGCCCATAAGCTTAACATTTATAGGAAAGCCTTATAAGGAAGCAGCCTTATTGCGATTGGGCGCTGCCTACGAAAAAGAATTCCCTAATAGGAAAATGCCGGAAGGCTATGAATAATAGTTGTTAAAAGAAAATAGTAGCTTACAAGTGGGATAGCATCAATGATGCTATCTAGTCGTTAGCAATAATTATGAAAAGAATTTTAGCATTTACATTGATTGCTGTCGTTGTTTCATGTAAACAGGACAAAGCAAAGTTTGAAAAAATCGATTTTGAAACAGAATACCTGTTTGATTCAGAAATCGAAACCAAAATCTTATCAGATACAATTGAAAATTCAAAATTTGGGAGCAGTTTTAAGTATCAAATCGGAGCGGCTGATTATGCTACAAAAGGGAATTACAAAAAAGCTTTGGCTACTTGGGATTTGGCTATGGGTACTTCTGAAAAAAATTACACCCAATCTCAAATTGATTCAATAAATGGAATTTACAAAAAAGTAAACGCTAACGATTATATTATTGAAGAAGCTAAACAAAATCAAGTTCTGATAATAAATGAAGCACACCATAGTTCTAGACATCGTGTTTTTACAAAGTCATTGCTTCAAAGACTCTACGACAATGGTTATAAAAACATTGGATTTGAAGCCTTAACAAATGGTGAAGACCAAGACTCCTCATTAAATTCCAGAAAATATCCTATCCAAAAAACAGGATATTATATTAAAGACCCACAATTTGGTGATTTGGTACGAACCGCATTGGAAATTGGTTATCATGTCTTTTCATATGAACAAACTTCGGACGTAAATGGGAAAGAAAGAGAAATTGAACAAGCAAGAAATATCCAAAACGTAATGGAACAAAAACCAAATGAAAAGTTCCTAATACATTGCGGATTTGGTCATGCTCTTGAGGGTAACTATTCAGCTTGGGGTAAGGCTATGGCAGGTAGGCTAGCCGAATTCACAGAAATTGACCCTTTAACCATCTATCAAGCTTACTATTCGGAAAAAAGCAAACCTGAATTCAATCATCCTCTATTAAAAGCACTTGGTTTAACAGAATCGACAGTTCTAATAGATGCGAACGATAAACCCATGAAATACGAAAACGCAGAAAGCTTTTCCGACATTGCAGTTTTACACCCGAATACTATTTACGAAAATGGCAGACCGAATTGGTTATTTGATAACGGAAATAAACCAACTCAAATAAGTTTAAAAGAAATAGATATTTCATTTCCAATTATGGTATTGGTTTACAAAAAAGGAGAAGATATTCTAACAGCTGTACCAATGGACATAGTAGAAGTTGAAAACAAAACTAATTTAGCCCTTCTTGCTTTAAGAAAAGGAGAATATGAGGTTGTTG
Source organism: Maribacter sp. MJ134 (assembly GCF_003970695.1). Classification (NCBI taxonomy): domain Bacteria; kingdom Pseudomonadati; phylum Bacteroidota; class Flavobacteriia; order Flavobacteriales; family Flavobacteriaceae; genus Maribacter; species Maribacter sp. MJ134. The sequence goes on from NZ_CP034570.1 coordinate 456,210, forward strand.
TGAAAAATCTAGATGGAGATGCGCGGAAATTTCAACTGTACGTAGAATAACTATTGCTAACAATGGTGACCGTTGCACAAGCTTAAATTCTAAATGAAACAGCTCCGTTTAAGCCTTTTTAAGGGGCTTTTTTCATGTCGGCTCAGAAACGGAAGTCCAAATTCCGATGCGTCATGGAAGCTTGAAACAGGTTTTGGAGCACACTTTTGGCCAATGCCTTCAAAGCAAGCCGTCCCGCCCCGCTTTTTACCCGTTTTCGTTCGAATTTCAGGTACTTCTTCAAATTGTAGGCGATGGCCGAAAGGTGCATCACCTTGTTGGCCTGTGCAAGGCCGATGGTATTTACCTTCCTCAGCCCCATGAACTGTGTGAGCGTGCCGAACACGGGCTCGACCGTACTTTGCCGCTTGCCCTTCATGTACCTCCCCTGTGGACTGTTGACCCTTTCGTTATTACGTTCGTACTCTTCACGGTAATAGGTCACCGAGAACTTCTTCTCCTGTGCACTCTTTCCCAGACACGTGCTACGTATAGGACAATCGGTACAGACATGCTTCCTTGCCCTGTATTCCTTCTTTTTCGTTCCCGTACGGTAGTCCTTGAAAACCTTGGTGAAAGGGATCACCTTTCCTTGTGGACACAGATAACGGTCATGTTCCCCGATGTACTCGAACCCATCGGGACCGCCCTTGTAGGTGCCGTGGGGCGGAATGAAACTCTTCAGTCCCATGGTCTCCAGAAAAGCATAGTTCTCACCGCTACTATAACCCGTATCGGCCACACAGTTCTCGAACACCAAACCCTGTTGCCATAACCTTCTTTGTAAGCGGGGTACGATATCCTGTAGCTGTTGATTGTCCTTTCCGTCGGCATGGTACGCCCTGATGTCGGTGATCACGTGGTGCGCCGTGTCCACGCTCAATTGGGAGAGGTAGTTCAGCTTGCGCGCCTTCCCGGGCTTTACGCTTATCCTGGCATCGGGATCCGTGGGACTGTAATGCGTCTTGTTGCTCGTGTATTTCGACCCCTTGTTCCCGGCACCGGGACGTTGGTCCTGGTCTTTTGCCCATCTCTTGTTACGGCCCTTTATCGCGTCAAGTTCCCTCTTGCTCGCAGTAATACCCCGTTGACCTTCATCCGATTTATCGTTCTTGGATTTACGGTGGGGTCCTTCTCTGTCCATTGAACTGATCGCACGTATCTTTTTCAGATGCTCCTCCAAATCCTCTTCGGGCACCTTCAGCTCCAAGGTATCCATACTTGCGTTCGCCTTGACAGGGGCCGAATCGATCGCCTGCGTATGGCCGCTCACCATACCCCTCTCCACGCACATGGACAGAATATTGGTGAACGCCTCCTCGAAAACGGACTCCGGGAACAGTTGACGGGTCCTGCTTATGGTGCTGTGCCAGGGCAGCTCCTCATCGATGTCATAGCCAATGAAAAATAGGATGTCCAAGCGCATAGAACAATGGTCGATAAGCTTGCGGTCGCTGATGATGTTCTCCAGATAGCCCACCAAACACAGCTTGAAGAAAACCACCGGGTCGATGCTCTTCTGGCCGCTCTCCCCATAATATCCCTTGGTCAACCGATAGAGGAAATCCAGATCGATTGTACCTCTTAAGCGTCTATAAAAATTGTCCTTTGGTATACGTTCGCTGAGCTGGAAGCTCGCGAACAGCTTTTCCTGGTAGTCCTTCTTTCCCTGCATACCTAAAGTTACGATCCATCTCACGATCGGCAATGATTACGACCCGTTTTTTTCCTAACTTGTGCAACAGGCACAATGGCTAAACGTAATGCGGGCTTTGGGGCTAAATCTAAAGGTCTGTGTATATTTATGAAGTCGCTAAATCTTATGGATTTAGCTTTGGACAAGAAAAAATAAAACTAAACAATAAGCTTTAGCTACGTCGGCAGACGGACACGAAAAGTTTCCTTGCCTCCGCACTACGCTTAGCCGAACCGATAGCACTAACTTAAAAAAATGGAAAATATAATAACAAATACCCCTTTTTCGGTTTATGAGGCTCGAATTAAGTTATTGGTTTTACACTATTCTTTGGCATTTGAAGACTTTGCAAGCAGTTCTTTAAGAATAATTCTAAATTTAGATGAAGAGAATGAGTCTCTTGGAAATACAAGTAAGGCACTATCAATGAATCAAAAGGTTCAATTAATGTTGGACTCAAAACTCTTTGACAAAAATGATAGAGAAAATATAATAACCTTCATGTCAATTAGAAATCAATTTATGCATAATTCTTCAGCTAAATCATTTGAAAGCTGCTTATCATTTTTGACAGGTAAGGCGAACTATATTACAAAAGCATACAATACTAGCAAAAAAGCAGATGAAAAAGCTTGTGGAGAAAAAGCTGCAAAGCTTAAAAAAGATGAAGAAATTAATGATAAGGAATTGCTTTTGTATGATGTAAGCGATACCGAAAAATTATTATTTAAAAGCTGGATTTTTTTAGCGAGTACTGTTATAAAAAGTTTTGAAAAAGTGCTAAAAATAATTTCAGAAGAAAGAAAACTGATAAAACTCGATGGAAACAAATCAATCTATTTAAACTTTCCTAAGTCAGATTCAATACAAAACGTGAACAAAAACTAGTGCTAACAAAACCTATAAACAATACGGGCTTAGGGCTTTACCAAAGGTTTGTGTATTTTTATGAAGTCCGCAAAAATCTTTTGCCCCGAAGCGTCGGGATTGCTCTCGAAAGGAAAAAATAAAACTAAATAATAAGCTTTAGCTACGTCGGCAGACGGAAACGAAATGTCTCCTTGTCTCCGCACCACGCTTAGCCGAATGGTTAGGTACAATTGGAAAAGAATAAAACATGGCAAATAAAACAGGAAACTATTGTGCATTTTACGTGACACACATTGGGTCAGACTCAAACCTAGCAGCTCATGGTGTAAAGGACTTTGTTTATTACAATATGCTCAGAGCATGGAAAGGAAAAGATTCGACATTTCCTTTTATTGACTCGCACAACAAGAATTATAATGTTAGGGATAGCAGTGATTGGGAAAAAACACTTAAACCTAGACTCAGAGATAGAATCAATAAGTCTAAGAACTTAATTTTCTTTTTGAGTAAAGACACAAAAAATTCAAGAGCAGTAAGAGAAGAAATTAATCACGCTATAAATGTTAATGGGTTACCTGTGATTGTGGTCTACACAGACTACAAAGAAAAAAGTGATATAATCAATTGTACGTCCATAACACTCAAAAAAAAGATAACCGATATGTGGGGGCAGCTTCCAATGTTCAAGAACTCTAAAGACGCAGTTCCAGTTTTACATATTCCGTACAAAAAAGAATTAATCCGAGCTGCTTTAAGCGACCCAGATTTTCGCTATTCGACGAAGACTAAACCAAGCGACTATTTTTTTCCATGTTAGAAAAGTCAGATGAAATACTTCTTTAACTCAATACTCAGCAAGGCATATTGGCGATATATTTTTTCGCTTAATGGAATCAAATCAATACTAGCTATTTATGGCTTTATTTGGTTGATAATAGAATCACTTGATTTTTTTAACGTATACACAAGAGACCAATATGCCAATTATGCTTTCTTCATTTTTATTGTCATTGCCACTTTAATTTCAATTTTGCTCAAAAGGCCAATAAAGTCAATTTTAATCCCACTAAAGGGACATGACTTTAACCTTGAAGTTCGTATTGCGGATTTATTTGATGTAAGTGGAGCGGCTGTAATCAGTTCAAATACAGTATTCGAGGCAGATGTTGCTAGCGGGAAAATATCAGTCAATAGTCTCCAAGGTCAATTTACTGCAAAATATTTTACCGGTAATCAAAACAAACTTATGGAAGATATAAATGAAGAACTGAAAGAAATTGATGGAGACGCTCCTTATTCCATGGGAACTACAATACCTATACATACTCATGGGAAGACATTTTATTTTACAGCTATGGCTGTTCTTGGAGAAAACGGAAACGCTTCCTCTACTGTGACAGATATAAAAAAAGCATTAGACGGTTTGTGGACATATGTTAGAAATAATGGTGAACTTCAAGAGCTTGCGGTTCCAGTTATTGGGACAGGAAGAGGAAGAATCAGGATTACAAGAAAAAAAACGATAGCACTAATAGCAGAATCATTTGTCAAAGAGTCGATTAACAACAAGTTCACAGAAAAATTAATTATAACAGTTAGACCTGAAGACGCGGAAAACTTTGGAATTAACCTTTACGATATTAAAGACCATTTAAATCACGTCTTAAAATAAAAAAAGTACTTAACAAGTTATATAGTGCATAGCTAGTCTGCGGAACAGCTACGACACCATAAACAAACCGTTTACGCCTAATCCATCACCTTGTTCAGTAGCGCCCAAAGTTCATCGTCAAAGCCAGAGGGTCCCAGGGCTTGATAACCCGTATCCTCACCCATACGAACAACAACCAGGTTTTGACTAGGAACTATGTACAACTTTTGGTCATTTTTTCCCAAACCGGCATAGAGGTCATCCGGCGCATTGGGCATTAGTTCTGTATTGAATACCAGTTGTGATTGTGGCACCATAGCACTCTCTTTTCCATTTAACCACCAGAGATACCCATAGGATTTGTTTAAATCTTGAGAAGTAGTGCTCATGGAGGTGATATAGTCCGTATTTTCAAGGATAGGGGTTCCGTTCCAGTTTCCCTTATTCAGGTTCAATAAACCAAAACGGGCCATGCTCCTAGCGGTACTCCAGTACACATTATTAATACCATTGGTAGAAATCCATGAACCTCCCATACCAATTTGGTCCTTGACTTTGGAAGCAAAATAATCCTCAAATTCCATTTGCGTAGCGTTTGAAATTACCTGTTGAATTAGGGTGTAAGGTGCATTGTGATAGGACCAGCGCGTTCCTGCATCCGCAACGTAGGTCAAACAGTCAGGCGTTTTACAATCCCCTTGTGTATCGTCCATCCCAGAGGTCATGGTCAATTGATGCCAAATTGTTATCAATTCTTCTTTCTCATTGGTTAGGCTCGTCCAACCCTTTCCGAGATAATCGGCGGTTTTATCGTTCAAGGATAAAAACCCTTCCTGTAATGCTATGCCTGTAGTGAAGGACGTCAATGTTTTTCCGGCTGAGGCCCAATACCAAGGGGTGCTTTCAGTATGGTCTCCAAAATATTTTTCGAGGGCAATCTTACCATCTTTCAGCACAATAAAGGCCCTTGTTCCATTTGTATTCAGAAAATCATAGAGTTCCGCTTCGGCGTCGGCATTCCAATTGAGGCCCTCTAGGTCAACCGTGTCCCAATCCGAAGTATCTAAAGGAGGAAAGTAAAGGCCGTTATTTTCTAAAGGGATATCATTATTCTCATCAATGGGCGTGTCTTTGGAACATCCGAGAATGAGGGTCGTGATGAGAAATAGGATATAAGTTTTGGAACGTATCATAACGATTGATTTTTTAGTAGGACTATATATCGCTGCATTGGTTTAACGTTAAAATCAAAGAAATCGTGTGAAACACAGCTAGTTCTAACGGCAAATCGTATTTTTGCACCCCATTAAAAAGCTATGCGAACAAAAACGCTCAAGAAGAATAAAATCAACGTAGTAACCCTTGGTTGCAGTAAGAATGTGTACGACTCGGAAGTTCTTATGGGCCAGTTGCGCGCTAACGATAAAGAGGTCGTTCATGAGGAAGAGGGGAATGTAGTCGTCATTAATACCTGCGGTTTTATTGCCAATGCCAAAGAGCAGAGTGTAAACACCATTCTTGAATATGTGCAGAAGAAGGAGGCCGGTGAGGTGGACAAGGTTTTTGTTACGGGCTGCTTAAGTGAGCGGTATAAGCCAGATTTGCAAAAAGAAATACCCAATGTAGACGAGTATTTTGGAACTAGCGAACTTCCCAACCTTCTAAAAGCTTTGGGAGCGGACTATAAGCACGAGCTTATAGGGGAGCGCTTGACCACGACGCCCAAAAATTACGCGTATCTTAAAATTGCGGAAGGTTGTGACCGTCCCTGTTCGTTTTGTGCCATACCCTTAATGCGCGGTAAGCATAAGAGTAAGCCCATTGAAGAATTGGTTACAGAAACGGAGAAACTGGCCGCAAAAGGCGTTAAGGAGTTGATTTTAATTGCGCAGGACTTAACCTATTACGGACTGGATTTATATAAGAAAAGAAACTTGGCGGAATTACTTGAAGCTTTGGTGAAAGTCGAAGGGATTGAATGGATACGGTTACATTATGCCTTCCCAACGGGTTTTCCGATGGATGTTTTGGAGGTAATGAAGAACGAGCCAAAGGTCTGTAACTATCTGGACATTCCTTTACAGCACATTTCCGATAGTATTTTAAAAAGTATGCGCCGTGGTACCACTCAGGCGAAAACAACGAAGCTTCTGCAGGATTTTAGGGCTACGGTACCAGAAATGACCATACGCACCACCTTGATAGTGGGCTACCCCGGGGAAACCGAGGAGGATTTTAAAACCTTGAGAAATTGGGTGGAAGATATGCGTTTTGAGCGTTTGGGCTGTTTTACCTATAGTCATGAAGAGAATACCCATGCCTATAATTTAGAGGACAATGTACCAGAAGCGGTAAAACAGGAACGTGCCAACGAGATTATGGAAATACAATCCCAGATTTCTTGGGAACTTAATCAGCAAAAAATAGGGCAGACCTTTCGGTGTATTATTGACAGAAAAGAAGGGAATTATTTTATCGGTAGAACGGAGTTCGACTCCCCAGATGTTGACAATGAGGTTTTAATCGATGCTACCAAGCACTATGTAAAACAGGGTGAATTTGTTGATGTAACCATTACAGATGCGGCAGATTTTGATTTGTACGGTGATCCTGTGCAGTAATTTTAGGTCTTCAGTATGGAAGAAGTAGTAGTTACTTTTGCTGCATCATCTTAAGCGTAAAACCACCCAATACAAGAATAATGGTACCCATAAGCAACCAGAGCCATAGCTTGTTTTCAAATAGTGGGGCCTTTACGAAGGGAGGTTTTTTCTCAATAATTTCCGGCTGTCCTAGTTGTAAGGGTTTTATATCCTCGGGGAACGTAAAGCCCGTTTGTTGAATATCATATCGGGGTTTGTACGCATTTTCTTTTCCATAGACCAAATCATACTTCGCATCATCCATTAAGCGCGTTATTAAGGTATATTCATAACCTTTGGCTTCTACGTCGGTAATATGTAGCGGCGCGTTGTCATTATTCGCTATCCTTACGCTGAATTTTGATGTTAATACAGGCCTAAATGTAAATTCATTCGCCTTGAAAGAGGTCAAGGTTCCGCGATAAAGATTTCTATAAGAATACCGCCATCCTTTTTCGGTTTCGGTACTGTCCGCTATATAATCAATGGTAATGGTTCTGTAATACGCTATATCATCGGTAACTTTAAGCTTCAAAAAAGCTATGGGCACACGTTTCTTTAAATCAATATCGATATAGGTCTGTTTTCCCTTTTCCGACACGGAGAAGTCCGAGGCGGAATAAGAACGATAACGTGCAGGCGTAATTTTGTTCGAAACGAGATAGCTTTTTAAAAGCTCAGGTTTTGTTGCGGTCTTTATAAATAGTCTAAAATACTTAAATTTTGAATCTGGAAAGATAAGGTCCGTAAACCGGTAGTTGGTTTCGGTATTCTGTATGGATAAAATTCTGTAATCCTCTAGAATAGTGAACCATTCATTTTGATTTTGACTTCCTTCCAATTGAACCTTCCAATCAAAATTGGTATTCTTAAAATCGAGTGCTATTTTGTTGATGGATTCTTCCACGGGAATTTGATAGGTAAAATAGAATCCATTGGCGTTGAAAGACTGGTTTACGAGTTCAAATTTAATTTCATTCTCAACTCCAGTGGCTCTGGAAGTTTGTAGTACATAGGGTGCCTCTATAGTATCTTTTTCGGTGATACCATAAATGCGGATATCCGAAAATTCGTCATTTACCTTTGAAAAGACCGTATCGGGTAGGGCTATCGTGTGCCACGAGTCTGAAACCCCGGTAAGGGGAATTTTTTCGGAATAAGTGTCCAACTGTCCAAAAGAATAAGAGCAAACGAGCAGCGTAAGATAATAGATGAATTTAGTCTTCATTTTCTTCCGTAATAATATGTTTGTATTTATTGTACAAGAATGAGATAATAAGGAGCAGCACGCCAAGAGAAACAAAAACAATGGTCTTGGCAATAGTGCTCAAAGACGCTATATCATAAAAGAAAAGTTTTACAAGGGTTACGCCAAAGAGTACGATTGCCGAAATACGAAGGTATTTTTTCTTCTTCCAAAGCCCCAATATAATCAAGAACAAGGAATAACTTCCCCAGAGAATACTAAGGCCCAATTTATAGCTTTGGTCAGAGCCACTCATATCCATCCAATGAATAAGCTCACTACTTGCAATCCATAATACGGAGGTATGCAGTAAAAGTCCAAATGGAACATTAAAGTTTATCCTCATAAAAGGAGCCAAAGTCAATTTACGGACCATGAAAAGCAGTAATGCTAAAAACGCAAAGCAGACATAGCGTACGGTAATGGTAAATGTGCTCACGGTATAGAACTCGGCCAATGCTCCGCTCAAGTAATTTTCTCTAAGTTCACTAAGTGCGTACAGCCCGGTTGTAAGGAATAGGAACCCGGCAAAAATGGACAGGATCAAAGTAACGATTCCAAGGACCCTACTTTTTAGTTTGTGAATGTTGATGAACGTTAGAACGGACAAGAACAACAAGGTATAGTTCAGAAGCCAGACAATTCTTTGTTGGGAAATATTTTCGTTGTATTGCGAATACTCAGAGGTATCCGTTATGGTCATAGGTATTCCGGAGGCTTGATATAATTGTGTGAAATAGTATTCGATTTCCAAATAAAACGAACAATAAAGGACTAAAATGAAAACTGCGGGTATTGCGATGGACATGACCTTGGATATGAAACTCTTTTTCCCATCAACGGCATTGTATTTCTTGTTCACCCAATTGATAAAACCAGAGGCCGCGATGAAAAGAAACGAAGTTAAAAAAGCTGCGTTGAGTATCGGCTGAAGTCGCTCGTCTTCTAGATTGAAGGTAAAGCCACCATACGCTAAAGCCCAATCCTGGGTCAAACTTAAAAACGCGATGACCATTAAAGGATAGGACATGTACTCGTAGGCGCGTATGTTTTTGCTCTTTCCTATCCAGAATAAGAGTGCCGCCTCCATGGCCCATAATAATGTCACCCAGTTACCGTCTAATTGAACGGGTATGGCAATGGTTATAAATATCAGTACTAAACCTGCCGCAAGATAAAATAGGTTCTTATCACCAAGATTCTTTTTGAATATTATGGTGGTCACCACAAAATGGACCAACGCATTACCCAGAGTAAATAAACCTAGCAATTCCTCACCCGTTTCGTTATGGGCCAGTAGTCCAAATCCAAATCCGTAAAAGATAAAGGAATTCAACAAGAGCATAAAAACATCCGAGACTTTGAATTTTTCGGACTTGATGAGTTTATAACCCAGAAATGTTGCGTAAAAGAATAAAAAGAAGATGAAAAGAAATAGGAGTGCTATTTGATAATGGTCCTTTGTTTCGTAAGAAAAAGTAATCCAGCCGCTAAATATGAGCCATGTAAAAGCAAAAGCGACATAGTACAGCGCTTTCCAGTATTTTTTTATGGAAATGAAAAGGATGCCCAAATTAATAATGGCCATATAACTGAACAGGACCCACGCATTGCCGGAATTATTACTGAGTAAAAAGGGCACGGCATAGGCACCGACCAGTCCTATATGGGCAATAATCTGTTTGTTGTAATTTAATGCGGCCACAACCCCGAATACGGTTAAAAAGACCATTAAGGTAAAGGCTACACCTTGGGGAAATAAATCGTAAAAACTATAGGCTGCAAAGGTGATAAAGTATAATATCGCCAAGGCGCCACTGACCAGTACAGCGCTGTAATTCTTATATTTTGCCTTTAGTTTAATTCCTGTTGCCACCAGTCCTAAACCTACCAAATACCCCAAGATAATGCGGGTCAGCGGGCTTATGAGGTTGTTTTCTATAGAATATTTGGCACCTATGAATACACCAATAACGGTAATGAGAATACCAATTTTATTAATTAGGTTCTCCCCAATGAATTTCTCCAGATTTGATTTGCCCTTCGGTTTTTTTATTGGTGCGGAAAACTTTTTAGAAGGAGCTTCAATGGGTGCAATCGGTTTTGTTTCAATTACCGCTTCAGTATCTTTTATTACAGCGGTTTCCTCCTTTATAATAGGGTTGTCCGGGGTAGTTGCTTCTTTTGTTTCAGGAGTTGTTTCAGTAATCTTTGATGGCGCTTCACTTTGCAATGCCTTTAAGTCTTTGCGAAGCTCATTGACTTCCAAATTAAAACTTTCTTGCTTTTTTAAAAGCAGTTCTAATTTTGCTAAAAGTGCTGATACGTTGTCTTGATTATCTGGCATAATGATTCATTTTACTCCACACTCTTGGTATCGTTCGGATTTTAAGAACGAATATACTCTGGATTTGTTGGCAAGATATCAAGCTTTTTAGAGTTGGTATACCCTGAATACTGGGTATTCTGAGATACTCTAAAATTCTATTAAAATCGTATTTTAAATTAAAATACAGTAAATCAGTAGTTTAAAATACTATTTTTCAAAATAAAGATAGATGTAAACCGCTGCACCGAAGTTGGTAGCGTCCGTTGAAGCCAGTCGCCAACCATCCTTGGCATATGCATCTAACTTTTCTTGAATTTCTGCTTTTGAAGAATTGGCAATATGCTTGGTGTCCAGGGTAATTTTACTGTAATAGATAAGTGTTTCGACTTTATATGCTTTCATGCGGTTTATTTTGAGGTTTTAATTGATCATGAATATGGCGTTGGCAAAGAATAGTTTTCCATTTTCCCAAAACCCTCGAAACAATGGATTATCAACCATATAAACAACTTGACCTCTTCCTATATTTTCGGTTCCAAAAATCAGTGTTTCCGCAATTTTCTTTTGAGCCTCGCTCCCTGCAAAACCAGAAACCGGTTTGTTCGCGTTCTCATTAAGATATACCGCGCTGCCACCGTCTAAATAATTAAAGGCGGTATTACCGAGTTTTAGGGTATAGTAAGTATTGCCATAACCGTATGCTAAGGGGTGTGTAGGGTCTACCGTAGCTTTAAAGATTGCGCCGGTGATAGCCGTTTTAATGCGTTCTCTTTGATTGTTTTCAAAAGCTTCAAGATTTACCGTGGTGTCTTTAGGTGTTTCTTTTTCCTTGATGCTAAAACTATCACTTTTAGCTAAGGCGTTTACGGACCCGCCCATGGCGATTAACCTACCACCGGCTTTAACCCAATCCGTGATTTTTTCGGTAATGTTCTTCTTTAAGAAACTGCGATATCCCCATCCGTCAGGAAGAATTAAAATGTCATAGTCGGATAAATCTACACGACTAAAGTAGCTTTCGTCCAAAACGGATAATGGGTAGTTGAGCTGTTGTTCAAAATAATGCCATACTTCGCCAAAACGGAGTGTAGCGGTCGGTTCACCGGATAATACGGCAACTTTTACATCTGGTACAACGCCGACGTATCTAGAGCCAAAGTCTTTTCCACTCTCTACAAAACCGGTAGTTGTGGGTTGGAGCCGTTTAGAAAATTTAATAGATGCCTCATTTAAAATTTCACTAAAGTCGGTTATGTTTTTATTGTCCGTTTTAGTAATGATAAGACTTCCTCTTTTGTGTTCAATCCCGTCTAACATAAAGGGTTTGTGAGCATAACGCACCCGTATTTTTTGCTTGAGCAATTCCGCAAGAAATTTAGCATCGTTCATGGCATTCCAATCGGTAATGTAGGCATAGCTATCCGGCGTTGCTATCCCAAAGCTTCCTACGGTATTCGTAGCCGTATTTTTCTGAATGCCGGTCTCTGTTGCCAATGCATCCAAGCCATAGGCATAGGGTAGGGACCAAGCGGTTATATCATAGGTAACCGAATCACTTAATTTTGCTTTAGGCTCAAATAGTACCTTCACCAAAGTTCCCTTAGCTTGGTCTGTTGAAACGACCAGACTTTTGGTCGATGCCTTCATAGCGCCTATTTTCCCTGTCGCATAGTCATATCCTTTATATGTTGTATTGGAGGCATAACCGAACTCGATTTCATGCTGTTTTAACAGGTTGGTCAGCGCATTCAATTTATCCTGGTTTCCGTTGAGCACATAGTTTTTGTACTTGAAGTCCTTGTCCTGATAGAATTTCTTGAATTCATCATTCAATTTTGCCACATTATTACTTGCCACCTCCACAGTGGAAAGTCCGGTAGTGTGGTGATGAGAAATTCGGTCTTTCAACGTAAGGGTGTCCCCAATACTGGTTTTAATACCGAGACCCGCTCTACCGCTTCCTCCCTGTTCATAGGTCATGCCAATACCACCGTTATAGGTTGGATAGGTATCTCCGTAGCTGGGATATAACAAGTCAAACGATTCTTTGGTAAAGTAAAACCATCCGTTTTCATCAAAATATTTTGCATGGTTTTTACCGATAGTTACCTGAAACGCTCGTTGAAAATCAGTGATCACCTCATGATAAGGTTCGGCCGCGGGGGCGAAATAATAAGGACTATCTACACCTTGTTCATGAAAATCTACGTGCACATGGGGTAGCCATTTGTTAAACTGTTTCAGTCTTTGTTGACTTTCTACCTGTGTGAGCCATGCCCAATCCCTGTTAAGGTCGAACATGTAATGGTTGCTGCGACCACTCCACCAACCTTCATGGTGTTCTTTGCTGTTGGGATCAACCGTATTTGGGCTGTTTTTATACTGGTTGTACCAATTTACATACCGATCCCTACCGTCTGGATTAATACAGGGGTCCATAATGACGATGGTATTTTCTAAATAGTCGCTCTTACGGGTGAGTAAATCATAAATGGTCTGCATGGATGCTTCCGTGCTAACACTTTCGTTACCGTGAACATTATAACTAAGCCATACGATGGCTTTATCCGATGCTCCCTCTCCACTGGTGCTTTTTAGATGCTCTAACCGAATACGCTCTAGATTTTCAATATTATTCGCTGAGGAAATATATGCTAATAATAAAGGTCTTCTTTCATTGGTTTTCCCATACTGCATTAATTGCATCCTGTCCGGCGATGCCCCGACAAGATATTCGTAGTAGTCTACTACTTGATGGTGTCTTGTAAACTGGCTTCCAAGTTCATAACCCAAAAATTCTGAAGGGGATTGTAGCTGCGCAATTGATAAAATAGGTAGTAGAAATAGGAGGGAACGTAAAATTTTAACCATGTGATATTTTTAAAATCGAAAGTTTCCAAATCTAACAAATTATTGTTGAAAATTGTCCTGTGAGAACTGCTTTTTAACGAGTAATCAAAAATTTATTTGTTAAGGTAATTAACGTATTTTTAGGAACTCTAAAACAGGAGAGTTTTATATTTACCTTCATTTTTGTTCTTCTATGGATATTGACTGTTTACCCTTTAAAGAGACCGGCTACTTTTCAAATTTAATCTGTGACTATATTGAGGCGGATAAGAAGATTAAGATGCTCTACAACAACTTTCCGGACAGAGCAGGTTTCCAAAAACAGTTAAAAGAAAAAGGGGCGAACTTTCCCCAAGAAAATAGAGCTATTTTAAAGGAAGCGTTATTACATCAATATAAAGATTTTAATGTTTCCGATAGCACCTTACATCATATCAACAGTTTAAAGGAATCTTCAACGTTCACTATTGTAACGGGACATCAGTTAAACCTCTTTACGGGACCTTTATATTTTTTGTACAAAATCATAGCCACTATAAATCTCGCAGAACAGTTAAAAAAAGACTTCCCTGATTCCAATTTCGTGCCTATCTATTGGATGGCCACGGAAGACCATGATTTTGATGAAATAAATTATTTTAATTTTCAAGGTAAGAAGCTTCAATGGAACAAAGATGCCTCCGGAGCCGTTGGTCATTTAGGTACCGAAGGTTTAGATGAGGTATTCAGGATTTTTGCTAGCCATTTAGGGAGTAGTAAGAATGCTCTGGAATTGAAGAACCTTTTTGAAAAAGCCTATTTAGAAAACGGGACACTAACAAATGCAACCCGTTTCTTAGCGAACGAATTATTTGGGGAATATGGTTTGGTTATCGTAGATGGTGACGACAGTAAGCTTAAACGGCTGCTAATTCCATACGCAAAAAAAGATATCCTAGAACAAAAAGCCCATTCCGAGGTTAGCAAGACCATTAGTGCCATGGAAGGACTAAACGAGGGGTATCCCATACAGGTGAATCCTAGAGAAATTAATTATTTCTATTTGCACGAGGGCTTAAGAGAACGGATTGTTGAACACAAGGATAGGTATGTGGTAAATGACACGGCTATTTCCTTTACGGAAGAAGAGCTCCTGAGAGAATTAGAAGGACATCCAGAGCGCTTTTCGCCAAACGTAATCGCCAGACCATTGTATCAAGAGGTGATATTGCCCAATCTCTGCTATATTGGCGGAGGCGGCGAAATTGCATATTGGTTGGAGCTCAAGACAACTTTTGAAGCTATGCGGGTGCCTTTTCCTATTCTTCTACTAAGAAATTCGGCCTTGGTGATTTCAAAGAAACAGTTGAAAAAGTTGGATAAGATGCAATTGTCCGTCAAGGATTTGTTTCTAAAGCAAAATAGCCTCATTAATAAAAAAATACGTGAAATATCGAATGTCGAAATCGATTTTACTTCACAAAAAGAACTTTTGGAAAATCAATTTAAAGACTTGTATACCTTGGCCGAACAGACGGATAAATCTTTTTTAGGCGCCGTTAAGGCACAGGAGGTAAAACAAAAAAAAGGTCTTGACCATCTGGAAAAACGCCTGTTGAAGGCACAAAAAAGAAAATTGAAAGATCATGTCATTCGTATGACGGAAATACAGAACGAGCTCTTTCCAGGGAAATCTTTGCAAGAGCGTAATTTGAACTTTTCAGAACTTTTTTTGGAATACGGTGATGGTCTTATTCCCATGCTAAAGAATGCCTTACAGCCTTTACGTATGGAGTTCACTGTTATTAGCCTATAGTCAGTATTAAGGAGTCATAAATTCCTCTACCCATTTTTCTCCCTCTTTGGAGTATTTAATCCGGATGTGGTTTGGTCTCTTTAGTTTTAGATACTCGATTTTATAAGGCTTTATTTCTATCATACAAAAATGATGCTCATCATCCATGTAGGTTACCAAATCAGGATTTTTGATGACAGTTCCAGGAGCCTTTTTGGTAATGTAATCTTTGCGACTGTTGGGCTGTATGCCGTTCCAGTATTTTTTTAGAGTTTCAGGGTCTTCAATGATTCTAGCTTTCCCTTCTATTTTAAGTTGTAGCATCTTTTTGGGGTGATATAGGAGCAGGCTTACTTTGTTGTTCTCTTTAATATGTATCACTTTTTTAGAGCGTTTGTCCGTGAATATCGTAAGGTCTAGATTTTCGTTCAGCTTTCTCAAAACCACGGTTCTGAGTCTTGCCAAATGGTCCAATCCCACAGTAGCAAGGGTCATATACCGAAAAGGATGCCCTTTTTTAGTTGTTCCTTTATGTAATTCCTCATTTAGCTCCTTCCAGAAAACCTGCTCCATGTTATACTTCTTTTAATAAAGTTAGAAAAAAACATAGGATTGGGTAGGGTTTTTTACAGCTAAGTTGTTCTATATATAAATTGCTATGAAAAATAAATTAGTATTCCGATAAAATACTAAAGTTAGGTTGGTTTTTGATTTTGATTAAAAAGCTCGGGGTGGTTCCCGAGCTTTTTTTTAAACCCTAATTGTAAGGCATGTATGTATCTTACGACCAAGGAGAGGAATACGAATTGCTATGAAAAAGAGTAGTATTCAATTCCTAATCGTATTCGATTATTTGGTTGGTTGGATAGAAAGCCCGGTTGATTACCGGGCTTTTTTTTAATACTGGTCAAGAATATTTTGTAGGAATCAATTCAAGAATATGTATATCAGCTAAATAAGATATTTTATTTCAATGAATACATTTAGTCTACCCTATAGTCCAATTTCATGGTGATAGACGCCGTTTTCTTTTTGGATGTGGTATTATAGGCTCCGCCCCAAGAGTAATCTTCACCGGAATTTTGACCTGTTATCTGAAAAACGCCCATTCGCGCAGAAGATAAGTCGCCTAATCTACTCCCCGAATTTTCTGCAATTTTCTCAGCTCTTATCCTGGCATCTTCCGTTGCTTTGGAAATCATCTCTATTTTTAAATCCGCCAGCTTGGTATAGTAATAGCGGGGAGGGAAAGAGTTGAACTGAACGCCTCTGTTCAAAAGCTCTGTAATCTCTCTAGACACTTGTTCAATAAGCGCTACATTGGGTGATTCTATTTTAATGGACTGGGTTAATTGGTAACCTCTAAAAATACTACCGACATAATTACCATTGTCGTATTTGTTATCTCTCGTTTCCGTAGTCTGTACGCTATTAAAAATGATGTTTTCTTCTTTTATACCTTTTGACACTAGGTAATCCCTGACGACAGCTTTATCTATGTTTAACTGCTCAAATGCTGATTTTAACACCGTATTGTTTGCGGAAAACTTCCCCTCCCAAACAATGAGGTCCGATGTAAAATTTTCGTTTCCAAGACCCGTCACGGAAATAATCTGCGGCGGACTAGCTCTTTTGATATAGGCGTTTCCAAGAAAATAGGCGGCGATTACTATGGCGGCACCGAAGATAATTGACGAAATATATTTCATAGATTTTGTTTAAGCTGTGTGATAAAAATAGTGAAAACCCTACAATATGGTTCTGTAATACCTAATACTCTAGGTATGTACGTAAGAAGTCACCTAGACGGTCGTTATGTACAAAAAAAATAGTAGCTGTTACCATGAAAGTTATGTCAGGCTTGTAATTTTACATACGTGTTGAAAACATGACGCTTGGGGACGGTATGGGGTTTTGCAGGCTAGTGGTTCATCTAGTTGACAGCGATGTGGTTTATTGTTAAAAACCTGTTGTAAATATCTCAAAAGAACGCTACATCAAATTTTCGATTTTCCTATTTTTGCCCATGCAAAATAAAGTCCTGATTCTAGATTTCGGTTCTCAGTATACCCAACTCATTGGTAGACGCGTTCGAGAGCTGAATATTTTCTCTGAAATAAAACCTTTTAACAAACCACCGGCAGCCCTTTCTGAATACAAAGCGGTGATACTTTCGGGTTCTCCCTATTCCGTTAGGGCCGATGATGCTCCGCATCCCGATTTGTCTCAAATTCGTGGCAAGAAACCCTTGTTGGGTGTTTGCTATGGCGCACAGTATCTAGCTCATTTCAATGGCGGGAATGTTGAAAAATCGAATACAAGAGAATATGGTCGGGCAAATTTGTCTAAAGTGGATAGCAATTCCCCGTTTTTAGCCAAAATAGGTACGGGCAGTCAGGTTTGGATGAGCCATGCGGATACGATTAAAAAACTACCCGAAAATACTACCCTATTGGCTAGTACCAATGATGTTGAGAATGCCGCTTTTAAGTTTGATGGTGAAGATACGTATGGAATTCAGTTTCATCCAGAAGTGTATCATACTACGGATGGTAAACAATTATTGGAGAATTTTCTAGTTCATATTGCAGGGGTGGCACAAACTTGGACACCGGACGCTTTTGTAGAAACCACGGTGGCGGAGTTAAAAGAAAAGATCGGGGATGAAAAGGTGATATTAGGCTTGTCCGGTGGAGTAGACTCCTCTGTGGCCGCGGTACTACTGCATAAGGCAATTGGCACTAATCTGCATTGTATTTTTGTAAACAATGGTTTGCTTCGTAAGAACGAGTTTGGCGATGTGCTGAAACAGTACGAGGGCATGGGCCTCAATGTTAAAGGAGTAGATGCTTCGGCACGCTTTTTGGATGATTTGGAAGGAGAGTCTGACCCAGAGACGAAGCGTAAAACCATAGGAAGAGTGTTCGTTGAGGTTTTTGATGATGAATCGCACAAGGTAGATAACGCCAAATGGTTGGCGCAAGGAACAATTTATCCGGATGTCATTGAGTCTGTTTCGGCAACCGGCGGACCTTCGGCGACAATAAAAAGTCATCACAATGTTGGTGGTCTTCCGGATTATATGAAGTTAAAAGTAGTGGAGCCTTTAAAAATGTTGTTCAAGGACGAAGTGCGTAGGGTAGGTGCCAGTTTAGGAATAGACAAAGCCTTGTTAGGACGGCATCCATTTCCGGGTCCTGGTTTGGCAATTCGAATTCTAGGGGATATTACCAGGGATAAAGTGGCCATATTACAAGAAGTAGACCATATATTTATTAATGGATTACGTGAGTGGGGATTGTACGATAAGGTCTGGCAGGCTGGTGCTATGTTATTGCCTGTCAATAGCGTGGGAGTTATGGGAGACGAGCGAACTTATGAAAAATGTGTAGCTTTACGAGCTGTCGAAAGTACAGATGGCATGACCGCAGATTGGGTAAATTTACCATATGAGTTTTTGCAAAAAACATCAAATGATATCATTAATAAAGTCCCTGGAGTGAATCGTGTCGTATATGATATAAGTTCCAAACCACCAGCAACGATAGAATGGGAATAATGAAAAATACACTTAAAACACTTTTTACGGTTCTAATCTGCCTTCTGTTCGGCGGTACGGCCTTTGCGCAGAAGTTTAATACGCATCCGGTAAAGAAAGGAGAAACCTTAGAGAGCATCTCTAAGGCTTATGGAGTTTCTCCGGACGATATCCTTAAATATAACAAGGAAATTAAAAAGGATGGGGATTTAAGCCCTAATACTATTTTGGTAATACCAAGCGGTGCTATGACGGCCGATGACAAGAATACCGTTGATGCCCTTATCAAAGGTATAATGACTGATTCAGTAGTGAAAAAGGAGCCGATTGGTTTTAGGGAACACAAAGTAAGAAAGAAAGAGACGCTTTATGGTATCGCCAAGAGGTACAATGTTTCTGAGGAGGAAATAAAGAAATACAATAAACAGCTGTACGCCTCGCAATTAAGGAAGAAGATGGTAATCCGTATCCCGAAATATCCAGAGGCAGACGAAGAAACATCCGCGATTGACCCAGGTGATTATGAGAAGTATATTGTCGCGCCTAAAGAAACGAGGTGGAGTATTGCCCACAAATATGGGATTACCATCGATAGTATGCTCGTACTTAATCCTGGATTGTCCAAGACAAGTAATTATCTAGCCGAAGGCTATGAGCTTTTAATGCCCAGAATTGCGGGAAGCACAGTAGAAGACCAGCAAACGCAGCTCTATATTTCCTATACGGTTCCGGCCAAAATGAATTTTTATCGGTTGGAAAAGAAGTTTGGTGTAAAAGCGGATGAAATAGTTCGTTTAAATCCGGAAATTTCTGAGCGTGGAGGGTTGAAAGAGGGAATGGTCATTAGACTCCCCGAAACTAAATTGGACCCTGGCGAAATCAATACGGACAATTATATCTTCTATGTGGTACGGCCAAAACAGAACGAATTTCGGCTGACTCGAAAATTTGGAATGTCCTGGTCGGATTTAATGCAACTAAACCCAGATTTAAAGGATGGTCTTAAAGCAGGAATGGTGCTTAAATTACCCAAAGATCAAGTTGGGGATTTTGAAGTACGCAATTCCCTCGTTCTGGATAAAATCAACTTGTTGGATAGCATCAATACCCAGGTAAGGCCAAAAATTATGTTTTTGTTGCCCTTCCGCATTGATAAGCTTAATATGAGCGATAAGGAATCCGTTACTTGGGCCATGCAGAACAGAAATAGCCTTAAATATAGTCTTGGGCTATACTCTGGTGCCTTGGTTGCCTTAGATTCTATTAAATCCTTAGGTATTTCTGTAGATGTGGAAACTTTTGATAACCAATTTACCTTGGCTAGGACAAAAACAATTTTACAGCAAGAAAATCTTTCAGAATACAGTGCTATCGTAGGACCTTTGGACGCAATTTCTTTGAATGAGGTTTCTAACCAGGCCGCAAGTTATCAGTTGCCGGTTATTGCACCTGTTCCTGTAAGAAGTGAGCTTAGTTTAAGTAACGTTTTTTTCTCCTATACCGAAGAAAAATTGTTGCGGGAACATATGATTAAATACGTGAAGGCCAATCATGCCAATGAAAATTTGGTGATTATTGCGGACGAAAAAAATAGAGCGGTGGAGGAAGAGTTGTTGGGACATTTCCCGGGTTCAAAAGTAATTCTTGTAAAAGAAGAAGAGAAGAATATCGGCATAAATAGGGATAAATTGGCAAGTCAATTATCTGAAGACGTAGAAAATTGGGTTTTCGTAGAATCGGACAACTTTAAACTGATAGCCAGTGTGGTATCCATATTAAATTCCTTTAATAATGCATTGCTGGATATTGAAAATGGTAAGAACAAGGTGAAATTACGCATGTTAACAACGGATAAGAACAACGCATTTGAAAATGATGTCATTTCTAGCACCCATTTGTCTAACTTAAACTTCACGTATCCATCTGTATACAGAGAAGTCACTTCAAATGCCTTTGTGAAACGTTACAGGAAAAGATTCGGGGATGCTCCGGACAAATTTGCGGTAAGAGGTTTTGACCTTACGTATGATTTACTATTAAAGTTAGCCTATAAGAACGATTTGATAGATATTTCCAAGTTCATAGGGGCAACGGAGTATAACGGCAATAAATTCGATTACGAAAAAGATGCCACATCCGGTTATTTCAATAAGGCCTCTTATATCATGGCTTATGAGGATATGGCCATAAAACAAATAGAATAAGTAGTATGACATCAAAAGTGACCTATAACGGCGATTTGAGAACGGAGTGCGTTCATTTAAAATCCGGTAATTCTTTCGTAACCGATGCTCCGACCGATAATAATGGTCTTGGACAGGCATTTTCGCCAACCGATACTGTGGCCACCGGTTTGGCCAGCTGTATTTTAACCATGATGGGAATTAAGGCAAATGGCCTAAAATTAAATTTAGAAGGTTCGCGGGCAGATGTGACCAAACATATGGCATCCGACCCAAGAAGAATTGCCAAGATAGAAGTAGACCTAAGCTTGCCATCGCATATTTCCGAAAAGGACAGGAAAATATTGATACACACGGCAAATACCTGTCCTGTTCATTTTAGTTTACACCCTGATATAGAAAAGGAAATCTCTTTCAATTGGGTATTATAAAGAACGCTTTTCTAATTTTTTTCTTTTTTGTTATGTTCTCATCGTATTCTTGGGGACAAGAAGAAGTGCTTTGGGAACCGGACAAAAGGCTGTATTGGAGCGATTTCAGGGGAAAAGTTCCCGTTGGGGCGGGAGCTGCAGCTACTACCGCGAGTGGCATAAGTTATCAGTTTTCAACAAGCTATAAGGGTAATGAAATGGTGGTTGATTACGAAGTCAATGCGTTCTTTTATCCTACAAAGTCGTGGTACAAACCCAAAATATGTAATGAGGTAACCTTGGTGCACGAACAGCTTCATTTTGATATTTCGGAGCTTTTTGCTCGCCACATGCGAAAAAAAATGGCGAAAGCACGATTTACAAAAAACATAAAGGCCGAGGTAAAGGCTATTTATAGAGAGACCCTTAAAGAACTAAACGATTTTCAGAACCGTTACGATAAGGAAACGGATTATTCTAGAAATATCCCTCAGCAAAAACTTTGGATTCAAAGAATAGAAAAAGCATTGAACGAGGGTTAGGTTGCAAACGTTGAGTTAAACGTCACAAATGGTTACGCCTTGCTTAAGGGCATCTATTTTATTTTCCCAAGTAGGCACAAACTCTTGGGCTACATGTCCCTTGTATCCCGTGTCCAATATAGCCTTCATAATTGCCGGGTAAAAGAGTTCCTGTGTTTCATCAATTTCATTTCTTCCGGGATTACCGCCCGTGTGGTAATGTCCAAAATAGGGGTGGTATTCCTGTATGTTTCTTATGATGTCCCCTTCCATAATCTGCATGTGGTAAATATCGTAAAGTAACTTGAAATTTTCGGTACCAAGGGCTTTACAAAGTGCTACACCCCATTCGGTGCGGTCACACATATAGTCTTCGTGATTTACCTTGCTGTTCAAAAGTTCCATTTGTACTACAACGCCGTGTTTTTCGGCAAGTGGTAAAATGCGCTTTAAACCTGTAATACAGTTCGCTAGACCTTCTTCATCGTTCATTCCGTTTCGGTTACCACTAAAACAGATAAGATTGGTATAACCGGCTTCTGCTACTTTGGGTATTATTTGTAGATAATCCGCCGCCAATTCATCATGCAGTGTGGGGTCGTTCCAGCCTTTTTTAATTCCTAATCCCGCGCCCCAGCACATGGAGGCATGTATGTTGTATTTTTTAAGAAGTGGCCAATCTTCAGGACCTACTAAATCAATGGCCTTGATATCCAGTTCATTTAAATTCTTAAGAAACGCCCCTAAGGGAATAGAATCGTAACACCAATAACAGGCACTATGGTTTATATTGTGCTTAAGTTTTATTGCCGAGTCTTTTTTTGTGACCTGTGCAGCTGAAGTATTGCACGCTATTAGGCCGACTGAAGCGGCCGCGGATGCTCCGATAAACTTGCGTCTTTTCATAAGTATTGATTTTATTGGTAGTACTAAAGATAATTTTTTTAGATTTAAAAAATGGAATTAGGTCTAGATAAGCAACATTTGATTGCGCTTGCCCATTACAGAATGCCTTTCGGAAAATATAAAGGTCGCTATCTGGTGAACCTGCCAGAACCTTATTTGGTTTGGTTTAATCAAAAAGGATATCCGAATGGAAGATTAGGAGAAATGTTGCGTTCTATGCATGAAATCAAGGTAAATGGCTTGGAAACCCTAATTCTTAAAATACAAAAAGAATTTCCTGTCAATAAGCCCTGAAATCTTACGGCAATTTGTAACTTTGTGTCCCGTAACACAGAATTCCAATCATGTCGCAAACCAAATACATCTTCGTTACGGGCGGGGTAACTTCTTCTCTTGGTAAGGGTATCATAGCCGCTTCCTTGGCAAAATTATTGCAAGCTCGCGGATACCGAACTACAATTCAAAAATTAGACCCTTATATTAATGTAGATCCAGGTACACTAAATCCTTATGAACACGGTGAATGTTATGTGACGGATGACGGTGCGGAGACCGATTTGGATCTAGGACATTATGAGCGTTTTCTTAATGTAAGGACTTCACAGGCGAACAACGTTACTACGGGAAGAATTTATCAAAGCGTCATTGAAAAGGAAAGAAGAGGGGAATTTCTAGGAAAGACCGTTCAGGTAGTTCCGCATATAACCAACGAAATAAAGGAGCGTGTTCAGTTGTTGGGCAATAGTGGAGATTACGATATTGTAATTACGGAGATTGGTGGTACCGTTGGTGATATTGAATCCTTACCCTACATAGAGGCCGTTAGACAATTACTGTGGGAGTTAGGTGATAATAACGGAATAGTGATTCATCTAACTTTGGTTCCTTATTTATCTGCTGCGGGTGAACTTAAAACCAAACCAACACAGCATTCCGTAAAAACACTTATGGAGAGCGGAATTAAAGCGGATATCCTTGTTTGTAGGACCGAACACGAGATTTCAGATGACATAAAGGACAAATTGGCACTCTTTTGCAACGTGAAAAGAGAAGCGGTTATACAAAGTATTGATGCTTCAACGATTTATGACGTGCCCGTTCTTATGCAAGAAGAAGGTCTAGATACTGTTACGTTAAAAAAATTAGCATTGCCGGATACAATTGAGCCAGACCTAACGCAATGGAACGAGTTTTTAAAGCGACATAAAAATCCTAAAAACGAAGTAGTTATAGGTCTCATTGGTAAATATGTAGAACTTCAGGATTCTTACAAGTCCATCTTGGAAGCCTTTATCCATGCCGGTGCCGTAAATGAAGTTAAGGTCAAAGTAAAATCCATTCATTCAGAATTTATAACAGAACGTAATTTCGAGAACAAATTAATAGGGTTAGATGGTATTCTAGTAGCTCCCGGATTTGGTGAAAGGGGAATAGAAGGAAAAATAAAAGCCGTTCAATACGCTAGAGAAATGGGGATTCCGTTTTTGGGAATCTGTCTGGGTATGCAAATGGCGGTCATAGAATATGCTAGAAATGTTTTAGGACTTAAAAATGCTAATTCTACTGAAATGGATGAGCATACCGTTGCTCCCGTAATAAGTCTTATGGAAGAGCAAAAGACAATTACCAATATGGGAGGTACTATGCGTTTGGGAGCATGGGACTGTAAATTAAAAGAGGGGAGCTTGGTGCAAAAGGTCTATGGTGGGGAAACGGAAATTTCTGAGCGCCACCGTCATAGATATGAATTTAACAACGACTATAAATCACAATTGGAGCAATCTGGTTTATTGACATCGGGGATAAATTCAGCCACTGATTTAGTAGAAATCGTTGAGTTGGGAGATCATCCTTGGTTTATTGGCGTACAGTATCATCCAGAATACAAAAGTACCGTTGCTAATCCACACCCTCTATTCGTAGGGTTTATAAAGGCCGCCTTAGCGCACAAAAAAACACAAACTAGTGCCAGTATGGCATAAACTATCGATTTGGGCATATATTTGCTCTCTGAAAACCAAACAATTACCTTACCTATAAGATATTTTAGATGGAAGAAAAGAAATTGGACGTGAATTCCATAATCGGTTTTGTACTGATTTTTGGCATATTGATTTTCATGTTTTATCAGAACAAGCCTACCCCAGAAGAGCTGGAAGAACAGGCAAAACAAGAGCAGGTAGAGGCTAAGGCGGCACAAGAAGAAAATATAGATAAAGAGATAGTAGCGGAAGCGCCAGTACTTAATTTAAACGATTCTACGGCAGTTGCAAATTACAAAAGTCAAATAGGGGCATTCGGCTTTACGGCGCCCTCTGCGGCAACGACCGTTCTTGAAAACGAAGTACTTTATTTAGAGATAAGTAATAAGGGAGGACACATTATAGAGGCAAAGATGAAGAATTTTGTCACCTATGATTCTATTCCGGTGTACCTAATTAAAGATGGAAATTCCTCTTTTGGGCTTAATTTCTCTACCACGGACAACAGAGTGTTGAATACCAAGGAGCTGTATTTTGAGCCAAGCTTAAGTAATTCGGATAACAACCAAGTACTTTCATTGAAAGCAAAAGTTTCCAACAACCAATACTTGGAATACCGTTATGAAATGAAGCCGGATGACTACTTGGTAGATTTTACAATACGTAGCCAAGGTCTGGACAGGGTTATGAACGATAGTAAGCCTGTAACCTTAGACTGGCAGTTAAAAGGTATAAGACATTCCAAAAGCATAGTATATGAAAATAGATATACGCGTCTCACCTATAATCATGAAGATGGTAAGATAAGTAAACTGTCTGAAGGTAGTGATGATGAGGAAACGGAAGAGGATATAAAATGGATATCTTATAGACAGCACTTTTTTAGTTCTATTCTGGCGACCAAGGAGTCCTTTAAAACGGGAGCGTTAGAGTCAAAAAATTTAGTGGAGGAAGAGAGTAGGACTTTTGGTTTTACTAAAGAGTATGCCTCCGTTTTACCCCTTGAAGTTAAAGGAGGTGAACTTTCTCAAAATATGCACTGGTATTTTGGCCCAACCGATGTTGAGGTCTTGTCAAAATATGAAGATTTGGGACTTGAGGACTCTATACCGTTTGGATGGGGAATTTTCGGATGGATCAACCGCTATATTTTTACGCCTTTTTACTCTTTCCTAGGGGGTATGCTACCTGCAGGTATCGCTATCATCATCATGACCATTTTGGTGCGTTTGGCCATGTCTCCGGTTACGTATAAATCGTATCTGTCACAAGCTAAGATGAAAGTGTTGAAGCCAGAGATTACGGAGCTTGGAGAAAAGTATAAGGACAATGCCATGAAAAAGCAACAGGAAACCATGAAATTGTATGGTAAAGCTGGTGTTAGCCCAATGAGTGGTTGTGTGCCGGCATTTCTGCAGATGCCTATATTCTATGCTTTGTTCATGTTTTTCCCAACATCTTTTGCATTGCGCCAAAAGTCGTTTTTATGGGCAGATGATCTTTCTTCTTTTGATACCATCTATCAGTTTCCAGAAGGTTTTGCAATACCCTTCTATGGTGACCATATTAGTCTGTTTCCAATTTTGGCATCCGTAGCTATTTTCTTTTATATGATGATGACTACTGGGCAGAATATGCCAACACAGCCCGGTATGCCCAACATGAAGTTTATTATGTACTTAATGCCCTTTATGATGTTATTCTTCTTTAATAACTATGCAAGTGGGTTAAGTTTGTATTACTTTGTTTCCAACTTAATTACTATAGGAATTATGTTGGTGATCAAGAATTTTATCTTGGATAACGATAAGATTCATGCGCAAATACAGGAGAATAAAAAGAAGCCTAAAAAAGAGAATAAATTTCAGCGAAAGATGCGTGAGATGATGGAGCAGGCGGAAGCTCAGAAAAAGAAATAATTAGATACTCTTATTTATAAATAACTCAGGGCATTCCCAAGAGGTATTTAAAAGGAAAACAAGGTGTGTGCTTTTGAGCTAAGCCTTGAAGCATTCTAATCTCGATTATTGCGCAATAAAGAAAAGCCTCTGGATTATCCAGAGGCTTTTGCCATTGATTAAGGATTGGTTTGGTAAGATTTGGGGATGTAAATATGATTCTAATTACCTCTTAAAAAAAATATGAGTTGTAAAGAGCACTTATTTGTATGCTAACTAATCTACTTCTGATGTTTGAAAAAATCATTACACAAAAAAACCTCTCAAGTTGTTGAGAGGTTTTAAAATTTATACCGTTATATACTAGTGAGAAGGAGGACTTAAAATATCCAATACTTCTTGTGGTAATAACACTTTATCTATGACATGTACGATTCCGTTGCTCGCCATTACATCCGCCAGGGTAACGTTAGCATCAACATCTGTTTTGTCACGTATTTGAACGCCATGGTTCAATATTGCAAAAACAGATTCTCCCTGTACAGTACCAATTTCTTGATGATCTTGTAAATCTCCCGAAGCCACGGCAGCGCCTGCAACTACATGATACGTAAGTACTTTAGCTAATAGGGCTTTTTCCTCATCCGTATCAAAATCAGCAAGACTATGGAAATCATCTCCCAAAGCATTCAATAAATCAGCGAAAGCTGCATTTGTAGGAGCAAAAACAGTAAATGGTCCGTCGCCACTAAGTACTTCTACTAGACCAGCATCTGCCTGAATCAGGGCATCTACCAATAAGCTTAAGTCATCTACACTTTGCGCAGTCTCTACGATATTTGGTACGGCAGGAGTCAATGCATCTAAAACAGCTTGCGGTAATAATACTTTATCAATAACGTGTACTACTCCGTTACTAGCTTCAACATCCGCAAGGACAACTGTAGCATTTTCATCGGTAGCGTCATCCACATGAACTGTACCGTCTTTAATATTAATTGAAACATCCTCTCCTTGGAAGGTAGTGATGTTTTGACCATCGCTTAAGTCAGCTGAAAAAGCGGTAGTTCCTGCTACCACATGGTACGTAAGTACACTTACAAGTAATGCTTTTTCTTCGTCAGTATCAAAATCTGAAAGACTATTGAAGTCATCTCCTAAGATATCCAATAATTCTACGAATGCTGCATTTGTCGGAGCAAATACTGTAAAAGGTCCGTCACCACTCAATGTTTCCACTAAACCAGCGTCAGCTTGTCCTAAAGCACTTACCAAAAGACTTAAATCATCAGTTGCTACAGCAATTTCTATAATTGTTTGTAGGCTCATGGCTGCTAAAGCATCCAATACTTCTTGTGGTAAAAGAACTTTGTTTATTACATGTACAACACCGTTGCTAGCTTCTACATCAGCGATAACTACTTCAGCATTAGTTTCTGTAGCATCGGTTATAAATACACCGCCATTTAAACTTACTCCAACGTTTTCACCTTGGAAAGTTTCAATCATTTGTCCATCGCTTAAATCTGTAGAGAAAGCGGCCGTACCAGCAACTACGTGATACGTCAATACCTTAACAAGTAGCGCTTTTTCTTCCTCTGTATCAAAATCAGCCAAACTGTTAAAATCATCACCTAAAACATCTAATAAAGCTGCAAAAGCCGCGTTAGTAGGAGCAAATACTGTAAATGGTCCGTCACCACTCAAGGTTTCAACTAGTCCAGCATCTGCCTGAACTAAAGCATCGACCAAAAGACTTAAGTCGTCTGTAGCAACTGCTGTATCCACTATGGTCTTTAACTGAAGGCTAGCTACAAAATCGATTGCAGACTGTGGTAATAAAACTTTGTCAATCGTATGCGCTACACCATTGGAAGCCATGATATCCGTTGCAGTAATATTAGCGTTTGTTTCAGAAGCATCACCAATGACAAAAGTGTCACCAGAAGCGATAACTTCAATTGAATTATCCGCAAGTGCTGTCGGTACGGAACCAGCTGCTAAATCCGCAGCCTTTACCTCGGCAGCTAAGACATGATACAATAAGATGTCTTTTAACAAGGCCATTTCTTCCTCCGTGTCAAAATCGTCCAACCCATTATAATCGTCTCCTAAAATATCTAAAAGTGCAACGAAAGCATCGTCCGTGGGAGCAAAAACGGTAAAAGGACCTTCACTACTTAAAGTTGCAGCCAAATCTGCTTTAATGACAGCGGCTTCCAATATGGATAGTGCTTCGGTTGCGACTACCACATCTACAAGGGTACCAGTCTCATTAGTCATTTCTCCTTCATTCAAGGCATCGATGATAGCCTGAGGTACCATGACCTTGTTGATAACATGCACTACTCCGTTGGTAGCTTCAACGTCTGCGATGACAACTTCAGCATCAACTTCTGTAGCATCCTGTATAAAGACGCCGCCTTCAAGATTTACCGTTAACTCTTCTCCTTGTACGGTTCCTAGCTTTTGTCCTGCACTCAAATCAGTAGATTTTGCAGCCACACCAGAAATAACATGATAAGTAAGGATAGTTGTTAGTATGGCACGTTCTTCATCCGTATCAAAATCCGCAAGAGATTCGAACCCGTCCAGTGAGGCCAATAAATTTTCAAAGGCATCATTTGTGGGGGCGAAAACTGTGAAGGGGCCATCTCCGCTTAAAGTTCCTACTAAATCGGTTCCCTCAGTATTATCTGCAGTAGTTAATGCTGAAACTAATGCCGCTAGGGCTTCTTGTCCCTGTGCGGTCTCAACAATATTTTTTTCATCAAACGTTTTGGCTACTTCATCGTTGTCGTCCTTGTCACAGGACCAGGCCAAGAAAACTATTGCTAGCAGGGCTAACAAACTTTTAAAGGATACTACTTTTTTCATAATTTGTGTTTTAGGTAAAATGTTTAATTAATTGTTTTTTAAATAGAACAAATGATTCAAATGATATTTTTTAATTTTTTGCTAATTCAATTAAAAAGTGGAGTCATAATCTCAAAAAATTGAATTTTTAACACAAAAATGAATTTTATCCCTTTATCATCATTCTTTTTAACAAGAGTGTCAAAAGTAGAAAGGGTTGCTTTTGTTTATTTAAATTTTACAAAAGTTTAACAAAAAAGTTAAACAAAAAGCTCAATTGTAAGACAATACAACAGTATTTATTGCGAATTAGGGATATTTGTTTAAGGATGAAGTGGTTTGATTGGCTATCATTCTAGTGCTAGTGAAACGAATCCGTTTCAATGATGCACATAAAAAAAGCCGCAAGAAGCGGCTTTTAGATTTTGACTTTATATTAACTATTAATTCGTCGTATCCGGAATCATAACTTTGTTCAAGACATGAACGACGCCGTTGTTGGCTTGCACGTCTACCGCTATGATGCCTATATCCATAGTTCCCGAACCATCGGTTACGTCGGCAATGTTGTCACCTGAGCCTGGCAAGGTTATAGTGATTTCATCTCCTTCAAGAGTTGTAGCGGCTGTAGTTCCATCAGCATTTAAATCTCCAGACCTTACGTTAGCTCCAGCTACTACGTGATGCAACAATACTTGGGTTAAGACAGCTTCCCCGGGTATTTCGGATAATGCCTCGAATGCTGTATTTGTTGGTGCAAATACAGTAAAATCCGGATTTATATTGTCCATATTACCACCTTCTGTTCTTGATAGGATTCCTGCGAAATCAGTATCTGGTGTTAATTCTGTCAATGCACTTACTAAAGTCGTAAAATTAGGGTCAGCTACAGCAAAAGTAACCACCGATGGTAAATCTATGACCGCATCAACTGCATGGATTACACCATTCGTAGCAATAACATCTGCAATGGCCACACTACTCGTTCCGTTAAGTCTTACCCCATCATCTGTATTAACATACATACTTAGGTTGTCCCCATCCACATTAGTACCCAAAGAGCTAATATAACTATTGGTTAATCCTGTGGATACTGCGGCAGCACCTTGAATTACGTGATTGGACAATACATTATTAATATCGTTTCCGTTTGGATTGGTAAATGCTGTAAAAGCAGCATTGACTGGAGCGAATACGGTAAATACTTCGTCAGCATCAGATAATAGAGTAGTGAAGGTCGTATTTCCGCCGTCGGTTAAAGCACCTACAAGAGAGGTCAATTCTGAATTTGCCAATGCATGATCAACAATATTGGGAAGACCTATAACCGCATCTACGATATGTACTACACCGTTACTTGCTTTGATATCGGCATTAGTAACTGAGGATACTCCATTTACGACAACACCGTCGGACACATCTATAAACATACTAAGATTTGCGCCTTCAGGTCCCGCTGTAGAAAGTGATGATACATAACCTGTAGCTAAATCAGAAGACATATTTGTACCGCTAACTACATGGTTCAGTAGAACTTGTGTTAATACGTCTACAGGAACATCCGCTAGGGTCGTGAAATTATTGGCCTCTAGGAAAGCTTCGAACGCATCGTCCGTTGGAGCGAAAACCGTAAAAGGTCCTGCGCCATCTAAAACATTAGGTAAATCGCCGTCTGCCGCTTGCAGTGCTGCAACTAAATTACTTAATGTCGGTGTAGCTATGGCCAAGTCTGTTATAGAACTTAAAAGAACACCTTCTAATGCATCTAATGCTGCTTGAGGTATTAATACCTTATCAATAACATGAACAATTCCATTGTTCGTAGTCACATCGGCAGTAGTTACGAAAGCTGCTTCTCCTGCCGCATCGGTAAATGAAGCACCGCCTTCAAGGCTAACGGTCAATTGTTCTCCCTGTGCGGTAGTAATTGTTAGTCCCTCCGTTAATTCAGAAGAAGGAACCGCAGCCCCGCCAACGACATGATAAGTGAGTATCGTAGCGAGTAAATTCTGAAGTTGTGTCGTGTTAAAATCGTCTAAAGAATCAAATCCATCTAAACGTCCGAGTAAAGCTGTGAAAGCTTCATTGGAAGGAGCTAATACCGTATATACGGCACCTTCTGTACTTAGTAAAGTTATAAGGTCATTATCATCACTTTCATCAGCCTTCGAAAGTGCTGCTACTAAGCTACTTAAAGAATTATTAGCTTGGGCGGTTTCAACGATGTTAGAACCAGGTACCATTTCAGGTCCTTGATCCTCATCGTCATCGCTACAGGAGGCAGCGAATATTAAGAGGAACGCACAAATGGTAGATTTTAAAATTCTGGGTAATGTTTTCATAGAACTACTTTTAAGGATTTAGATTATTATTGTTCAATTATTTCAAAATATAAATAAACAGTTTTTACACAGAGAAAGATGTTATAGTATTCTTAAGGTTGCTTTTGTTTATGAAAATTTCACATAAGTTTAACAGAAATGAACCTTTTGAGTTCTTTTCCAAATGGATAGAGCACATTTGAAGTTGCCCAGAGAGGAATTTGCCTGCAACAAGGAAAATATTTGTTCAGGATTGTGCTAAAATGATAATACAACCATGACATAAGGTCTAAAATGAACATATTGATTTCGTTATACAGAATAGGTTACTGTGCCTTCTAATGCACTGTAATTTTGTATTTTTGTACCGACAAAAGAGGAAGATGAAAAAAGTTGTTATTGGACTTTCCGGAGGCGTAGATTCTAGTGTTGCCGCTTATCTTTTAAAAAGACAAGGATACGAGGTCATAGGACTATTCATGAAGAATTGGCATGATGATTCCGTAACCATTTCCGAGGAATGCCCTTGGCTAGAGGATAGTAACGACGCATTAATCGTTGCGGAGAAATTGGGTATTCCATTTCAAACAGTGGATTTAAGTGCGGAGTATAAAGAGCGTATCGTTGATTATATGTTCAGGGAATATGAGATGGGAAGAACTCCCAATCCTGATGTACTTTGTAACAGAGAAATTAAGTTTGATGTCTTTATGAAGATAGCACTACAATTAGGTGCTGACTATGTGGCTACGGGTCATTACTGTAGAAAAGGTACCATTGAACGCCCAGATGGGAGTAAAATCTATCAGCTTTTGTCGGGTAAGGATAGCAATAAGGACCAATCTTATTTCTTATGTCAATTATCACAGGAACAATTGTCCAAGACCTTATTTCCTATAGGTGAATTGACCAAACCGCAGGTGCGAGAAATTGCCGCTGAAATGAATTTGATAACGGCGGATAAAAAAGATTCTCAAGGGCTATGTTTTATAGGTAAAGTGCGACTTCCGGAATTTTTACAACAACAATTAAAGCCAAAAAAAGGAAAAATCATACAAGTCCCCCACACCGTTGATGCCTACCGCAGAACAGTTCCTAATTTTAACAACAAGCAAGAAGAATTGGCTTTTTATGCAAGTAAACCCCAATATAGCATCGCAGACGGTGCCGTGGTAGGCGAGCATCAAGGAGCACATTATTTTACAAAGGGGCAACGTAAAGGTCTACACGTGGGCGGTACAAAAGAACCGTTGTTCGTCATTGAAACCGATGTTACCGATAATGTAATTTATACGGGTGAGGGTAAATCTCATCCCGGTCTTTATAGAAGAACCTTGTTCGTAAAGGATGAAGAATTACACTGGGTACGTCCAGATTTGAAGTTAAAAACCGATGGCTCCTTAAAAGTCATGGCACGAATAAGGTACCGGCAACCTCTGGAAGAAGCCATCCTATATAAAATAGAAGGCGGTCTTTATGTAGATTTTGCAGAAGAACAGTCCGCCATACAGGAAGGTCAGTTCGTTGCATGGTATATAGAGGAGGAGCTCGTAGGCTCTGGTGTCATATCTTGATAGTTAAGGAGCATTTTTCAAAGACAGCAAAAAGGGGTAACCAATGAAAAATAGAATTACCGAACTCTTCAATATACAGTATCCTATTATTCAAGGCGGAATGATTTGGGCTAGTGGCTGGCGTTTGGCTTCCGCTGTTTCCAATGCGGGCGGGTTAGGTATAATTGGGGCGGGAAGCATGTATCCCGATGTATTACTAGAACATATTCAAAAATGTAAACAGGCGACCGAAAAGCCCTTTGCGGTAAATATACCAATGCTTTATCCGGATATTGAACAGTTGATGAATATTATAGTAAGCCAAAAGGTGAAAATCGTTTTTACTTCCGCAGGAAACCCTAAAACGTGGACGGCATTCTTAAAGCAGAACGGGATTACCGTAGTGCATGTGGTCAGTAGTGTTAAGTTTGCCCTTAAAGCGCAAGATGCCGGTGTTGATGCTGTAGTCGCAGAAGGTTTTGAGGCCGGTGGACATAACGGTCGGGAAGAAACTACGACCTTGGTTCTGATTCCTGCCGTAAAGGAAAGACTCGAAATACCTTTAATAGCCGCTGGAGGCATTGCCTCAGGTAAGGCCATGCTGGCCACCATGATATTAGGAGCTGATGCAGTACAAGTAGGTAGTAGATTTGTAGCAAGTATAGAAGCCTCGTCTCATGATAATTTTAAGGAATCTATAATAGATGCAAAAGAGGGTGATACCCATTTAACTTTGAAAGAACTGGCCCCAGTTCGGCTTTTGAAAAACAAGTTCTACCAATCAGTGCAAGAAGCTTATGCCAAAGGTGCTTCTGCAGAGGAATTAAAACAGTTATTAGGAAGAGCAAGAGCCAAGAAAGGGATGTTCGAGGGAGACTTGGATGAGGGCGAGTTAGAGATTGGACAAGTATCCGCTTTAATCCACGATATTAAACCAGCAGGTGAAATTGTCCGTGAAATGATGGAAGAGTATAAATTGGCTGTTCTTGCTACTGAGAAATTACACCATTTTTAATACGGTCCACAGCATCTTGCAAACGTCATTTTATTTTGAATTGCACTATTGGCGTAAATTGCAAAAAAGGGTAGCGTTTAATGTTACCGGCACGGCCCGGTTCTTTATAGCCGTCTGATTTTTCCAACTTAATAGTATATTTGAAAAAAATCAATACATATGAAAAGATACTTTTTGCTGGCAGTTGTAATAACTTTTTTTAGTCCAACAATTATTTCTGCGCAAGAGGGACACCCCCTAGAAGGAAGATGGAATCTGACTGTTGATCAAGAAGGAGAAAAATTACCGTCATGGCTAGAAATACGACATTCCGGTAACAACACTTTAATAGGTAGGTTTACCTATGCTTTTGGAAGTGCGAGACCAATCGCAGAGGTAAAGAAATACGGCGATTTGTTTTACTTTTCAATTCCGCCACAATGGGAGCCAGGTGCCTCCGACATGGAGTTCCAAGGTAAAATAGTGGGAGCGGGGCTTGAAGGGACCATGATATATACGGATGGAAAGACCTATAACTGGACAGCGGTTGCAGCTCCCAAATTGAACACCGTAGTCAATCCTAAATTTGGAAAAACCCAAAAGCTCTTTAATGGAAAAAATTTAGACGGTTGGAAAACGGACAGTAATAACCAATGGGAAGTGGTCGATGGAATTTTGACAAGTCCTAAACCCGGAATTAATCTTATTTCCCAAGAAAAATTTACGGATTTTAAGCTTCATGCAGAATTCAGATATCCTAAGGCCAGTAATAGTGGTTTGTATCTTCGTGGGCGTTATGAAATTCAGATTGCGGATAATAAGGGTCTAGAGCCATCATCCATCTATTTTGGTGGTGTTTACGGATTACTTACACCGAACACGAACATGGCCAAAGAGGCGGGAGAATGGCAGACCTATGATATTACGCTATTAGGAAGGAATATCACTATAGTGGCCAACGGCAAGACCATTATCTCCGAACAGAATATTCTTGGTATGACCGGAGGTGCACTCGATAACGATGAAGCTGCACCAGGACCAATAATGATTCAAGGAGACCACGGTCCTGTAGAATTTAGAAGCTTGGAAATAACACCGGTATTGGATAGATAAACATAACTGCGTAAGCGACGGTCATGTTTCTACACCTTTTTAGGTTTCAGCTATGGTTTTAAGTGCTGTTACCAAATGGTCAATATCCTTCTTTGTTATGAATATGGCGAATGAAAGTCGCACTGCATTTAATCCAAATTTAGACATGGGTCTGGAATCTATACCGAAGTCATTGAAGAGTTCTTCTTTTACCGCTTGTACATCCTTTCCTTTAATTTCTACCACTTGTATTCCGGCAGAGAGGTCATTTGACGAAGGCGTTTTAGTTACAATAAGGTCACTACTTTCTATGCTCTTCAGGAAATAGTCTTTTAGTTCATAGGTTCGTTTGTGAATTCTATCTTCGCCAATACCATTTCGGTAATCAATTGCAGCTCCAAGTCCTAATAATTCCGGTAAATTCCGTGTATTATAATTTTCTAGTCTTCTAATGCTGGGATCTTTATAGCCACGTGCTACGATTAATGGTTTAAGTAGTTCCTGTTGTTCTTTTTTAGCATAGAAAATACCGATTCCTTTTGGAGCAAATAACCACTTGTGGGCGCTAACGGTATAAAAGTCGCAATCCATTTCTCTTAAATCGGTTTTTACCATACCAGCTCCTTGGGCGCCATCTACGGCCACCAAAACACCGTTTTCATGTGCCATTTTTGAAATTTCCTTTATGGGCAGCATCATTCCGTTGGTGTTTACGATATGACAAAGCGATATTACTTTCGTTCGTGGTGTAATCGCTGCTTTGAAAATGGCTAAAATCTCTTCTTTAGTTTTAGGTAGGATAGGTAACGTAGGCCTTATGAGCTTAATTCCTTTGGATGCTTGCCATACGGTCCATGGCACAACTGCACTTGCATGTTCATGATCAGATAGAATAACTTCGTCCCCAGGCTCTAATCGTAGGCTCTGCGCAATAAGGTTCATTCCTTCCGTGGTATTGTGTATTAAAGCGATTTCTTCTTCTGATACGCTAAAAACGGAGGCCACCTTCTTGCGGGTAGCTTCCTTTTCTTCATCCCAACCACCCCACATATATTTCGAAGGAAAATCGTCTAGGGTATCCCTGAACGTATTAGTGGCTTTTCTTATAGGGTAAGGGCAGGCTCCCAAGGACGCATTATTGAAGTATTTGACCCCTTCGACAAATTGGAATTGTTTGGCAACAGTTTCCCAATAATTCTCTGAATTTTTATCGGGAAATTGATGAAGCTCGTTAATGGCCGATTGTAAAGGGGCTTTACTATTAGACCAACTTTGTGCAGGTAGCGCTAGTGTTCCGGCTACACCTAAACCCATATTTTTTAAAAAAGTTCTTCTATTTTTATGCATATTTCCTAGATGTGCTTATTGCCTTTCCCTAACTACCTATTTTTTACTGTTTGGGAATTTCTACTTTAGTTTTGATTAGATTGGAATGTCCCTTAGCGATTAATCGGGACTTGTCATTGTTCCAGACCAAACACTCAACATTCATAATTTGGTTTCCCTTTTTACCCATAACTGTTTGGGCTATAACGATTTCACCAGCTCTAGCTGAACTAAAGTAATCTACCGCTAGATTTACCGTGGTATAAATATGGCTATTGTTTAGGGAATAGACGGCGGCACCTATGGCATCGTCGATGATAGCGGCGGTAATACCGCCATGTAGAATACCTACGGGATTGGTCATCTCATCACGTATAAGATGAGAGAATTCTAACTCACCCTCTTCCGCACTGAGCAAGGTAGGATTCAGCCATTTCATCAACGGCGATATGGAATCAGAAGAGTCCTTTCCAATTTTCGATTTAAAATAGGCAACAACCTTGTTCATTCGTACAATTTTACGTCTGCTAGTTTAAGCTTTAATTATTTTGTTGGTCACTATTCTTGATAAACTGTATGTAAAAACGAATGCTGTCATAAAAATCCTCTACTGCTAACCGTTCGTTTAGACCATGAAATGATTTTTTAGTATCGTTATTCAAGTGAATAGGAGAAAAGCGGTAGATATCATCGGAAATATCTCTAAAATGCCTTGAGTCTGTTGCACCAACGACTAAATTGGGAGAGACCAGAACCTCTGGATATAGTTCTAAGATGGTCTTGTTCAAGGTAGAAAATCCGAACGAATCTGTTCTGGAAAGTTTGGATGCTTCCGCAGCGGTGCTTCCTTTTGTAAGTGTAATGCGGTCATCTGCGACGACATTCTTCACATGGGCAATGACATCTTCTATCGTTGTTTCGGGAAGCACTCTAAAATTTACCGTGGCATTTGCTCTTTGTGGTATGATATTGTCTTTTATACCACTGTTAAATATAGTTGGGGAAGTCGTTGTTCGTATAAGGGCATTACCAGAGGGACTCTTTTCATAGAGGTTCAGTACAAAGGGTTCTAAAAGGCCTTTATTGGCAAAAATCATTTTATTGATAAAAGGCATCTCTGGACCTAGATAATTCATAAATCCTTCTAGGGGAACGGTGATTTTAGCTGGTAACGGATTGTTCTTTAATTTGGCGATAGCGGTGGACATAACGTCGATTGCAGTTTCTTTCCCTGGCATGGAGGAATGGCCGCCTTCAATCTTAACCGCAAGGTTTAGTGTAAGGTACCCTTTTTCCGCGGTACCTATTAAAGCTACCTCTTTGGTGATATCAGGAACGAGTCCGTCTGCTATAACACCACCTTCATCAACGACAAATTCCGCTTTTACGCCTTTTTCCTTGAGATATGTGGCCATGGCCACTGCTCCTTGTCGTCCGCCTATCTCTTCATCATGACCAAATGCAAAGTAAAAACTTCTTTTAGGGGTGTAGCCCTTTTTTAAAAGCAGTTCTACCGCTTCCATAATGCCAATTACACCGACTTTGTCATCTATGGCACCCCGTCCCCAGATCGTATCATTTTTGATTTCGCCGCCAAAGGGCGCAACTTTCCATTCTGGCAGGTTTTTCTCTATGACGGGAACAACGTCCAAATGCCCCATCATCACTACAGGTTTTAAGGAAGGGTCCGTTCCTTTCCAATGGTATAAGTGACTAAAGGAGTTGAACATTTTCTTTTCTAGCAAGGAGTCCATCAAGGGGTAGGTATCAGAAACGAAAGTGGCAAATTTTTGAAATTCCAAGGAATCAAAATCTGCTAAATTTTCTGGAGAAACAGTTTTAATCTGAAGTGCTTTCGAAAAATTTTGAATGGCTGCCTTGTCAATTTGGGGTGCGTCTAATGCAGCAACTTTTATTTGTTTGGATTCAAAATTTAGTGCATTAAAGCTAAGGTAGGCGATAAGGATTACGAATAGAATACCGATTAGGGCAATTAACTTTTTAAGCAGTTTCATATTTGGTTGGAATTTCTCTAAATATACGAACTCCTATAGAAGACAGAAAAAGCTATCAGCACTTTTCATAAGAACTAATAGCTTTTAAGTATCAAAAATATGCGGATTAAAAATCCTTAGGATAGTTTTAAAAATGCATGGGGACTTCCATGACCAAAATTCTTGAATTTTTCTGGGCTTTTATTTCAAAATCTGTAGTTTCCCATACGCCAAGACCATCCCTCTCCTTTAATTTTTGGCCATTGATGCTAACTTCCCCGTCAAGAACAAAAATATAGGCTCCATTACCTTTTTTATTAACCGAATATACTGTGGTTTTTTCTTCCTTGAATTCGCCAATATGGAACCACGCATCTTGATGAATCCAAACGCCTTGGTCATCTTTATGGGGTGAAAGGATTTGATAAAAATCAGTACCCTGAGCAAGCTTTTTG
This sequence comes from Maribacter sp. MJ134, assembly GCF_003970695.1. Lineage (NCBI taxonomy): Bacteria > Pseudomonadati > Bacteroidota > Flavobacteriia > Flavobacteriales > Flavobacteriaceae > Maribacter > Maribacter sp. MJ134. The sequence continues at coordinate 495,336 of NZ_CP034570.1, forward strand.
AGCTGCACTTGGTCATATCTTGGAGCTACATTTTGCGTTCTTGGGATAACCCAAATCTGAAGGAACTTTACTTCTGAATTATTACTGTTGTTGAACTCGCTATGGGAAATACCGGTACCCGCGCTCATTACTTGAATATCTCCTTCTCTAATAACGGTAGAATTGCCCATATCATCCATATGCTTTAAATCTCCTTTTAACGGGATGGATATAATTTCCATATTGCGGTGTGGATGGGTGCCAAAACCTCTACCTGCGGCAACGGTATCATCATTAAGTACTCGGAGCGTTCCAAAATTCATTCGCTCAGGATTGTGGTAATTGGCAAAACTAAAACTATGGTAGGAGTTTAACCATCCGTGATTGGCATGTCCTCTTGTATCTGCGTTGTAATATATCGTTTTCATACTGCTTTCTTTTATCAAAATGTAGTCGTAAAAATTGGTTCTTTATTACAGGATTTCGTTTAGTGTTGTTCGTTAAAAAGTAGTGTTTTTTAGATGAAATTCACAATTTGTTATTTATGGTAGGGTATTGTGTAATTTAGTTGTTTTGTAGCTATAATAAGTTTTAAAAATCCCCCATTATGTTACCTAGAATAACGCTTTTACTTTTCGTATTTTTAACATTTCACAGTAATAGTCATGCCCAGCAAGTGGAAAATGCCGCCAAACATTTGGGAGCAGGTGTGGCCATAGGAGCCGTTGGAGGCTATGCAGCGCATAAAATCTTTAATGGGCAACGCGGTTGGACGTGGGCGGGCGCTGTTGGCAGTAGCCTAGCTGCTGGTTTGGCGAAAGAGACCTACGACATCAACAGGGGTGCTCAATGGGAAACAGAGGATGTGCTTTTCACGACTTTAGGTGGAGTCATTTCCGGACTAGCTCTTGACTTACTTTTAAAAAATAGAAGAAGGGGACGTAGTCGTAAAAATTGCGGTTGTCCGCCAATCGTTTTTGAATCCTTAGATGTAGACCCGGTAAATGCTTCAGGAAGTATCACGGCTGCGATACAAGCAAATGATATTCTAAGTAACGGCTTATAGGATACCTCTGGCCTTTATTTCTAAATACTTGTTTATAGTGTTTATCGTTAGCTCTTCCGGCCTTGTAAGTATGGTCTGTATACCGTATTTCTGTAACTCTTTTTGCATCAATTTCTTTTCTAGGTAAAATTTTTCTGCAATGGTTTTGTGGTAAATGGCCTGTAGGTCCTCGGCATCCTCAGCTATGAGGGATTCTAGCTCTGAATTCTGAAAGAAAATGACCACTAGGACATGCTTTTTAGCAAGGCCCAATAAATAGGGTAATTGTCGTTTTAGGGAAGACATATGCTCAAAATTCGTGTAAAGGAGCAATAAACTTCTGTGGTTTACTTTTCTTTTGACAAGACCATATAAAAGTCCAAAATCAGCGTCTGTAAAAGCGGTATCTATGCGGTAAAGCTTTTCTAAAATAGTATTTAAATGTGTTATTTTTTGAACGGCAGGAACAAAATTCTCTATCTGTTTTGAAAAAGATATCAATCCTGTTTTATCGTTTCTCTTCAAAGCCACATTAGAAAAGGCCAGAGCGCTATTGATGGCAAAATCTAATAATTTAAGTCCGTTAAAAGGCATTTTCATTACCCTACCTGTATCAATAATAGAATATACCGGTTGTGATTTTTCATCCTGATATTGATTGACCATAAGTTGGTTTCGCTTTGCTGTTGCTTTCCAATTTAAAGTCCTGATGTCATCCCCGCGTACATAGTCTTTAATCTGCTCAAATTCTTGGGTATGACCAATCTTTCGAATCTTTTTTAGTCCTATTTCACGTAAACGGTTACTAATAGCGAGAAAGTCGTATTGCTGCATTTGTATAATGGACGGATAGACCGGAACCATTTGGTCTTTCTGAAATACAAATCTCCTTTTTATAATTCGTAGGGGTGATGAGGCATAAACATTTAAATTCCCAAAGAAATATTCTCCTCGGTCAACTGGTCTTACGCTGTAATCAAATTGTTTTTTTTCACCCTTTATCGCCACAGTTCTGTAATTAAAGTCGCGCTTTTGAAATTGCACGGGTAGTTCATCAATGATGGTAATATGTGTTTTGAAAGGATAAAAACTTTCAAACTGAATTTGTATCGGATTAACATCACTATTCGATAGTTTTTTAGGAAGGGCCCTTTGTGCTTTAATACCTTCCGAAGAACTGAACAAAATAAAAATATCGAACAAAAAAAGTCCAAGTAGTACCAAGGTAAGAAGCCAAGCTATTGGGTATATGTCAGATATCCAATACGATAGGATGAAGCTAGCGCAAAGCACTGCGATATACGTAAAGAACGCATTATGGATATAAAGTGCTTTTAAAAACTTCATTTATCTTGGGATTTCCACACTTTCGGTAATCATCTTTATAACATTCTCGGTGAACATTCCTTCCATTTCTCTTTCCGGGGTTAAAATAACCCTATGGTTTAGTACGGGAACCAAGGCTTTTTTTACATCTTCTGGAGTAACAAAATCCCTTCCGTTTACTGCGGCAAAGGCCTTTGCACTATTTAGGGTTGCAATAGATGCCCTTGGGGAGCCCCCCAAATACAAATGGGGATGATTCCTTGTTTTAGAAACTACCTCCGCTATGTACTTGAATATCTTTTCTTCTACTATAATATCCTGGATTTGTGCTTTGAATGTTTTTAACTTTGTAGGACTTAGGATGTCTTTAACCTTGGTTTGTGGTAAGGCACCTTTTCTTTCGTGGTGAGATTTCAGAATCAGGATTTCTTCATCTGTTTCAGGATAGGAAACTTTTATTTTAAACAGAAAACGGTCTAATTGTGCTTCGGGTAGGGCATAGGTACCTTCCTGTTCTATTGGGTTTTGAGTAGCTAATACCATAAAGGGAGATTCCATCGTATAGGTGGTACCGTCCATGGTTACCTGTCTTTCTTCCATAGTTTCGAACATGGCAGCCTGTGTTTTGGCCGGAGCCCTGTTAATTTCATCTATGAGGATAATATTGGAGAAAATAGGCCCTTTTTTAAATTCAAATTCTGAAGACTTAACGTTGAAAATAGAAGTCCCAAGAATATCGCTCGGCATAAGGTCCGGCGTAAATTGAATACGGCTAAAATTGGTCTTTAGGGTTTTAGCAAACAGCTTTGCGGTAATCGTCTTTGCAACCCCGGGCACCCCTTCTATGAGTACATGGCCGTCAACCAAAAGGGATACGATCAATAACTCTATAAAATTATCTTGACCTATAATTACCTTTGCCAACTCCTGTTTTATATCGGCGACTGCTTTTTGTAGATCTGCCAGAGGTATTCTAGCGTCAAAATTTAAGTCGGTTGTATTTTCTTCCTTATTTTCCATCTGTTTCAGATTTAAATTTTTGAATGCGTTTGTTCAGTTGCATCAGTTCATTATCAGTTATTTGAAGCTGCTCCCTAAGTTTTTCCATAAAGCCAAATAGCTTCTTGGTCTCATCTAGGGAATAGTTGCTACGAGCGGCTAAATTTTTATAAAAATCCTCTTCGTTGGCTATATTCCCTAAATAGTACTTGGTACGCAGGTAATCTAGAAAGTAATTTATTTTGTGCTCAACGATAGCTTTTTGGTCTCCTTTTTCAAAATACATATCAGAAATGGTCCGTGTAAAGGCCAGGGTCTGATTTTGTAACGGCGTTACCACTGGTATGGCACGTTGCTTACGTTTGCCTTCAAAGACCACGTAGACAAGCACACCGATAAGCGCCAGATAGTATGCCCATTTCAATTCTTTGGTGTTTAAAAAAATGTGCATTGGGGAAGTGTAAAAGGTTTTACCGCTTTTGTAATGATTGTCTAAATATATGGTTTCATCTCCCTTAAAATAGGAAGCCAAACCGGCTGTGTAGGATTTGTTTTCTTTTTCTAAAATAAAATAATTTGTAAAGGCCTTGGGAAAAGTGGATAAAACTATCTCTCCTTTCCCAAAGGGTGACTTTATAACCGAAACGACCTCGGGTTGTTCTTCTTCCTCATCGGGAAAATTAACTACGCCGACAATGGTAGATTTTAAAGTATCTATGGTCTTAAAATAGCGCATAGCGTTGTCCTTGCGGTAGCTGTAGGGTTCACTTTTCTCTAAAAACGGGTTTACAAGCTGATGGTCCTGATTTTGAACTACTTCGAATCCGCCATAATGCGTAGCGGTTTCAAAATTCAGGGTATCCCTTAATTTTTCTTCGAAACCTTCGGAGGCTATGAACAGGGAATTTCCTTGGGCCACCCAGTCCAAAATTAGATATAGCTCCGCTTCTTGAAATTGTACCGAATTATTAATGAAAACGTAGGTTCCCTTTGCCCCATTATTTTTGGAAAGGAATTCAAAAGGCGGAACCTGCAATTGCTTTGTTTTACCTGGAAATAGTTTCGTTTCCATAAGCTCGTTAAAGACCAGGGTGCCGTACGGTATTTTGTGGGACCGAACATAGGATTCAAACCAATTAATATCCTTTGTTTTATTATATTGTAGCAGGAGTATGGCGCCCAAGGTAACCAGTGCAATAATAATATAAGCAATGCCTTTTTTACCCATTGGACAAGAGTTGTTTTAAGGTTGAAAACGAGCTTTCTGCCTTTTGGTATTTCTCATGGTCCATAGGAAATTCCCCATACCAGATATAGTCGTACAGTCGCGTAATATCTTTAAAGGGATGCTGTAGTCGTTCTTGTCTTAGTTCCTTAAGATAGTCTTCGTTCGTCTTCTGTATTTGCCAATCTATTAACTCCTTTTCTGTCATTATTTGCAATATGAACAGGTAGTAATAACGAACGGCAAGACGGTAATTGTTATTGGCCAAGGCTTCCTGAATGAGCTTTTGAATATTTTCGTTTTTAATGATATGCTCCTCCTCGGACATGGTCATGGCGGCTTGGTTCTTCTTGGCATAACTAATAGCGCGCGCATTGACGTTAAGGAAGAATTTCACAAGAATAAATAGTAGTACTGCCAGCAACACATAGGGTAAGAACTCTAAAAAGAGATTCAGTGCGCCGGACGCCTTATTGACACCAAAAAGCCATTCAAAAAAACGGATAAGCAGGTTTCCGGCCCAATTTTTAAAGGCTATCCACCATTCGGGAGCATCGTTTTGTACAACCTCATAATTAAAATTGGGGTCATTTTTATAGACTTCTATATCTTGAGCTGAAATTTCTTTCTGTACTATTTTAGTCTTATCGTAGTTAAGCGCTAAAGAATCCTTTTGACAAAAGCTGCTTAAAGAGAGTAGAAAGACGGTTAGATACAGAAGACCTTTGGGCATCGTTAGTTATCAGAAGTTTTACCGAGATTTTCAATTTGTTCATAGGTGCCGGTAAAGTTCTTTTTCTCGTTGAGGTTAAAATAGATAAAGACTCCAGCGATAACGGAGATGAGGTTCAGTAGAAATTGACCTATAGTACCTACTATATTTAAAAGAATATAAATCGGGTCCTTAAAAATATCCAACATACTCTCAGCATCCATCTCACCCGAGAAGATACCCATCTTCATCCATTGGTATATGGCCGTGGGTAGTGCGAAGGCGTAAGAGGCAATTGCTACAATAATTCCGATTACAAAAAAGGTCGCAAAGGTCATCCACCATTCATCCTTTACTAGGGTAAAACTATAACTGTAGGCGTCAGAAGCTCCCATTCTATTAAATACTAGAACGGAGAAAGAAAGTGCCAAAGGAACATAGAGGTATATTCCAGGAATAATACAACAGATAAACCCTACCATTACGGAAAGTCCCACCATAATTCCGAGTCCTATGAAGTTCCAAAAACTACCGTAGACTTCTTTTTGGACTGTATCAAAATCTGTAGTGCCTTTTCCGTTGGAGTAGGACTTAATATAATGCAATACCGTGGATTGCGACATGGTATACACGGCCATAATGGAAAGTATGTACACTAGGCCAATGATAAAAATAGTTGCCAAATTAGCCGCTTCGTTACCCGAATTGAACATCATGATATTAGCTATATTTCCTACGAAATAGAGGTAAGCGGCAAGCGCTAAAATCATTACGAGTAAAAAGGGGCCTACAATTTTGAAATAGGTAGTAAAGAAGGGTTTAAACTCTGCCCTGAGAAAAGCGAAAGTGTCCGAAAGTATATCCCCAAGTTCGCGCTGTTTTTTAAACTCTATATAATCAGTTTTCATGTGATGGTATTTTCTTATGTATTTGGTATGGATATATAACGTAATAAAAAAGAATTAGTGCTAAAGAGGCTAAAATTATGAATATGGCCAACCCATCTGGCATTTCTGTATGGCGGGTTACAAAGCCCTCTAAAAAACCTGCGATAATAAAGAACGGTATGGTACTTATCATAATTTTCAAACCATTTTTAGTACCTCTTTTAAAGGATTCCAAACGGGAGTAGGTTCCAGGAAAGAGCATACCATTGGCCAAGACCAAGCCTGCACAGCCCGCAATGATGATCACTGAAATCTCAATGGTGCCATGAATCCAAATAGTTCTAACGGATTCCCAAAGCAATCCTTTTTCGTAAAAGAAATATTGAAAACTACCCAACATGATACCATTTTGCAACATTATCATCAATGTGCCCACGCCTAACATAATTCCGTAAACAAAGGCCATTAAAGCTACCCTTATATTATTGATAGTGATGCCTAAAAACATGTTGAACTCTCCCATTTGCTTGTAAACGGCCATGGGGTCACCTTTCTCAATATTTTGAAGCGTCATATTTACATAGGCATCTCCAAGAATGGAACGGACAAAATCCCCTTCGTTGGCGGCTGAAAAGGCTCCGACGAAAGAGAAGAAAATGAACACTAAAAACGCGATGAGCAATTCGCGATGATGCTGTTTGAACATCATGGGGAATTCTACTTTCCAAAAACTTATGATTCTATTTTTCGGCTCTCTTTTGGTCCTATATATTTTTTGATGCGCCTGGGACGCTAAGGAATTTAGATAATGTGCCGTATTACTAGCCGGATAAAAAGTCTTGGCGTAGCTAAGGTGATCCGTTATTTCTATATACAAATTGGACAATACATCTGGCTCCAGATTCGTTTTGTTAGCCAAAGCGCTTTCAAAAGTTGACCATTTGTCCTTATTTTGCTTTACAAAGGCGGCTTCGCGCATTCACAGAAGGGTTTATACCAAAGAAACAAAACAATGGAACAATTTCAAATAGAAACGGCCCAAAATATAAGTATAGACCAAAACACTGCTCACTTGGGAGACCGTATGTTGGCCTTTATCATAGACACCCTTATAATCGTCATCTATTATGTGCTCATGATATGGTTTTTATTGGCCTTAGATGTAGATTTGGGAGACCAATGGGCCATTTATATGCTCATAGGATTACCAGCGTTCTTATATTACCTTCTTTTGGAAACTTTTATGGACGGAAAGACCATAGGAAAAAGTTTCATGAAGTTGCGAGTGGTAAAGTTAGATGGCACCAAAGCTGGTTTTTCCAGTTATTTTGTTAGATGGATACTTAGAATAATAGATGTCTCCATCAGTTCGGGGGGTGTCGCCGTATTTACCATCTTAATTCGAGGAAAAGGACAGCGCGTTGGTGATATTGCAGCAGGTACAACCGTAATAAGCGAAAAGAAACGTGTTTTTCTAAAGGACACCCTTTTAAGGGAGTTACCAGAGGATTACAGTCCAAAGTTCCCACAAGTCACTGTTTTCAAGGATAATGAAATGCAGACCATAAAGAATCTGTATGATAGCGCCAAGCGAAATGGGAACCACAATGTGGTACTGTCTTTAAGTAACCGCATTAAAAAAGTTGCTGAGATTTCAACGGACCTAAAGCCAATTGATTTTGTGGATATCGTTATCAAGGATTACAACTACTACACCCAACAACTATAATATGTTCTATACGGTCATCGATATTTTAGGAACCATTGCCTTTGCAATTTCAGGAGTGTTGGTGGCCATGGAAAAACGCCTCGATTTCTTTGGGGTGGTAATTATAGCCTTTGTAACCTCAATCGGAGGGGGTACGCTACGCGATTTACTCATTGGGAATACGCCCGTGGTTTGGATGCGAGATGCCACCTATGTCATCACTATTTTATCTACTGTAATCCTGGCCATACTTTTCGTTAAGCAACTAAAGTATTTTAGGAAATCACTCTTTTTATTCGATACTATAGGAATAGGTCTGTACACTTTGATAGGGGTAGAGAAAGGATTGGATGCCGGATTGTTACCGGTAATGTGCATCGCTCTAGGAACGATTACGGCAAGTTTTGGAGGTGTGTTACGGGATATTCTTTGCAACGAAATTCCTGTAATATTCAGAAAGGAAGTATACGCAACGGTCTGTATTCTGGGAGGCGCTTTTTATTTTTTATTGATTCAATTTCCTATAAACAGCACCTATGCCTATTCTGTGGCCATACTATCCATAATCGTAATGCGGATTTTAGCGGTAAAGTTCAGAATTTCCTTGCCTAATATTTATAGGGATTAGTCTCAATTCCCTACTTATTTACCTTTCTTTTTCTATTAGATACTTTTTTAGTTTCAATTCTCTTAGTTTTTTCTCAGCTTTATTTTTACCCATTATGTATCCAATGGGATATATTATAATATAGATTATGGCACAAAATAAAACAGCGTTTTGATATTCCCAATTTTCTATCATTGGTCTCCTTCCTCTTCGTCCTGGAATAAAGGGAAATAAAAAGGAGAAGACAAAACCACCAAAGATTCCCCAAGGAATCTTTTTTTGCATTCGTTTTAATTTATCCTGATAATTTATTATTTCGGCATTAATATTTTCAATTTCCTTATCCTCAATCAAAGCATTATTTCAGTTAACCATTAATTACTCAACAACCTCCGCTTTTTGAATATAAATGTTCTGCGAAGGCCAATCCCCCTTGCCAACGGGCTGACGATTTATCTCATCAACCACGTCCATCCCTTCTATGACCTTCCCGAACGGGGTAAAGTCACCATCTAAATGATAAGAGCCAGGTTTGGTCACTACAATAAAAAACTCGTAGGGAGAAGCTAACATATGTGGGTTATTTATCTCGCTACTGGGCATGGATACGGTTCCACGATGATGCCTGTAACCCTTTCTGGTATCAGGAGGTAAGAGGTATCGTCCAATGTCCCTTCGTTTTTGAGCTGTTTTTTTGTCGTCAGAATTTCCACCTTGAATTATAAAATCTTTGACCACTCTATGAAACTGAGTATAGTCGAAATATCCTTTTTTCGTAAGATAGATGAAGTTTGCTTTATGATAGGGCACATTATCGTAGAGTTGAATCACAAAACTTCCAAATTTAGTGGTCATTTTAACTTTGGTGGTTTTTAAGTTTTGCTGGTATTCAAAAAAGAAATCAATGGCATTTTCTTCGGTAAGCTTAAAGGTATCCTTTTGAATTTCAGATACGAGCTTTTCTTCTTTCCGTTTTACGGAATCTATTGTCGTAACGGGCTGTTTTGCATCAGATTCTGATTTCTTCGGACTATCTTTACATCCTGAACAAAGAATCGATAAAGCGGTAATTGTCAGAAAGTAATATAGTAAGCGCATGAATTTTAGCATTTTTGAAGCAAGGTTATCAAAAATAAAAAATCTCTCGCTACCAGGCGAGGCATCACACTTTAAAATGGCGCCCGAGGAGCGAATCGAAGAACTTTTAAAAGATAAGTTCAAGAAGAAAAATCTAAGAAAAGCGGCTGTGATGGCACTTTTTTACCCAGATGCGAACCATGAAACTAAAATACTTTGCATTCTTAGAAAAACGTATAAGGGAGTACATTCCAACCAGGTGGCCTTTCCCGGAGGAAAGGTTGAAACTACGGATAGGGACTTGATGGAAACCGCTTTGAGGGAGACCCATGAAGAAGTAGGGGTACACCCAAGTAATGTAAATGTGATTTCGGAAATTACCAAGGTCTATATTCCACCCAGTAATTTTGAGGTACAACCTTTCATTGGTCTTTATCCTAGTCCCAAACCATTTGTGATACAAGAATCTGAAGTGGAGGCACTACTGGAAATTTCTTTAGTAGATTTCTTACAAGACCACAATGTAGTCTCAAAAAAATTAAGCACTTCGTATGCTTCCGAGATGGAAGTACCTGCCTTTAAACTAAACGATTACATCGTATGGGGAGCTACGGCAATGATGATGAGCGAGATAAAAGACTTGTTGAAGCAGGTGTTATAAAACTCTATTTACTACTTTAGCGTCTATGGGATTATTCAAGAAAAACCCTTTTGGGCATAACCTATTTCTAAAAAAGTGGCTTATACGTGTTCTAGCGTTACTCTCGCACCAACGTTATAAACGCTTTAATACTTTGGATATTGAGGGTTCGGAAATTATAAGGGGTCTCCCGGACACGAACGTGCTTTTCGTGAGTAATCATCAAACTTATTTCGCAGATGTGGTCGCCATGTTCCATGTCTTTAATGCTAGTTTAAGTGGCAGGGAAGATTCCATTAAAAACCTAGGATATATTTGGCAGCCCAAATTAAATATGTATTACGTGGCCGCTGCAGAGACCATGAAGAAGAGTCTACTTACCAAAATTTTGGCCTACGCAGGGTCTATAAGTGTTCAGCGAACATGGAGGTCAGAAGGCCAAGATGTGAACAGACAGGTAAAAATGAGTGATATTTCAAATATCGGAACCGCTTTGGAAGATGGGTGGGTAATTACTTTTCCGCAAGGAACTACAACACCTTGGAAGCCACTTAGAAAAGGCACGGCCCACATTATCAAAAAATATAAGCCCTTAGTGGTACCGGTGGTCATAGATGGTTTTCGCCGTTCATTTGATAAGAAAGGATTACGGGTTAAGAAAAAAGGTATTCTACAATCTATGGTTATCAAGGAGCCGTTGGAAATCGATTACGAAAACGAATCTACCGAGGCCATCATTGAAAAATTAGAATACGCCATAGAGCAGCACCCGTCTTTTCTAAAAGTGATTTCGGAAAAGGAACTATTGGCCTACGAGGAAGAAAATAAAATGCGCAAATGGCGCAACGGTTAAACTTCCAGCTGCTTTAATTCTTTGTAGTTTTTATTCAGTTTACGTAATAGCAGACCATATAACAAGAAATATACTCCGCCCATAAACAGCGTTAATAAGACTCCAAAAATACCAATGGTAAGCATTAACGTAATCCTTAGTTTTTCTGGGGATACTTTGTCCAAACCATCCTTTAACTCCGGAAATGCTGCGGCAATATCTTCACTTAGGTAAATACCGATGACCATGACCATTATAGTCACCATAATCATGGAGAGGGAAAAAATAACATAGTGTTTCACCGTTCTTCTGGTCTTGATAATTTTCTTCATTAAATTCTTCGAACTATCCAATACGGATATTTCCTTGAACCGCTGATAGAACTGAAAAATGAAATACGCTGCAATACCGTAGGAGAAAATAGAAAGACCAAATAAATATTTGGATACGCCGATGTTTTCATAAACCTGCAAACCATCTTGCCAAGAAGGTACGAGATATAATAGGTGCGGTAGTGTAAATTCAAGAATACTTATGGTCAAAATCCACTTCACAATAGAAGATGATTTCTTCCAAATCATTTTATGAATTTCGGTATAGGATAGCTTAGGCACGGCAATTTCCTTCTTTTGCCAGTCTTTTTTTAATAATTCCAATTCATCCGTCATAACCTTATGGATTCAAAATGGTTCTTAATTTGTTTTTGATACGGTTCATCTTAACTCTGGCATTTACTTCTGTAATCCCCAGTGTTTCAGAAATTTCCATATAATTTTTATCTTCCAAGTACATAAAGACCAAGGCCTTGTCAATATCTCCTAACTGCCTAACTGCCTTGTACATCAACTTAAGCTGTTGTTCCTCCGTCTCATCGTATTCGTCGGCTTTTATTTTATAAATTACAGACTCATAGTCCTGCGTGTCAACACGTCGCTTAGACTTTCTATACAATGTAATGGCCGTATTCAACGCAACCCGGTACATCCAAGTACTAAATTTGGCTTCGCCCCTAAATTTTGGATAGGCCTTCCACAGCTGAATGGTTATTTCCTGAAACAAATCGTTATGAGAATCGCGGTCGTTTGTATACAACGTACAGACCTTGTGAACAATGTTTTGATTGTCCTGCAGTTCCGTCACAAATTGATGTTCCAGCTCTTTATTCACGCTTGGTTGGTAGTTCTTACGAGATAAGTGTGTACAGGGTTCTTTTTGTTACAACAAAAAGGAAGTTTTTATTGTTACATAGCCGCCAGTAGCCAGTAGCCAGTAGCCAGTAACCAGTAGACAGTAGCCATTAGCAGTAACCGTTCGACTTTACTAATTTCTATAGTCCAACGCCGGTGACCGTTCACCCAGCAAAGGAATATATTTAAAATCCGTTCCTCTTCGGTCCACGAATTCTTTCCTGGCCTCACTGACTAATTGTTTGTTCTTGAATAGATCAATAGCCGTAAGTGTTAGTGTTTTTGCCGCTATCATCATTCCCTTGTTGCCTATAGAGGTTCCGCCCGCCGCAACGGCCTGCCAGCTATGCGCGGGAGTACCTGGCACCCACGTAGAGGCGCTCATACCTACCGTGGGTACAGCAAAACTAACATCTCCAACATCCGTTGAGCCAAAAGCTTTTGCTTCCGTTTTATAAGGCTGTATCTTTTTAGCGGTATCACTGTCAACACCGTCTTGGCCTAAACTCTTGGCAATTTTATCCGCGAATATCTTTTCTTCAGGCGTGTACTCCATGCCACCGATTTTGGATAGATTATCGTGCATTAATTTTTGTAATGTCAGGTTCGGCAGTAGTTCATGGGTTCCGCCGATCATTTCATAATCCATAGTCGTACCTGTACCTAAAGCGGCTCCTTCGGCAGCTTTAACGATACGGTCAAAAATCTCGATGACTACATCCCTCGTATTGTGGCGCGCATAGTAATACACTTCTGCAAAATCTGGAACTACGTTCGGAGCTTTTCCGCCATCTGTGATTACATAATGAATTCTGGCTTTTTCAGGGATGTGCTCTCGCATCATGTTCACCATCATGTTCATGGCCTCCACGCCATCTAAAGAGGAGCGACCCATTTCTGGAGATGCCGCGGCATGGGCGGATACACCGTAAAAACGAAATTTAGCCGATTTATTGGCCAACGCAGCTCCCGCACTGGCCGCATTTTGAGCTCCGGGATGCCAATGAAGGGCAACATCTACATCATTAAAAAGTCCTTCTCGTACCATGTAGACTTTTCCAGAACCACCTTCTTCGGCAGGAGTTCCATAAAAACGAATGGTCCCTTGCATCTTATTGGCCTTTAGCCAGTCCTTGGTAGCGATTGCGGCAGCAGTAGAGGCCGTGCCGAACAGGTGATGTCCACAGGCATGCCCCGCTACTTTTCCGGCTGATTTTTTTTCGGCTACTGCTTGTTGGGATAATCCGGGCAAGGCATCATACTCGCCCATAATCCCGATTACGGGATTTCCACTACCATATTCCGCAATAAAGGCCGTAGGTATTCCGGCAACGCCTGTTTTTATGGTAAAGCCTTCATCTTCCAGTGTTTTTTGAAGTAAAGCAGAACTTTTAACCTCTTGATAACCCATTTCGGCCAAACCCCAAATCTCTTGAGCTATGTTGGCATAGGTCTCGCTTTTGGCATCTAATCTTTTTAAAACATCATCCGTTGTTTTTTGAGCCTGTACGGTATACTGGGATACGAGTAAGAAAACTAAGATGTAAAGGGATTTGTACATTTTTGTTGGTATTTGAAATTAGCTTCTAAATATACTAAAAACCCCATATTCTTTTTTCAATGGAAGAAGGTTTGTTTAATTTTGTACGTAAGATTTAAATTATGAACATACCGCAGTCCAATTATCCAAGAATCGTTATTGTGGGAGGTGGTTTTGGCGGCATTTCCTTAGCTCAAAAACTAAGTAAAAAAGAAGTTCAGGTAGTGCTTCTGGATAAAAACAACTATCACACTTTTCAGCCTTTATTATATCAAGTTTCTACGGGTGGTCTGGAACCGGATTCCATTGCCTATCCTTTACGTAAGGTTTTGATCGGTTATGATAATTTCTTCTTTAGACTTGCTGAGGTAAAGGAAATACAGCCAGAAAAGAAGGTGTTAAGTACTTCCATAGGGGAAGTGAGTTATGATTATTTGGTTGTTGCCACCGGCTCGGAGACCAATTTCTTCGGGAACAAAGAGTTAGAAAAAAATGCGATGGCAATGAAATCCATTCCGCAATCCTTAAACCTTAGAAGTCTGATTCTCGAAAATTTTGAACAAGCCCTTTTAACGGACGATTACCATGAGCGAGATGCCCTAATGAATTTTGTTATTGTGGGTGGCGGACCAACAGGTGTGGAATTGGCAGGCGCCTTGGCCGAAATAAAAAAGGGAATTCTACCTAAGGATTATCCTGATTTGGATACGCGGAGGGCACAAATCAATTTAGTACAGGGAGGCGACCGACTTCTAGATGCCATGAGTGCTAATGCTTCTGAAAAATCAGAACAATTTTTAGAAAAACTGGGCGTGCAAGTTTGGAAAAACACTAGAGTTACCGGCTACGATGGTAAAACGGTAACCACCAAAACCGATTTAACCTTTGACACGGCGACCCTTGTTTGGGCGGCCGGTGTAATGGGAGCAACGATTAAGGGTTTAGATGCAAAAGAATTACTGGCCGGCGGTAACCGATTGAATGTGAACGAATTTAATCAGGTAGAAGGATATCCCGAGATATTTGCCATTGGTGATATTGCCTGCATGCAAAGTGAGGATTATCCAAGAGGGCATCCTATGATGGCACAACCGGCCATACAGCAAGGAAAGCATCTTGGTGAAAACCTGGTGCGTTTAATAGATGGAAAATCCCTGAAACCTTTTTCCTATCTGGATAAAGGCAGTATGGCAACAGTAGGTAGGAATAAAGCGGTGGTAGACTTGAAAAACCTTAAATTTCAAGGGGTTTTTGCTTGGTTCGTTTGGATGTTCGTGCACCTATTTTTCTTGATAGGCTTTAGAAATAGGGTAGTGGTCTTTGTAAATTGGGTGTATAATTATGTGCGCTTTGACCGTGAAGCAAGACTAATCATTAGGCCTTTTAAAAGAAATTATAGTCAATTCAAAGATTAGTCAATTGTATACAGCATGGCATGATAAGGGCGTACTTTAAATACGCCGTCTTTTACATGTACTACGGCATCATCGTTTGCCAAGAGTAATTTTGCATTCTGACCCTTGAACTGCTCTAAAGTTAGTATTTCCCGTTCCCTAGAAAAACTAAGAAGAATTAAATATTTGTCTTCTTCTAAAGTTCTCGTGTAGGCATAAACCCGTTCATTGTCCGGTGCAAGGAGTTCATAACTCCCATAGATGAGGGCTAAATGATCTTTCCTGATTTGAACCATTTTACGGAAATAGTTCAAAACCGAGCCCCTATCATTTTCCTGTGATGCTACATTGATACCTTCTGCATAGTTATCGTTTACCTTGATCCATGGTTTTTCGTCTGAAAATCCCGCATTTTTAGAGGTGTCCCATTGCATGGGGGTTCTAGCATTATCTCTACTGGCATCTTTTTCATTTTCGATAAAAGCAGATACATCTCCACCTACATTCTTAACGCTTGCATATCTGTTCAGGGTATTAATGTCCTTGTAATCGGTAATATTTTGAAATCTAATATTCGTCATACCTATTTCTTCTCCGTAATAAAAATAGGGAGTGCCCCTCATGGTCAATAAAAACGTTTGAAGCATGGTCGCGGAGTTGTACCAATGTGTTTTGGAATCGTCTCCCCATCTACTTACACTTCTGGGAAAATCGTGATTGTTAAGATACATACTACCCCAGCCTTTTTCAGAAAAAACAGCATCCCAATCGGTATGTATTTTTTTAAACTCCGTAAGTTTCCATTTATCTTTTCGCATCATGAAAACTTCGTCTCCATCGCGGTCTAGGGACATCAAATCAAAATGGAAAAACATGTTCAGTTCCTTTCGGTCTTCGTCTACAAAGTCCAATGCGTTTTTTAAAGTAACTCCTGGAGCTTCTCCAACCGTCATCACATCATACTTAGAAAGTACTTCGTTGTTCATTTCATTGAGGTATTCGTGTAAATTTGGTCCGTTAGCATAAAAGGGGACAAAGTTTCCCTCGTATTCCTGGGGAAGCTCTGGGTAGTTCGTGTCTTTTGAAATAAAGGATATTACATCCATACGGAAACCATCTACGCCTTTCTCGAACCAAAAACGCATGGCATTGTATACTTCTTCCCTAAGTTTTGGATTCTCCCACTTTAAATCGGGTTGCTTCTCGGAAAAGTAATGCAGGTAGTATGCATTGGTGGTCTCGTCATATTTCCATGCATTGCCCTCCACATCAAAATAACTCCACCTTTTTGGCGGTATGCCTTTTTCGGCTGGCCACCAATGGTAATAATCCCTAAAAGGATTATCCCTGGACTTGCGAGATTCTACAAACCATTGGTGTTCATCGCTACTATGGTTAACCACAAGGTCCATGACGAGTTTTAGACCTCTTTGCTTCATTTCTTCAAGAAGCTGGTCAAAATCTTCCATGGTTCCAAACTCGGACATAATACCTCTGTAGTCACTTATGTCGTAACCGTTATCATCGTTTGGTGAGGTGTATACCGGGTTGAGCCAAATAATGGTCACCCCTAGGCTTTTTATATAATCCAAACGCTTAATTATACCCTGTAAATCACCTATTCCGTTACCTGTAGTATCCTGAAAACTTCTAGGGTAGATTTGATATACGATACCTTCTTTCCACCACAATCTTTCTAAATGCTCTTTCAATTCGGCCAATTTTTTTATAAATATATTGTTTTGGTTATTAAAAAAAGAGAATCAAAAAGGATAAGCGACACTATAACGATGGAGTTGTTTTCTTATGAATGTTAAATACAGTATAATCTCGTTAAATGATTCATAAAAATGGATAGTCGTTTTATTTTTTAGAATAGCTTTAAAGTGGTTGAACTTCTAAAAAGGGCTTATGTGGAAAATACATTCTTTTCTCTGTTTGTTTGTCATTTTACAATATGGCTTCTCGCAAAACCGGGAGAACGCTTCGGCAATATCGGATGCTGAACCGAAATTGACACGCTCTACTTTTTCGTATCCCTTATTTTTAGATGATGAAGAGCATAGCTCTTTTTTGGTAAGGTATAGGCTCTCCGATAAGACCAGCGCAGAACTAAGAACCTTTTACGATACCTATAGAGCTACAAATCGTGTACGTTCCAATTTTCGGTTTAAACAGTGTTTGAACAAGAAATTATACCTGTACTCAGGACTGGAAATAGAAGCGGAGATAAATAAATATCCTCATGTAAAACAACAACCACCAAGAGTAGGACTCATTAATGGTCTGGGCTATGAGGTAAACAAAAGTTTTGTGATAGAAGGTGGATCAAATATTCAGATAAACAATTCTCCTATGGGTGTTTTTGGTGAACGCGATATTCCAATGCCGCAAGTTTATACGCTAGGCGGTAAAATCAAATTTTGAAGGCTATTTTCTAGGATGAAATTTATTCATCACTTCAGCTAAGTGACTCCTATCAACATGCATATATACCTCCGTTGTAGTAATACTTTCGTGTCCTAACATTTGTTGTATAGACCTAAGGTCTGCCCCATTTTCCAATAAATGCGTCGCAAAGGAGTGTCTAAAGGTATGTGGACTTATATTTTTGCGAAGCCCTATGTGCTCAGCCAAATCCTTGACTATGGTAAACACCATGGCACGTGTAAGCTGTTTACCTCTTCTGTTCAGAAAAAGAATATCTTGAAAACCCTCTTGGATTTTTAGGTGAATACGAACCTCGTCTTTGTAAATATTGATATATTTTTTATTGATGTTGCTTATGGGCACAAACCTTTGTTTATTGCCTTTGCCGGTAACTTTGATAAAGTCTTCTTCAAAATAAAGGTCGGAAATTTTGAGTCCGATTAGCTCCGAAACACGTAGGCCACAGCCGTATAATGTTTCTAACATTGCTCGGTTTCGTTCTCCTTCTTTCTTACTTAAATCAATGGCGGCAATGAGTTGGTTTATTTCGTTTTCTGAAATCGTATCTGGAAGCTTACGTCCAATTTTTGGAGACTCTATGAGGTCTAAGGGATTGTTGTCCCGGTAATCCTCAAAGACCAAATAGATGAAGAAACTTTTAAGTCCGGAAATAATACGCGCTTGGGACCTGGGATTAACCTCTTTAGCAATTTCATAAACAAAGCGCTCCACCGTGTCTTTATGAATGTCCAAGGGAGAATCTTTTAACTTATTGGTCTCAAGAAATTTCACTAATTTCTCTATATCCCAAACATAGTTTTTTATAGAGTTATCCGCTAACCCTCTTTCTATTTTAAGGTAGGATTTAAAGTCTTTTAGGGCATGTTCCCAATTCATTGACCAATAGTTGTTTTCTAAAAAATTTGACTATTATTTAGGAAAGATAGGTCGAAAATTACAAATGCAAAGCCTCTGAATAATAAAGATTTATATCTTTAACGCTTCAATCTAAAACACACTTTAAAATGAAAAAATTACTATTTGTTACGGTATTACTCTCCTTAATGGCCTATAAATCAAAGGCTCAGGATGGAATGAGGTTTGGAGCAAAAGCAGGACTTAATGTTTCCTCTTTGGGTGGCGATGCTGTTTATAGCTACGACGCTAAATTAGGATTCCACGCCGGCGGCGTGCTGGAAATTCCTTTTTCAGACAAGATAATCATCCAACCGGAAGCGCTTATCTCTTTACAGGGAAGTGGTGGCTTTTTTCAGGATGATTTAAATTTTGTGTATTTGTCCATTCCTGTCGTTGCCAAGTATAATGTGTGGGACGCCTTGTATATTGAGGCCGGACCACAAGTGGGTCTTCTACTATCCAATAATTTAGATGGAAATACTTTTGGTACGGGTCAGAATTTTGATGAGACGAACGGGCTAGACCTTGGGCTCACCGTTGGCGCAGGGTATCGTTTAAATGAAAATTTTTACTTCCAAGCTAGGTTTGCTGCGGGCTTTATAAACGCTATTGAGGATGTCACCTCCAAAAATAGAGTTTTTCAAGTATCGGCAGTATATTTTTTCTAAACTAGGATGAGATTATTTAGAAAAGCGAGAGGTGTACCTCTCGCTTTTTTTGATGTGGAGGATAGTCGAGGTTTAAAATGTTCTGATGTTTGCGTGGGGATAAATGTTGACTTTCTTTCTAATGCTTGGAGGTCATTCACCAGTATTCTAATTCTGTTTTCTTCATAAAATGAGTGTTTTACAACGAAATTCAGGGCGATTACAACTTTTATTATCAGACCGTGATTAAGGTGTTATGTTTACATGACAATCAAACCTATAAAATCAAATGAAAACATTTTATATAGCCATCTGTCTCTTGGTCGCTTCTTTTTCAGCTGAAGCGCAAATAGACAGAACTAATTTTAGGGCTGGCGTCAACGCCGGACTCGTGGTAGGCGATTTTTCCGAAGCTTACAGTCTTACATTAGGTGTAGATATTTATCAACATTGGGGTGTGTCAAAAGAACTGGACTTAGGAATCGCCACAGGTTTTTCCAATGCCTTTGGAGAAAAGGAATCTTCTTCGGTTGGTGGTGTAACCGTCCAAACCGAATTTGACAATGCACAGTTCATTCCGGTTGCCGGGTCCTTACGCATTTATCCAACTTCCGGGTTTAAGATAGGTGCGGACGTGGGATACGCCATTGGCCTCAATGAAGGTAATGATGGCGGCTTTTACTATAGGCCAAGTATGGGCGTAGATGTAAGTGGAGGTTCCACCGAAATAAATGTTTCCTACTTTGCCGTTAATGGAGATGTTAATTTCTCCACAGTACTTTTAGGGTTTCTCATTCTATTCTAAAAGCACAAGCTTGCTGCTGTCGCTTTCTCTAGCATAATTATTTAGTATTTTTGATGACAGGATATGCTTTATAGGTCTTTGGCAATAAGATTGAAGCGTTTGTTCTAATTCTAGATAATAACAGAAGCGATTTATATGAAAATCATCATCATTAACGGACCCAATCTAAACCTTTTAGGCAAACGTGAACCAGAAGTTTATGGGGATAAAACCTTTGAAGACTATTTTGCCGAGCTTCAATTTAAGTTTAAGGAGGTACAACTAGAATATTTTCAATCTAACATAGAGGGAGAGCTAATTTCCAAACTACAGGAGACAGGTTTTTCCTATGACGGTATTGTTTTAAACGCAGCATCTTACACCCACACCTCGGTAGGTATAGGCGATGCGGTAAAAGCTATAGAGACTCCCGTCGTTGAGGTGCATATTTCCAATACCCATAAAAGAGAAGACTTCAGACATGTTTCGTATATTTCTTCTGGTGCAAAAGGCGTAATTCTTGGCTTTGGTCTTCAGAGCTATAATTTAGCCATACAAAGTTTTTTATAGCCCTACGCTTATTCAATGGTTGGTTTTTGAAATACGTCCAAACAGGACTATTTCTACGTAAATAAAGAAAGCCTATAGCTATGAAAAGGATTATTGCACCCATCTCATTTGCTTTATTGGTCCTATTTTCCTGTAGCAAGGACGAGGACAATAAACTTGTTCCGCTTCCCGAGGGCGCCGTAAGTTTGGTAAACGCGTTCCCCAATTTAGAATTTTCGAGACCTTTGGACTTCCAAAGCCCGGACGACGGTACCAATCGTATTTTTGTAGCCGAACAAGGAGGAAGTATCAAGGTTTTTCCAAATGATGAAACTACGCAGGCAAGCACTACTTTTTTAGATTTGGAAAACCGAACTGTTAGTACCGGTGAACTGGGTCTTCTTGGTTTTGCATTTCATCCCAATTACAGCTCTAACGGCTTCTTTTACGTGACCTACACGCCAACAGAAGATATGGCATTGGTCTCAAGGTTTCAAGTTTCCGGTGCTTCCGATGATATCGCGGACGTAGCTAGCGAAACAATTTTATTACGGATTCCTCAACCAGAAACAAACCATAACGGAGGGCAATTAGCCTTTGGTCCGGATGGTTACTTATATATTGCTTCGGGTGATGGTGGAGGAGGAGGTGACCCCCAAGGTAACGCTCAAAATTTAGAGAACCTGCTAGGTGCAATTTTAAGAATTGATGTGGACTTTCCGGGGTCGGAAGCTAACTACAGCATTCCCTCCGACAATCCATTTGTGAATATGAATAATGCAAGAGGGGAGATTTATGCCTACGGTCTTCGTAATCCGTGGCGTTTTAGTTTTGACGAACAAACCAAAAGTATATGGACCGGCGATGTGGGTCAAGGAGAAATGGAAGAGATAAATATCATAGAAAAAGGCGGTAATTACGGTTGGAACATTCTAGAGGGTACCTCCTGTTTTGGCTCGGACACTTGTGATGGTGCTAATACGATTGCACCTGTTTTTGAATACAACCACAATGCCAATGACAGGTCAATAACAGGCGGTTATGTGTATAGAGGAGATGAGGTTAGTACTTTGAAAGGATATTACATTTATGGCGATTTTATCTCAGGGCGCATATGGGCTTTGGACAGTAATCTAAACGGTAGTCCTAGTAATCAGCTTTTGGTAGAATCTGGTTTAAATATCTCTTCTTTCGGTACGGATAATGCCAAAGAAATCTATGTCTGTAGTTTCGATGGACAAATTTACAAGTTTAAGGAAACCGAATAACCGCTATTCTTCTCTTAAATATTTTTCTTCCACGTAGAACGTCGCAAAAGGTAATAGTGAAGCTATTCCGAAAATAATGAAGCGTTTTATCCCCCATTTTTTGTTAAAACAGACGAGAAGGGCTAGCGCTATGAAGGCAATAAATAAAACCCCGTGCGCATAGCCCACTACCTTATTGGGACCAGGAATTTCTGCCCAATATTTCAAGGGCATGGTTACCCCAAAAAGGGCTAGATATGAGATACCTTCTAAAATGGCCGTGGCCCTAAAAGCTTTTAATAACATAGTATGCGAATAAAATAAGTATGAATATCGAAAAAATTAGGCCAAGAGCGGTTAATTCGAAACCGTCCTTGTTAGAATCGTCCGCATCCCATCTCAATGGATTTTCCTAATTTTCGGCTTCATAAAATTATAAATGAATTACCTCGTCATAGGCATCTGCCACTGCTTCCATCACGGCCTCACTCATCGTAGGATGTGGGTGTACGGCCTTTAAAACCTCATGACCGGTCGTTTCCAACTTACGGGCTACAACCGCTTCTGCAATCATATCGGTAACACCAGCACCGATCATATGGCACCCAAGCCATTCACCGTATTTGGCATCGAAAATTACTTTCACAAAACCGTCAGAAGTTCCGGCGGCTTTGGCCTTTCCACTAGCCGAAAAGGGAAATTTACCAACCTTGATATCCAGTCCTTGTTCTTTTGCTTGTTTTTCTGTGAGTCCGACAGAGGCAATTTCAGGCGTGCAATAGGTACATCCAGGTATGTTTCCGTAATCTAGGGCTTCCACATGCATCCCTGCTATTTTTTCAACACAAAGTATACCTTCGGCCGAGGCAACGTGGGCTAAGGCCTGTCCAGGGGTAACGTCACCAATGGCATAGTATCCCGGTATATTGGTCTGGTAGAAATCGTTTACTATGATCTTATCCCTATCGGTAGCGATACCTACATCCTCTAATCCTATATTTTCAATATTAGTCTTGATACCCACTGCAGACAGGACAATATCAGCTTCCAATACTTGTTCTCCTTTAGCAGTCTTTACGGTAGCTTTCACACCTTCACCCGAAGTATCTACAGAAGTTACTTCCGCAGACGTCATAATTTTAACCCCTGATTTCTTGAAGCTACGTTCCAATTGTTTGGAGATGTCCTCGTCTTCTACGGGGACAATATTCGGAAGGTATTCTACCACGGTAACCTCGGTACCCATGGCGTTATAGAAATAGGCGAACTCTATACCTATGGCGCCACTACCCACAACAATCATCTTCTTGGGTTGGTCGGCCAAGGTCATTGCCTCCCGGTAACCAATTATTTTTTTTCCGTCCTGTGGTAAACTCGGTAATTCCCTACTACGGGCTCCTGTAGCTACTATGATATGATCCGCAGAGTATTCCGCAGGTTCTCCGTGCTCTCCTTTAACCACCACCTTTTTTCCAGGCATTAGTCGGCCGAACCCATTAATAACCTCGATTTTGTTCTTCTTCATTAAGAATTGCACGCCTTTACTCATGCCATCGGCCACATTTCTACTTCTTTTCACCACGGCATCAAAATCCTTATCAACACCTTCGGCCTTAAGTCCATAATCACCGGCATGTTGAAGATATTCAAAAACCTGAGCTGACTTTAATAAAGCTTTAGTTGGGATACAACCCCAGTTTAAACAAACTCCACCAAGGTTTTCCTTTTCTATAATTGCTGTTTTAAGACCTAGCTGAGAAGCTCTAATAGCAGTAACATAGCCACCTGGGCCACTACCTAAAACAATAACATCGAAAGTGCTCATATTTTTAATTTTAAATGTTTAAAGCGATTCTTTTTGAAAGCGCTGCAAAAATACAAAACCAAACCTGAAGGACAATTATCCTATTTGAAATTAAAACTAAGGATTTTGTGATTTTCACTCATTTAAATCTGTACCAAACTTTTCTTTGTTAAAAGAAACCGATCCGCCCTTTGGTATGGACAGGGAAATCCAGTCTTTTCCTTTCCGCATCTTTCCTAAAAGCACAATTTGCCCTACATGGTTTGCATAATGTGCAAGCTGTCTGTTGATAGCTTCTACCAACGTATGTTCTTCATTCCTAATCTTGATCTTCTGATTGAAATTAGACTCGCTTACTTGATCAAGCGCGTGGAAAAGACAATCCCAACCACTGTTCCAAAGGACAATGGTCTCTGATTTGGATACAGGAGGGAGGGTAAATTCTTTTTCGCGAAAACGCCATTTTTTCTCACCATCTTCGGTCAGAAAATTTGTCCATCTGCTGCGCATATTACCCACCATGTGCTTTACGATTACAGCAATGGAGTTATCGGTAGCTGCGTAAGCCCATTGTAAATCGTCTTCTGAAAGTTGTTCAAAAGTTCTGTCGCCCAATGTTTTGTAGCGCTCAAATTCAAAACGAGCACTTTCGATATAGTTTTGGGCAAATTCCATTACAGGCGGTATTCTTAGTTTTCCGGAACGAATTTAAGTGCAACCCCGTTGATACAGTGCCTTTCGCCCGTAGGTGCAGGACCATCCTCAAAAACATGACCTAGGTGTCCGCCGCAAGTAGCACAATGCTCTTCCGTTCTCTTATAGCCTATTTTATAATCTACGTCGTAGGCTACATTACCTTCAATTTCTTCATAAAAACTGGGCCATCCCGTACCGGAATCAAATTTTGTGGCACTTTTGAATAATGGCGTATCACAGCCTGCACAAACATAAACGCCTTCTTTTTTATTGTCTAGGAGGTCACTAGTGAAGGGGTTTTCTGTGGCCGCTTTTCTTAGCACATAGAACTGCGCATCGGTGAGTTCTTTTTTCCATTCCGCTTCGGTTTTCTGAACGGCAAATTCTTTGACGTTCTGGCTTTCATTTTTTGCCATTTCTCCCTTCTCTTGGGAAACACCTTTGCAGCTAGCTGCAAATATTAGTAAAATGATCAAGGCATTTAATTTCATAATTATATTTTTTTACTTCGTCTTTTCTTTTATCAATTCCTTTCAAATTTAAGTTACTTAAAAGGATACTACTGTTAAGTTTTCTATAAAGGCGCTATTTTTTGGTATAAAAAAGCCTCACGAACTCGTGAGGCTTTTACTAGCTTCGTATGCTTTTTTTAATTCATTTTTATTTTTTTAATCTGTGTTTCTGAAATTCCTAAGCTTGACATTAAGGATGACATGCTAGACGTATCCATTTTACCACTTGAAGCACCCACCGCTGGTATGATGGCAATCCTAAAAAGTTGATTATCTGTAAAATTCTCGTTCAGATTAACTAAATCGAAATCACCATCAATCAAAACAACCACATCTCTCAAAGTATGTGAGGAGACATATTGTATGATACCTTCGTTCAAGAAGAAGTTTTGAGGAATTAATCCCCACGAATCTTCTACGGCACCATCATTAAATTCTACCGGACCATCATACCTATAAACTAAAATGATATCTTCCTTTAATACTTCAAAGTTTGTAAATTCTAAAAAGTCAAATGCGGTTTCCCAAATATTTTCTGAGTCTATGTAAGTAAGGTCAACCCCATCAACTTCAAATATCTGGGCTTGTATGCCATCCTCGCCATCTAAGCCATCCCTACCCGGTGGACCTTGTATTCCATCAAACCCTGGAGGTCCTTGTGGGCCTTCACAGGCGATGAATAATAAAGCGAATAAACAACCTAGTACTAAACTTAATTTTTTCATGATGTATTGATTTTTTTGGTTTACTATTTCCTTAATAACCTGAGTGTTTTCAAAAAGCGTTCCATTTTCGTAATTTGAAAAATAAATTGAGATATTTAATTGGATGTAATCAAGTAAAACTACTAAATTCTACTCCTTAATTTAAAGTTGATTAGATTTACCGCAAAATTAATATACACATGTCTAAAGTTATTGTCCATTCTTTGTTCACGGATTTTGATATTGACCTCTTTAAGGGAGGAAAGCACTATCGTCTTTATGATAAACTAGGTTCACATCCTACAAAAGTAGACGGTGTAGAAGGTACTTATTTTGCGGTCTGGGCCCCTTCCGCCAAATCGGTATCCGTTGTTGGGGATTTTAATTTTTGGGATGCAAGTACACATCAATTGAATGTGCGTTGGGATTCCAGTGGCATATGGGAAGGTTTCATCCCCGCTGTAGGTTCCGGGGATATTTATAAATATAAGATACAGTCCAACAACAATGATATTTGGACAGAAAAAGCAGACCCTTTTGCAAGACAATGTGAACATCCGCCTAAGACGGCATCCGTTATTTGGAATTCCGATTATAAATGGAAGGATAAGGCCTGGATGGGTTATCGAAAGGAAAAAAACGGATTGGATAGACCTTACTCCGTTTATGAAGTGCATTTAGGTTCTTGGAAAAGAAACAAAGATGGAGATTTTTTAACCTATAAGGAGCTGGCCAAGGATTTGGTTGGTTACGTTAAAGAAATGGGATATACCCACGTTGAGTTCATGCCAATAATGGAATATCCGTACGATCCTTCTTGGGGATATCAGCTAACCGGATATTTTGCGCCTACTTCTAGATTTGGTAGTCCAGAGGATTTTAAATTATTGGTAGATGCTTTTCATCAAAACGATATTGGTGTAATCCTGGACTGGGTTCCATCACATTTTCCTGAGGATGCTCACGGACTAGGGTTTTTTGACGGTTCTAACTTATATGAACATCCGGATAGGAGAAGGGGTTATCACCCAGATTGGAAAAGTTTAATCTTCAATTACGGAAGAAACGAGGTAAGGGCATTTTTGATAAGTAATGCACTTTTTTGGTTAGAACAATTTCATGTAGACGGATTACGTGTAGATGCCGTGGCCTCTATGCTTTATTTAGATTACTCTAGAGAAGAAGGCGAATGGGAAGCTAATATGTACGGGAATAATGAAAACTTGGAAGCCATGTCCTTTATTAGGGAGCTCAACCAAGAAATATATTCCAGTTTTGATGGAGTACAGACCATTGCGGAAGAATCAACGGCCTTCACCGGAGTTTCCAAACCGGTAAACTTAGGAGGTTTGGGTTTTGGAATGAAATGGATGATGGGTTGGATGCACGATACGCTAGAATATTTCAAAAAAGAACCGATATACAGAAAACACCATCAGAACGATTTGACTTTTAGTATGACGTATGCCTTTACGGAAAACTTTATGCTGCCTTTTTCACACGATGAGGTAGTGTACGGAAAGCAATCTTTGGTGTATAGGATGCCCGGTGACGAATGGCAGCGGTTCGCCAATTTAAGATTACTCTTTGGCTACATGTTCACGCACCCTGGCACTAACATTATGTTTATGGGCGGCGAATTCGGACAAACGGCAGAATGGAATTTTCAACAAAGTTTAGATTGGCATTTGCTGCAATATGACGGACATTCTGGTGTGCAACAATTTGTTAAGGATTTAAATGCCACATATAAAAATTATCCAGCGCTTTACGAAAAGCAGTTTAGCCCGGAAGGTTTTCAATGGATCGATTATGGAGATCATGAGAATTCTGTTCTAACTTATATCAGAAAAGGACATGATGAAAAAAATGACCTCATAATTGCCTGTAATTTCACTCCTATTCTAAGAGAAAAATATAAGATTGGAATTCATAAAAAGGGGAAGCTTAAAGAAATTCTTAATAGCGACGCAAAAGAATATGGCGGAGGGGGAAATTTCAACACTTCCATAAAAACTGTGAAAAAAGCATGGCACGGGTATAATAATTCGGCAGAAATCACCATTCCCCCGTTAGGAATTGTCATTATAAAGTAACTTTCTTTTCCTAAATCGTTATAGTTTGTAATTGCTCGGATAATATTTCGTGCTTCCGTGTTATTGTGCTTCTTTTGCTATTGATTTAAAATAATTAATCAATGATTACAAATACAGAATTAGAATATAAGGGTAATCTTTACCCCAACCAGATAGTTGATTTTAAACAAGATACCGACAAACTTTACTTTACTACGGAAAATGGGGTTATTTTACAAGTAACTATTTTGCGAGGAAGTTTAATACGTTTTAGGTACGCGACCAATTACGTTTTTGAACCAGACTTCTCATACGCTATAGATCCAGAAGCTACGCTGGGTTATAGTAGTCTGGAAGTAGAGGAGAATGATACGGAATATATCATTAAAACCGCTAGAGTTCATGTTCTAGTGGATAAAAAATCCCTACGAACCCAGATATCGGATTTAGACGGAAATATCATCAACGAAGATGAAATAGGTTTTCACTGGGAAGAAAACTATGAGTATGGCGGTAATACCGTTAAGATGAGTAAAATTACCCAGACCGGTGAGAGTTTTTACGGCATGGGAGATAAGGCAACACATAGTAATCTTAAGGGAAAGCGCATACACAATTGGGTAACCGACCAATATGCCTATGGCAAAGACCAAGACCCCTTATATAAGGCTATACCTTTTTACGTGGGGCTTCATAAAGGACGTGCGTATGGAATATATTTTGATAATACGTTTAAGACCCATTTTGATTTTGCCCATGAAAGGAGAAATACTACTAGTTTTTGGGCCGATGGTGGCGAGCTGAACTATTATTTCTTTTACGGTCCGGAAATGTCTAAAGTGGTGGCTGCATATTCAAATTTAACGGGTACTCCGGAACTACCTCCAATGTGGGCTTTGGGATATCATCAATCTAAATGGAGCTATTACCCGGAAAGTAATGTGAAGGAAATTACAAAGCAATTTAGGGACCTTAATATTCCCTGCGATGCTATCTACCTGGACATTGATTATATGGATGGGTTCAGATGTTTTACCTGGGATAAAAAATTGTTTCCGGATCCTAAAAGAATGATCGGTGAGTTGGAAGAAGACGGTTTTAAAACCGTTGTAATGATAGACCCGGGAATAAAAATAGATAAGGAGTATTGGATTTATAAAGAGGCATTGGAAAAGGGTTTTTTCTGCAGTAGGGGAGATGGTCCTCTAATGCGCGGGAAAGTGTGGCCTGGAGATTGTAATTTCCCCGATTTCACCAATCCTGAAGTTCGGGAATGGTGGGCAGAACTTTACAAAGAATTTATGTCCGATCTGGGGGTACATGCCGTTTGGAACGACATGAACGAACCAGCCGTAATGGAAGTACCGTCCAAAACTGCCCCGTTGGATACAAGGCACGATTACGATGGTCATCCCTGTACACATAGGAAGGCACATAATATTTATGGCATGCAGATGGTTAGGGCTACCTACGAAGGTGTTAAAAAATATGTATATCCTAAGAGGCCTTTTGTAATTACAAGAGCGGCTTTTTCCGGCACACAGCGCTATTCCTCGACCTGGACCGGGGATAATGTTGCAACTTGGGAACATTTGTGGATTGCCAATGTGCAAATGCAGCGTATGTGCATGAGCGGTTATTCGTTTGTAGGTTCCGATATTGGTGGCTTTGCCGAACAACCGAATGGTGAGTTGTTTGCTAGATGGGTACAACTTGGTATTTTTCATCCTTTCTGTAGGGTACATTCTAGTGGTGATCATGGTGATCAAGAGCCTTGGTCTTTTGGTACCGAGATTACGGACATCGTAAGGAAGTTCATAGAGATAAGATACCAACTATTACCTTACTTATATACCATGTTCTATAAATACAGTAAGGAACAGAAACCAATGCTACAGCCCTTGGTACTTTTTGATCAGGAAGACGCACAGACCCATTTTAGGACAGATGAATTCATATTTGGAGAACAAATACTGGTTTGTCCTATTCAAGAACCGAATGCCAAGGGTAGAAGAATGTACATACCAAGAGGTAAATGGTATGATTTTTGGACCGAGGAACTCGTTGAAGGTGGTAAAGAAAGTTGGGTTACGGCAGATCTGGACAAGGTGCCTGTCTATATTAAGGAAGGTGCGATCATCCCTAAATATCCCGTACAGCAGTACGTAGGCGAATTAAAGATAGAGGAACTTATTTTAGATACGTATTACAAATTGGGTGTTGAGACCTCCGAGGTGTATGAAGACGCAGCTGACGGATATGATTATAAAAAAGGAAGATATTCCTTCCGTAATTTTAAATTTACGGGAAAAGAAAAGTCCGTGACCGTACAGCAGTTTAAAGATGGTAGTTTTGTTACGGAATATGAAACGTTGAAATTTAATTTTCATGGCCTCCCATTTAAAATAGCCAAAATTGAGGTGGACAATGAAGAGGTTTCCTTAAAATCGGTAAAACCAAATGGCGAACAGAGTTTGCATATAGACAAAAACTTTACGCTGTTGCACATCACGGGAAAATAAAAATTTTGTATTTTGTCCGATGCTAAACACACATAATATGAAAAAAATAATTTTAATAATCACCCTTTTTATAGGCGTTTCAGGATGTAAGGTAAATCCTTTTACTGGCCAGAAAACCTTGAATTTTTATCCTAATAGTCAGATTTTTCCAATGGCTTTTGCTCAGTATGACCAGTTTTTGGGAGAAAACAAAGTCATTACCGGTACCAAAGAGGCGAACATGATTACAAGAACAGGTCAGCGCATTTCCGCTGCAGCGGAAAGATGGTTGGCCGCAAACGGATATCCTGGTTACCTAAGCGATTACAAATGGGAATATAACCTGGTACAGGACGATGCTGTCAATGCTTGGTGTATGCCAGGTGGTAAAATTGTTTTTTATACAGGTATTCTGCCTATAACACAGACAGAAACGGGCGTAGCCGTGGTTATGGGTCATGAAGTTGCTCACGCTTTGGCGGATCATGGAGCACAACGTATGAGTGCTGGGATGATGCAACAGCTTGGTGCAGTTGCCGGTAATATTGCTATCAAAGACCCAAAGACCAGAAACATATTTAATCAGGCCTATGGGGTCGGTTCTCAGGTCGGTGTTATGCTACCTTTTAGTAGAGGTCATGAAACAGAAGCGGACCGTATTGGTCTGCAGATTATGGCCATTGCCGGTTATGACCCTTATGAGGCTGCTGAGCTTTGGAAACGTATGAAAGCCAATAGTGGTGGACAAGCCCCGCCAGAATTCATGAGCACACACCCTTCTAACGACACTAGGATTAATAACCTTACGGTTTGGGCTCCGGAAGCCGCGGCCGAAGCTGCCAAATTTGGTGTTACGGAATTTAAATAAAGTCCAATACGAGTTTTATTGTATATTGAAGCCGCTCTTAACATGAGAGCGGCTTTTATTTTTTAGTATGACCAGAACTTTAGCGATTAAAGGGAGTAAAAAATTATTGAACGCTTGGGCCTTTTATGATTGGGCGAACTCGGTATATAGTCTTGTAATTGCGTCTGCTATTTTCCCCATTTTTTATGGAGCCCTATTTCGAGTGGCAGAAATAGAAAAAGTGGTTGTTTTTGGAGGAGAGATTGCCAGAGCTCCTTTAATAAGTTATGTTACTTCTGCCGCCTTTGTTTTTATAGCGATCATTACCCCTTTAATTTCAGGTGTTGCCGATTATCTGGGTAATAAGAAGGTGTTCATGAAATTTTTCTGTTATCTCGGAGGCGTATCCTGTATTGGACTTTACTGGTTTTCCTTAGAAAATATTTATATAGGTCTCCTTTGCTACTTCTTTGGACTGGTAGGTTTTTGGGTCAGCTTCGCTATAAATAATTCGTATCTGCCAGATGTAGCCTTTCCAGAACAACAAGACAGGATAAGCGCAAAAGGGTTTTCCATGGGTTACATAGGTAGCGTCATCTTGCTTTTATTTAACCTTGCCATGGTGATGAAACCCGATTTTTTCAACATAGTGTCTGATGAAGGTGGTATCGCCGAAGTGAAAGCAATGAAGTACTCCTTTGTATCCGTTGGTATTTGGTGGATTATCTTTGCCCAATACTCTTTTTATCACCTACCTAAGGGTCATAGAAAAGAAGGAGAGCGTACCAATGTTATCTTAAACGGATTTAAAGAGCTTAGGGATGTCTGGCACCAATTGGGTGAGCAGATAAAGCTAAAACGGTATTTGGTCGCTTTTTTTGTTTACAGTATGGCGGTGCAGACCGTGATGTTGATTGCTACCTACTTTGGGGAGGAGGAAATAGCCTGGGGTACGGATAGCGAAAGAACTACAGGACTTATTGTAAGTATTTTGGTTATTCAGATTGTGGCTATTTTAGGAGCCACGGTGACTGCATGGGCGTCCAAGAACTTTGGTAATATCAAAACACTTATTGTAGTAAATGCATTATGGATTATTATTTGTATCTACGCCTATTTTGTAATAACACCCATGGATTTTTATATTGCTGCCGGATGTGTAGGTATCGTTATGGGTGGTATTCAAGCATTATCGAGATCTACATATTCCAAGTTTTTGCCCGAAACCACAGACACTACCTCTTTCTTCAGTTTTTATGACGTTGCGGAGAAAATAGGAATCATTATAGGAACTTTCTTATATGGTTTTGTAGCGCAATTTACGGGGAGCATGAGAAATGCCATTATCTTTTTGGGCTTATTTTTTCTTATTGGTATGTTATTACTCACTCGGGTAAAGGACAAATAAAAAAGCCCCTTAAAAAAGAGGCTTTCCCAGTTGTTGATTGTTCGTGTTTTTGATGTTATCCTTTTGAAATATCTCCTGACCCTGAGGTTTTAGTGTCTAGTTTTTCCGGATTTCCCTTATAGGTAATATCCCCGGACCCGGAAACTCTCGCTTTGAGCATTTTATTGGCAGTTACCTTAATATCCGCGGAACCTGAGACAGTGGCATTCACATTATCCGCCTCAAGTTCAAAAGCCTTGATATCACCACTTCCAGAAATAGTAGCTTCAAAATCAGAAGTTCTTCCGCTGAAAGTAATATCACCTGAACCGGACATGCTCGCGTCTACAGATTTAGCCTCTACATCCAAGGTAATATCCCCAGAACCGGACATAGATGTACTCAAACGGTCCGTTTTGATGGTCTTTTTACCAACGATATCACCTGAACCTGAGAGCGCTATTGAACTTACTTGCTCAACAGGAACGGTAATTCTTATTCCGCTGTTCCAATTGGAAGGTTTTAGGTTAACACCCTTTTCCGTCTTAAGAACCAATTTTCCGTTTTTCACTTCGGTTACAATGTACTCTAAGAGATTAGATTCTCCTTCAATAGTTAATTTCCCTTCCTCACCTTCTATCAAATCCACATCAAACCATCCTGAGACCGCTATGGCATCATAGTCGCCCGTTGAGCGGTCTATGGTTACCGTGTTTCCGTTTCCTTTTACTTTTTTACCCCATTGCGCGGAACAGGAAACCGTTAATGCTAATACTACTGCTAGTGTTGTTAAATTTTTCATTTTGTGTTGATTTTAATTGTTTTTTGATTGTTATTTTTTTGTAAAACTTATGCCTCCGTATTCACTGTTCAAGGTAATCATATTACCGCTATCCTTGCTGCCATAAAAACCTTCGTAATGTTTTGAAGAGGATTTTTCAGTACTGATATTGATGTCAAAATCCTCCTTACCGCTAACACCGGCATATCTAGTGGTGATATCAAAATTGAAGTGATACGCTGAATGATAACCTATTTTAATACCCGTGTAGTCTGATTTTATGGAGACATTTCCTGCATCTTGGGCCAATTCGTTAATCCTAATAGAGCCATAATCCGAGGTAATATCGACGTTGCCATGTATTTCCCCTAGTTTAACCGTAATATAGTCACCATTTCCGAGCACATTGTTGGCTTCACCTACTTCAATACTACCGTAATCGCTGGTATAGTCTAGATTTTCCATTTTGTCAATACTGGCATTCGTATAGTCTGCGTTCACTTTTAAATTTCCGGCCTTTCCTATAGTAAAACCTGAATAATCCGCTCTTATTTCTCCACTATTAATAAAACCGATTGTGGATTTTGAAGTATAGTCAAAATTAAGTTGATTGTTTCTACCTCTTAATTCGCCTATTTCTATTCTACCATAGTCGCAATTGATTTTCGCATGACCATCTACACGATCCAGGATGATATTGCCATAATCATTGTCTAGGTTAACACTGTTCTTTATCGGTACTTTTATGGTGTAATTGATTTGCATATTTACATTGTTGTTCTTACCCCAATTCCAACCCCAATTATTTTTCTTTTCTCCATAGGTAGTTCTTGCATAGACAACACTTTTGCTAGCTTCAAAATTAACTGAAATTTCATTTAACTTCTGTTGTACTTTCTCCTCATTATTACCATTGGTCTTAATGTGAACTTCAATAACCACTCTATTTTCGTTCCAGGAAGTAATATTGAGGTTCCCGTAATTATTGTTCACTTTTAGTAACGCGTCTACGTTTACACTAAACTCTTTTTTAATGGTTTTTTCCTTGGTGTGTTTTCCTCTGGGCTTACCATCATTGGCAAGGATCAATCCCGGACTTGCCAGTATTAAAATGGTAAGGTATTTAAATAGTAAAGTTTTCATCATTATAGTTTTTTAAATTTTTAATTGTTTCAATTTGGTTAAGGACATCATTTAATAGATCGATCCTAGTCTGAAAATTGGTAATCATAGCGCTTAGAATTAGTTTGCTATTTCCTCCCTTCAATAATTCTCCTTCTAATTTGTTGTAATCCATTTCCAAACTCTTAAGTTGGTCCATGGTATCTGCCACGATTTTCTGAGTCTCCGGTGAACTTTCTGCTTCTAATGCTTTTACCTGCTCTTGAATAAGACTTGCAAAATGAAATTGTGCGTTGGAAACTTCCGGTGAAATCTTTGCGACACGTTCGTCAACACTCGGTTCGGTGTTGTTAATACCGTAAAAAATACCAAAGGCCAAGACAATAGAAGCCGCTATGGATAAGGGTTTCCACCAAAATGTTTTCTTTTGGCTAATACTAGCAGTTCCTTGGGCTTTATTTAGTTTGGCCAGAAAACGCTGTTCGTGCCCGTTATCCGGCTCCTCAAAATCGAAAGAACCCGTAATATTTTTCAAGAATTCGTCTCTATAATCTTTTTCCATTAGTTCGCAATTAAAAGTTGTTTTCTAAGGCTTTCCTTAGCCCTGGAAATTGTTGTTCTGCAGTTTGCATAACTTAAGTTCATAATGGTACCAATTTCTTCATAGTCGTAACCTTCTATTAAATGTAAGGTCAAAGAAATTCTGTAATTATCTTTCAAACTTTTCATGGTTTCCATCACTTTTTGAGCCTTTTGTTCCGTAAACACATGATCTGAAGCAATTCCGTCATTATCTTCGACCTTGTACATTAAATCATCTAATGCAACTTCATTTTTCTTCCGTTGCTTTTTGTAATGATAAATACTGTTGTTTACTACAATTCGCTTTAGCCAGGCACCAAAGGCTACTTCACCTTTGAAAGTATGCAGTTTCGTAAACGCGTTAAGAAACGATTCTTGCATAATATCCTCCGCCTCCGCGCTGTCTTTTACAATTCGTACGGCCGTGTTGTACATGGCTTTGTAGTACCTGTTGTAAACTTCTAGCTGTGCACTTTGTTTTCCTAGCATGCACGATTGCAGTAATGCATCAATATGTACTTTTTTTTGGCTCAAAAAGTGATTGGTTTGTTATAGAGATGAAACAATTTACAGATTGTTACAGTTTGGTGATAAGGTAAGAATGTATTTTATCGAATTTAATTGATTTTCATCGATTTAAGATAATAAATACATGCCTTCTTATGGGATTAAAATATTTTTGATTACTTCCTCGACTATTTTGCAGCCAGAATTTACCGGCAAATTCTAAAAACCAACTAATGGAAATAAATCATTCATTCTACATTAAACCAATTTTTATTTTTTTAATTACGCTTACGACTTTAAATGGACAAGATAACTACCAAAACGGTGCTTGGAGTGACCCAATACCCTTTGATTTAGTTCCTGTAGCCGTAGCCAATTTACCTGACGGGCGACTCATTACTTGGTCGTCTAAATTTCACGATAATTTTGGTGGTGAAGACGGATTTACATTCACTCAAATTTTTGATCCTTCCATTGGCGCAGATGGTGATGTATTAGCCAGAACTGTTACGCAGACTAATCACGATATGTTTTGTCCAGGAATAACAAATCTTCCTGATGGCAGAATAATGGCTACCGGAGGAAGTTCAAGTGAGCGTTCAAGTATTTATAATCCAACTACAGAAACTTGGATTAGGGCAGATGATATGAATATACCTAGGGGTTATCATGGTGCAGTGACGTTATCTGATGGTTCAACCTTTACAATCGGAGGTTCATGGAGTGGTGGAGAGGGAAATAAAGATGCCGAAATTTGGCGTCCTGAAACGGGTTGGAGAGTTCTTAGCGGTCTTCAAAATGAAATACTCTGGAATGTAAATGATTCCGATTCAGAAGGGCAGGGAATTTATAGATTAGATAATCATGCTTGGTTATGGCCTGCACCAAATGGGAAAATTTTTCATGCGGGACCCGGCGAAACTATGCATTGGATAGATGAAAAAGGAAATAATGGCAATGGTTCATTTTCCTCTGCAGGAAAACGATTAAATGACACCTATTCTATGAATGGTAATACAGTGATGTTTGATATTGGTAAATTACTCAAAGTTGGGGGTAGTGGTACGTATGCACTCGACTCTCCCGCAAACGAAAATTCCTATGTTATTGATATTAATGATGAGAATAATGTACAAACAATACCAACCTTAAACTCTATGGAAAATGCAAGAGTTTTTGTTAGCAGTGTTGTCTTGCCTAATGGTGAAGTTTTGATTGTGGGAGGAATGGACAAAGCAGATGATTTTTCTGATACAGGAGCGTATTTAACAGGAGAAATCTATAATCCGGATACTAATTCCTTTAGAACCGTAGCCAGTATGCAAGTTCCAAGAACGTACCATAGCGCTGGAATACTTTTAAACGATGGAAGAGTTTTTATAGGGGGTGGGGGTTTGTGTGGAAATTGTGATGATTTGAATCATTTTGATGCTGAAATATATAGTCCGCCCTATCTTTTTAATACTAATGGTTCCTTGGCCACTCGACCTGAAATTGAAGCACCTGAAGTTGCTGATTATAATAGTGATATTTCTGTAACAGGAACTCAAGGTATAGTAGAATTTAGTCTTATTAGATTCTCATCAGCTACTCATAGTGTTAACAATGAACAAAGAAGAATCCCAATATCTTTTAGTGAGAATGCTGGGGCGTACAACTTGACTATACCTAATAGGGAACTTTTGCCTCCAGGAAACTATATGCTCTTTGCATTAGACAGTTTTGGGGTTCCGAGTATTTCCGAAACCGTTCGTGTTGGCTCTGCCTTACCTGTAGAAAATTTGCCGAATTTAGTTTTAGATTTAAAATTCGAAGAGGGAACAGGTATTAACGTCGTAGATAGTTCAGGTAATGGAAATAATGCCACAATAGTGGAACGTGATAATAATAAGAATCCGATTCCTGTTACACAAAGTTATTGGACTTCTGATGGATTGTTCGGGAATGCGATGGAAATGGATGGGAAAGAGTTTGAAAGTAATAGTATAGTGGAAGTGCCTTACTCCGACTCTATGGCTTCTATTGATGAAGAATTAACGGTTATGGCATGGGTTTATCGTGATGAAATAGAGAAGAATGTTGCAATTTTATCACATGATTATCCTAGCTTGTTTTTTGGATTTCATAATAGTCTTTATAAATTAGAGTTTCCAACAAATAACGGTAGTTCAGTAAATTGCTATGTAGGATATTCACCTGCTCAAAAGTGGGTCCATATAGCAGCCACATTTGATGGTCAAGTAGGTAGATTATACGCAAATGGAGTAGAAATTTGTAGTGATTTAGCCTCTGGCCAAATAAATTTGGAATCTTCTGAACAGTTTTAATCTTCATTTACAACTTCTGGGTTTTACGATGATAGGCAGGTTCAAAGTATCAGTGGAATTACGGATGAGTTGGACGGTCGCATAGATGAATTGAAGGTTTTTAATAGTGCGTTGGGTCCTAATGAAATTGAAGCATTTTATGATTTGGGCGTACAACAGAATAATCCCGATGTTGTCACCTGCGAAGTGGGAACTATAAGCGCTCAATTTAAAATTGGCGCTAGCGGTTCATGGCAAACGGGAAATGTAGCCAATGTTAATATTGGCGATGAGGTATATATCAGAGCAAATGTTGCCACAGACGAAGAATACTTTGTTACCTTACCTTTTAATCAACAAAATACATTTAGCTCGATAGATAATTTTCCGAACTTCGAAGATACAACTTCATATAAAATTAACACTTTTAATGGAGGCAACGGTAGAATTGAAAATAATAATTTAGGGCAATATGCACTCACCACTGCTAGCGGATGTACTGCTGTTATTGATGTTAGAATAGCAGGAGACTGTAATTTAATAGAACAAGAATATAGGATAAATGGTGTTTGGCAAAGTGGTGCCGAGGAAATTACTTTGGATGAAGGTGACGAACTAGTTCTCAGCATACTTCCAAACGGTATTGACGTGACAATTACATTACCAAATGGCTCATTCGAACAAGACAATTACAATCTGGGTAATGTCACTTTATCGAATTCCGGTAATTACACATTCACAACAGCTGATGGATGCACCAAGACCTTAACAGTGAATATAGGAACGGATGAAACCTTAGTGTGCAATGATATTTTTACACAGTATAGCATAAATGGTTTGACAAGCATACAAGGCACTGAGGTCAATTTAGAAGAGGGTGACGATATTACACTGAGTCTTTTTCCAGATGGAGTTGAGTATGAGATAATTTCTCCCGAAGGATTAAATCTTGATGGGAATAGTTTAGACGGTTACACACTTACTGATATTTCAAAATCTCAAGAAGGAGACTATACCTTTATCACTCAATTGAGTGGTTCAGGTGCTAATAATCCAGATATTTCAGTAGTTTTTACCGACAGTGAAGAAGTAGATGCTGAAGACGGTCGTGCAATCAATGTCCTAGATGGAAATTCTTCTACAATATGGCACACCAGATGGTCTGGTAATACTAATGATAGCCAACCTCATGAAATTCAATTTGATTTGGGAGGTACATTTGAGATCAATGGTCTAACATATTTACCAAGACAAGATAATATCTTAAATGGTACAATCGTCCAATATGAAGTATATATAAGTGACAATACCAATGATTGGGGCAACCCATTGGTTCAAGGTAATTGGGTAGGAGATAATAGTCTTAAAACCATTAATTTTCAAACTACTTTGGGGCAATATGTAAGATTGGTATCTTTAGCTGAGATTAACGGGGAAGCCTGGGCTTCTGCCTCTGAAATTACCATTAGCACGACCGAAATAATTCAGGACTGTGAAAAAATCATGACAATTACCGTTGAGTCGGCTGATCCTGATGGTCTTTTGAGCGTTAACGATGTTGGAGAGGTGGTTAGTTCTTATGCTCCGGGTTCTCAGGACAATGGCTCCCATGAGGTGTTGGACGGCGGCGGCACGTTGCGAATGACGGGCAACTCTTGGAAGAAGGTGCCGTTGTCCTACGAGATTACTTCTGGAACGGTGTTGGAGTTCGATTTGCGTGTTACCGGTCTTGGCGAGATACATGGAATCGGTTTTGATAATGATAATACTCTTGAAAGTTCTGATGCTGTAAGTTCGTTTCAGTTGGCGGGAACTCAAAACTATGGAAATCAGGATTTCCGTACGTACGGCGGTAGTGATTGGGTTTCGTTCTCCATACCCGTTGGACAGTATTTCACAGGTGGTTTCGCCTATCTTGTTTTCGCCGGTGACAAGGATAGTAACGCTAATGTCCAAGATAGTTCTTTCAGGAACATTGTATTGAGGGAAGTTTCACCTGTTGCCGTTTCGGGAATAGTTGTTAATCCTCAGGAGCTTACTCTTTCCGTTGGTGCCGTAGGTAATCCATCTTATGAGATTTTGCCCTCGGATGCGACGGACCGTAATGTATCATGGAGTGTTTCCGATGATGATATAGCCTCGGTTGACCAGAACGGTAGGATATCCGCACTATCCATTGGTGAAACGACAATTACCGTAACTACGGACGATGGCGGTTTCATTGATGATATAATAGTTACTTTTGAGTCGGCTGATCCTGATGGTCTTTTGAGCGTTAACGATGTTGGAGAGGTGGTTAGTTCTTATGCTCCGGGTTCTCAGGACAATGGCTCCCATGAGGTGTTGGACGGCGGCGGCACGTTGCGAATGACGGGCAACTCTTGGAAGAAGGTGCCGTTGTCCTACGAGATTACTTCTGGAACGGTGTTGGAGTTCGATTTGCGTGTTACCGGTCTTGGCGAGATACATGGAATCGGTTTTGATAATGATAATACTCTTGAAAGTTCTGATGCTGTAAGTTCGTTTCAGTTGGCGGGAACTCAAAACTATGGAAATCAGGATTTCCGTACGTACGGCGGTAGTGATTGGGTTTCGTTCTCCATACCCGTTGGACAGTATTTCACAGGTGGTTTCGCCTATCTTGTTTTCGCCGGTGACAAGGATAGTAACGCTAATGTCCAAGATAGTTCTTTCAGGAACATTGTATTGAGGGAAAATACAGTTACTAGCAAGACACTAAGTTTAACAAATGATACGAAAATCTTGTCTGGTGGTATCCAAGAAAATGATATAATTATATACCCCAATCCAACGGAGGGAATTATAAATATAGACCTGTCAATGTATCTTGGTACTGCAATTACTATTGACATTATAAATTCTGCGGGTCAGAGTATGATAAAAGTGGTATTGGATGAAAATCATGAAACGGTTGCATCTATAAATTTGGATAGTCTAATAGATGGTATTTATTATGTTATTGTGGATGGAGAAATAGGAAAGACGAGCAGGTCAGTCGTCCTATTGAAAAAATAAAATCTTCTTACGTTACATAAATTTATGAAACCTTAGACCATGGTCTAAGGTTTTTTTTTAAGCTTGGCATAAGAATTGAATTATTGATTTGAAAAATATAGCTAAAGATGCGGACGACTAAGTATTAATAGTTGTTCCGCAATATTCACAAAGATTTAAAAAAAGATGTCATCGTCATTTTAATGACAGAATGACCGAAATATAGGTATGGGAGATTCTAAATTTTCAAATTTTGACAATATGTCCTTGCAGGGAATCGATGAGGATTCTGAGTTAATCCCGCTTTTGACGGCGGAGGATGAGGAGCAGATGAATAGTGAGCAACTACCCGAAACCTTGCCTATTCTGCCATTGCGTAACACGGTATTGTTCCCCGGGGTGGTAATTCCTATAACTGCCGGGAGAGATAAATCTATTCGCCTGATTAAAGATGCCAATAACGGCTCAAAGGTAATTGGTGTAGTTTCGCAAAAAGACGAGGAAACTGAGAATCCCGATGTAAAGGATATTAATACACTGGGAACCGTTGCCCGTATCTTAAGAGTGCTTCAAATGCCAGACGGAAATACCACGGTAATCATTCAAGGAAAGAAAAGGTTCGAGGTAGCCGAGGTACTCTCCAAAAAGCCGTATTTGACCGCTACTGTAAGGGAAACCCAGGAAACCAGACCTGAAAAAAACAGCAAAGAGTTTTCGGCTATTATAGAATCAATAAAAGATTTAGCATTAAAGATAATACGCGACAATCCCAATATTCCGAGCGAGGCTTCCTTTGCTATAAAGAATATTCAAAGCGATTCTTTCTTAATCAACTTTGTTTCGTCCAATTTAAATTTGGAAGTCCAAGCCAAACAGGAATTGTTGGAAATCGGTGACCTAAAGGAGAGAGCCCTTGCTACATTAAAGTATATGAATGTAGAACTTCAAAAATTAGAATTGAAAAATGATATTCAGTCTAAAGTGAGAAGTGATCTAGATAAACAACAACGCGATTATTTTCTACATCAACAAATGAAGACCATTCAAGAAGAATTGGGTGGAGTTTCTTATGATGAGGAGATTGATGAGATGCGTAATAAGTCCAAAAAGAAAAAGTGGGGTAAAAAGGTAAAGGAGCATTTTACCAAGGAATTGGCAAAAATGCAACGTATGAACCCCCAAGTGGCAGAATATTCCATACAGCGTAATTACCTAGATCTTTTTCTAGATTTGCCCTGGAACGAATTCTCAAAGGATAAATTTGATCTGAAGCGTGCGGAGCGTATTTTAGATAGGGACCATTACGGTTTGGAAGATGTTAAGAAACGGATTATTGAGTATTTAGCGGTTCTGAAGCTTCGTAACGATATGAAATCCCCAATTCTATGTTTGTACGGACCTCCAGGTGTGGGTAAAACATCCTTGGGAAAATCTGTAGCTGAGGCTTTAGGAAGGGAATACGTGCGTATCTCCCTGGGGGGATTACGGGATGAGGCTGAAATAAGAGGTCACAGAAAAACGTATATAGGAGCAATGCCCGGTAGAATTGTACAGAGCCTTAAAAAGGCGGGGACTTCTAACCCGGTTTTTATTTTAGATGAAATAGACAAACTTTCCAATAGTCATCAGGGCGATCCATCATCCGCGATGCTAGAGGTATTGGATCCTGAGCAGAATAGCGAGTTTTATGATAATTTCCTTGAGATGGGATATGACCTTTCTAAAGTCATGTTCATAGCTACGGCAAATAGCCTTGGAACAATTCAGCCGGCCTTACGCGATCGTATGGAAATTATAAACGTAACTGGTTACACCATAGAGGAGAAGGTGGAGATCGCAAAAAAGCATTTGCTCCCTAAACAATTAGCGGAACATGGTTTGGACGCAACACATTTGAAAATTGCAAAGCCACAATTAGAAAAAATCGTTGAGGGGTATACCCGTGAATCTGGCGTGCGTTCTTTGGAAAAACAAATCGCTAAGATGGTGCGTTATGCGGCCAAGTCCATTGCAATTGAAGAATCTTATAATGTAAAGATCAGCAATGAAGACATTATTGATGTGCTTGGCGCGCCCAAAATGGAACGCGGAAAATATGAGAACAATGAAGTAGCGGGCGTTGTTACTGGTCTTGCATGGACAAGTGTGGGTGGAGATATACTATTTATAGAATCCATTTTATCGAAAGGAAAAGGCACCTTGAACATCACAGGTAACTTAGGCAAGGTAATGAAGGAATCGGCTACCATAGCCATGGAATATATCAAGTCTAATGCAGAGCGGTTTGGAATTGACAGCTCGGTATTTGGAAACTATAATGTTCACATACACGTGCCGGAAGGAGCAACACCAAAGGATGGTCCAAGCGCTGGTATTACGATGCTTACCTCGCTAGTCTCTTTATTTACCCAAAAAAGA
Source organism: Maribacter sp. MJ134 (assembly GCF_003970695.1). Classification (NCBI taxonomy): domain Bacteria; kingdom Pseudomonadati; phylum Bacteroidota; class Flavobacteriia; order Flavobacteriales; family Flavobacteriaceae; genus Maribacter; species Maribacter sp. MJ134. The sequence continues at coordinate 538,326 of NZ_CP034570.1, forward strand.
GTAAAGAAAAGTTTAGCGATGACGGGTGAAATTACTTTAAGGGGTAAAGTGTTACCCGTTGGTGGTATAAAAGAAAAGATACTAGCGGCCAAACGTGCTAAAATCAAGGAAATAATTCTTTGTGCGGACAACGAACGAGATATAAAGGAAATTAAAGAATCCTACCTAAAGGGCCTCACATTCCATTATGTAAAAGAGATGCATGAAGTGATAGCTATAGCCATAACGAATACTAAAGTTAAAAACGCAAAGTCCTTATCGTAAAAAATAGTCATCCCTAAGGTTATGCATGAGCACTAATTCTAACTATTTTAGTAAACTGAAAGTTGTTATTTAGCTTAGATGAAAAGAATTACCATAGCCATAGACGGATTTTCTTCTACAGGGAAAAGTACTCTAGCCAAACAATTAGCAAAAGCACTGAGCTACGTCTACGTAGATACAGGTGCTATGTATAGGGCGGTTACATTATTTGCAATGCAAAAAGGGTTCATAGGTTCTGGTAAAAACGATTTTGACGGATTAGTAAGGTCATTAGAGGACATTGTTTTAAAATTCTCCTATAACGAAGAACTTGGTTTCGCAGAAATGTTTCTGAATGGTAAGAATGTAGAAAAAGATATACGCACTTTGGAAGTGTCTAGGAACGTAAGCCAAGTCGCAGAAATAGAAGAGGTTAGAGCCAAGTTGGTAGAGCTACAAAAAGAAATGGGTAAGGAAAAAGGTGTTGTAATGGACGGTAGGGATATAGGTACCGTGGTTTTTCCTAATGCCGAACTTAAAATTTTCATGACTGCATCTCCCGAAAAAAGGGCGTATAGAAGATATAAAGAACTATTGGAGAGGGGAGATAACGTAGTTTATGAAGATGTTCTAGAGAATGTTCAGAAGCGTGACTATATTGACTCTCATCGTGAAATTTCTCCTTTGAAAAAAGCTGATGATGCCGTGGAATTCGATAATAGTGATATGGGTCTAAAAGAGCAGTTTGAAAGGTTACACAATCATGCTTTACACGTTATAGATAGGTAAGTCTGATGTATTTATCCAAGGCTGTTTGAAAATTCAATAATACAAACAAAAAATGCCGATGATATGTCATCGGCATTTTTAAATTTTGTCTAACGTCCAACTATGGATTTGGAATAACCAAAACTTGATCAGGATGAATCACATCCGGATTCTTCAAGATATTTGTATTGGCTTCGAATATTTGCTTGTACTTCATTGCATCACCATAATAGTGCTTTGCAATTTTACTTAGAGATTCTCCGCTGGCCACGGTATGTCTGTGATAAACAGAACTATCGCCAACAGAAATATTTGCTTTGATGTCCGAAGCACTTTCGCCTCCGATGGCTTTTATTTTATCCCATAATAAATCCTTTTCGTAAGGCGTATTCGCCTCTCCTTTTATTTTTAGGACACCACCTTCTTCGGTTACATTTCCATCTTTAATTCCTAGTTGTTCGCCAAGGTCTAGAACACCTTGATATTTAGCTTTAACGCTCATGTTGCTTATTTTTAATGGTTAAAAATTCTCGTGGTAAGATAGCAATATTTAAAGACTTTAAACTTAAAAAAAAGTAAATCCTGAAATAATTCTTTTTCTGTGGAAACTATTCTTTGTATAAACCTTTTTTAATTGTATTTTTGCAAACCTTTTTTACAACATTACTAAGAGCGGAAAAGGGAAAACAAAAATTTATATAACAACTTCTGTATCTGTTGTTTAGCTCTTAAAAACGATACAGGATACAAATTAATGATCAGCAAATGGCTGAAGAAAAAACACAAGCTGAGGTAGTAGAAACTGCTGAAGTTGCACAAGAAAAAGCGGTGGAGACACCAAAACAAGATCCACAAGAATTTTTAGAAAACTTTAATTGGGAGAAATACGAGCAAGGAATTGAGCGTGTTGAAGATTCCAAATTAAAGGAGTTCGAAGAATTGGTAGCTGAGAACTTTGTAGATACTGCCGATGAGGAAGTAGTTACAGGAACGGTAGTATACATTACGGATAGGGAGGCAATCATTGATATTAACGCAAAGTCCGAAGGTGTTATCTCCTTGAACGAGTTCCGTTACAATCCAGATTTAAAAGTAGGTGATAAGGTAGAGGTGCTTATTGACATCCGTGAGGATAAAAGCGGTCAATTGGTACTTTCGCACAGAAAGGCACGTACGATTATGGCTTGGGACCGTGTAAATGCGGCGCACGATAAAGAAGAAATTGTTAGTGGATTTGTAAAATGCAGAACTAAAGGTGGAATGATCGTTGATGTTTTTGGAATCGAGGCGTTCTTGCCAGGTTCTCAAATAGACGTGAAGCCTATCCGCGATTACGACCAGTATGTAAATAAAACAATGGAATTCAAGGTGGTGAAAATCAACCATGAGTTCAAAAACGTTGTTGTTTCCCATAAAGCGCTTATCGAAGCGGATATTGAGGAGCAGAAAAAAGAAATCATCAGTCAACTAGAAAAAGGACAAGTACTGGAAGGTGTTGTTAAAAACATTACTTCTTACGGTGTGTTCATTGATCTTGGTGGTGTTGACGGTCTCGTACATATTACAGACCTTTCTTGGAGCAGAATCAATCACCCGAACGAGGTGGTAGAGCTAGATCAAAAATTGAACGTTGTAATCCTTGATTTTGATGAAAACAAGTCTAGAATTCAATTAGGTCTTAAGCAATTAGAGAAGCATCCTTGGGAAGCGCTAAGTGATGAAATCAAGATTGGTGACAAAGTAAAAGGTAAAGTAGTTGTAATAGCGGATTACGGCGCGTTTATTGAAGTTGTTGAAGGTGTTGAAGGATTAATACACGTTTCTGAAATGTCATGGTCTACACATTTACGTTCCGCACAGGACTTTGTAAAAGTAGGTGATGAGGTAGAAGCTGTAGTACTTACTTTGGATCGTGAAGATCGCAAGATGTCCTTAGGTATCAAACAATTGACGCCAGACCCATGGACGGATATTACGACTAAATATCCTGTAGGTTCTAAACACAAAGGTATCGTTAGAAACTTTACCAACTTTGGAGTGTTCGTAGAATTAGAAGAAGGAATAGATGGTCTAATTTACATATCTGACCTTTCTTGGACCAAGAAAATCAAACATCCATCAGAATTTACCAATGTTGGTGACACCTTGGAAGTTGAAGTATTGGAGTTAGATGTAGAAGGACGCAAGTTAAGTCTTGGTCATAAGCAGACGACCGAGAATCCTTGGGACAAGTATGAGACGGAATTCGCTTTAGATACGGTTCACAAGGCAGCGATTACCGAAATTGTTGACAAGGGAGCTACCATTGAGTTCAATGATGATATTACGGCATTTGTACCACAACGTCATTTAGAAAAAGAAGATGGTAAGAAACTTGGCAAGGGAGAGGAAGCTGAATTTAAGATCATTGAGTTTAACAAAGATTTCAAGAGAGTTGTTGCTAGTCATACAGCAATCTTCAGAGAGGAAGAGAAACGTAATGTAAAAGCGGCCGTTAAGAGACAAGCTGCTGCTGCAGATGAGGCTAAACCCACATTGGGAGATGCTAATGATGCATTACAAGCGTTAAAAGATAAGATGGAGGCTGATTCTAAGAAAAAGAAATAAGCACTGTAATTTTAACTTTATAATAGTACCAAAAGCCTCAATGAATTCATTGAGGCTTTTTCTTTAGGGGTAAGGTAAAAGATTATTTAATAGAATTGTCTATTTTTGTTTTTAGCAAAGTTTTGCGGTCATCTATGAGTCAAAAAGTACTACTTTCCTCAAAAGAAATAAACATCATTCTTCATCGTTTGGCTTGCCAACTTCTTGAAAACCATTTAGATTTTGAAAATACAGCGCTCATTGGCATACAGCCAAGGGGTATTTTTGTTGCCAATAGATTATGTAAAATATTAAAAGAGGAATATGGGGTAAAACATATTAATCTTGGGTTTTTGGACACGACGTTCTTTCGTGACGATTTTAGAAGGGGTGATAAAACACTTGAGGCTACTAAAACCAAAATCAATTTTCTAGTTGAAGATAAAAAAGTGGTTTTAATTGATGATGTGCTCTATACAGGAAGAAGCATAAATGCCGCGCTTACGGCGCTACAATCTTTTGGTAGACCGTCTGAAGTTGAACTTCTAACCCTTATAGATAGGAGGTTTAGTCGTCATTTGCCCATACAGCCCAACTATAGGGGAAGACAGGTAGATGCTATAGATGATGAAAAAGTAAAAGTAATGTGGAAGGAGAATGACGGTAAGGATGTAATTTATTTGATGAATAGGTAAGATGAGCGAACTGAGTGTAAATCACTTGTTGGGTATAAAATATTTGAATGAGTCGGATATTCAACTCATTTTTGAAACTGCTGACCATTTTAAGGAAGTAATTAACCGATCCATAAAAAAAGTACCCTCGCTTAGGGATATTACAATTGCCAATATATTTTTCGAAAACAGTACGCGGACAAAACTATCGTTTGAATTGGCAGAAAAGAGACTTTCAGCCGATGTGTTGAATTTTTCGGCTAGCCAGTCTTCCGTTAAAAAAGGAGAAACCTTAATAGATACGGTCAATAATATTTTATCCATGAAGGTTGATATGGTGGTAATGCGCCATCCGAATCCTGGAGCGGGTATTTTCCTTTCGAAGCACGTAAAGGCCGCGATTATCAACGCAGGAGATGGTGCTCATGAACATCCTACACAGGCATTGTTAGATTCTTATTCGATTAGGGAAAGACTAGGCGATGTGGCGAACAAGAATGTTGTTATAGTGGGGGATATTCTGCATTCTCGCGTGGCCTTATCCAATATTTTCGCATTAAAATTGCAAGGTGCAAATGTAAAAGTGTGCGGTCCTAAAACACTGCTTCCCAAATATATAGAATCTCTCGGTGTAAGCGTTGAGACCAATTTGAGAAAGGCGTTAGAATGGTGCGATGTTGCCAATATGCTGCGCATACAGAACGAACGTTTAGATATTAGCTATTTCCCAACCACAAGGGAATACACACAACAATTTGGAGTAAATAAAGAGCTTCTGGATAGTTTGGACAAAGAGATTGTAATTATGCACCCAGGCCCCATAAACAGAGGTGTAGAAATTACAAGTGATGTGGCGGACTCCAACCAATCCATAATACTAAACCAAGTAGAGAACGGTGTTGCTATACGTATGGCGGTAATCTATTTATTAGCTTCCAAAATAAAACAATAGACCTATGATTTTTGATAAAGAGGGGAATACGTCAATCGTCTATCAGGAAAAGATTTCTATAGCCGCGTTTTTGGAAAACTTAGAAAGGGAATATAAAAAGGTTGCGAATGATAATTTGGTTTTGAACCTTTTCTCTTTTGAGAAACTTACAACGGGAGATGTGCTAGAGTTTCTACAATTTTCTAAGAAGCATAAGCAAAATGGCAAATCCTTTGTCATAGTAACGGACAAGGTATCTTATGATGATGTTCCTGAAGAAATCATAGTAACCCCTACCATCCAAGAGGCTAAGGATATTATTGAAATGGAAGAAATCGAAAGAGAGTTGGGCCTGTGAAATTAACAATATTAGGTTGTTATGCCGCTACTCCAAGAACACTAACGAATCCTACGGCTCAAGTTCTTGAAATTAAGAATCATATGTTCTTGATAGATTGTGGTGAAGGAACCCAAGTGCAACTGCGCAAACACAAAATAAAATTTTCTAGAATTAACCACATTTTTATTTCGCATCTCCATGGAGACCACTTTTTTGGTCTTCCCGGACTTATTTCTACTTTTCGTCTTTTGGGCAGGGACAAAGAAATGCATATTTACGGTCCCAAAGGTATAAAGGAAGCGATTACACTCTTATTAAAATTAGGAGATTCTTGGACCAACTATCACTTGTACTTTCATGAACTTACTTCCAACGAAAGTGAATTAATCTATGAAGATGAGAAGGTAAGTGTTAGGACCATACCACTGGAACACCGCATCTACACCAACGGTTACCTTTTCAAGGAAAAGTTGGGGGAGCGCAAATTGGATATTGCTGCGGCAGAGAAATACGGTATAGATAAAGCATATTATAGGAATATTAAATTGGGTAAGGATGGGGTTTCCAATACTGGAGAAGTGGTGCCCAACAATAAAATCTCTACGGACCCTCAGAAACCTAAATCATATGCCTTCTGCAGTGATACGGTTTATAAGCCGACCATTGTTCCGCTTATAGAGAATGTAGATGTGTTGTATCATGAAGCTACATTTTTAGATTCCGAATCGGCCTTAGCAGTTAAAACAAAACATTCCACGGCAAAGGAGGCGGCAACCATTGCGCAATCGGCAGAGGTAAAAACACTTATTTTAGGACATTATTCTACAAGATATAAGAGTATCTCTCTATTCAAAGAGGAAGCGCAAACCCTATTTCCTTATGTGGAACTTGCAGAAGACGGGAAGACTTTTCAATTTTAAGTCCAAAGTACTTTCCTTTCACTAAAATTTTGATAAAAGCAAAATTCCAACTTTAAATTGTCACTTCTTTTCCGCAACTTTGAGTATCTTACTTCTAAAGTGTAAAGATGCAGAAAGATTTAGGTAGTTATAGAAAATCATACGAAAAGAGCGAATTGTTAGAGGATAGTATTCCCGACAATCCCATGCAGCTTTTTCAAACATGGTTTTATGAAGTGGAACAGGCAGACGGGTTAGATGAGCCCAACGCTATGACCGTCTCTACCTTAGGGTTAGATGGGTTTCCAAAGAACAGGGTAGTATTACTTAAAAAGTACAATCACGAGGGTTTTATTTTCTATACCAATTATAATAGTGAAAAAGGTAAGGCTATAGACGCAAACCCTAAGCTGTGCCTGTCTTTCTTTTGGCCCAATCTAGAAAGACAGATAATCATAAAAGGTAGCGCAGAAAAAATAGCTTTAAATCTATCCGATGGGTACTTTGAATCTAGACCGGATGGAAGTAAGTTGGGAGCCATAGTATCTGATCAAAGCAGTGTTATTAGCTCAAGGGATATTCTAGAAGAAAAACTAGAGGCCTTGGAATCCGAATACAAAGGAAAAGAAATTAAAAGACCTGACCACTGGGGCGGTTATATAGTGAAGCCGGTATCTATAGAATTCTGGCAGGGCAGACCTAATAGATTACACGATAGAATACGTTACACGCTTCAAAAAGATTTTGATTGGAAAATAGAGCGCTTGGCGCCATAAGTATAAAGCAAATGAAGAATCTATTATTAATGCGCCACGGAAAATCCTCTTGGGAACTAAATGTGAATGATGAAGATAGGGCGTTGCTGCAGAGAGGAATTAACGACAGCAAACGTATCGGTCAAGAATTGGAAACCCAGGAGTTGAACATAGATTTCGCATTTTCGAGTCCGGCGAACAGGGCTTTACATACCGCAATGATTTGTCTGAGACAGATAAGATTTCCGTTGAATAAATTTCAGGTAGTCCCTGAACTCTATGATTTTTCTGGGAATTATGTATTAGATTTTGTAAAAAAGCTGCCAAACGATTTAAACACGGTTTTGCTATTTGGTCATAACCACGCTTTTACACACATTACCAATTCATTGGGACATCAACATATTGAAAACGTACCGACCGCAGGATTTGTTCAGCTACAATTTGCAATACAATCTTGGGAGTCGCTTTCCAAAGGAACAACGATACGAACCATTTTTCCAAAGCTGTTAAAGAAATGATGAAGAACAAGAACCAATATATTAATAGAGAAATTAGCTGGCTTAGATTTAACGAACGAGTCCTGCAAGAGAGCGCGGATAAGAACGTACCCTTAATAGAACGTTTACGGTTTGCAGGAATTTTTTCTAATAATCTAGATGAATTTTTTAAGGTGCGTTATGCCACGGTAAAACGAATTGTAGAGGCAGGTAAAAAAGGCAAAAGCGTTTTAGGAGGCGAGGTTGCCAAAGATTTACTAGAGGAAATAACTAAAATTGTCATTAAGCAACAGGCAAAAAGTATTGATATCATCCGAGATATCGAAAATGAATTAGAGGAGCAAAATGTTTTCTTGATTACGGAAAAAGAATTATCAAATCAACAACAAGAGTTTGTAAAGAAGTATTTCCTTCAAAATGTAAGTCCGCAGCTAACCACCATTATATTAAGCGATTATGCTGAATTCCCAACGCTGAAGGATACCGCGGCTTATTTGGCCATACGTATGTTACTAAAACCGGATGATAGAACAAGGGAAACTTCCAGTAAGGTTGAAAAAAGGTTTGCCTTAATAGAGATTCCCAAAGGAATCGAACGATTTGTTGTGTTACCAAAAGAGGGAGCAAAGGATTACGTAATTATGCTAGACGATGTCATCCGTTTTTGTATGGATAGCATATTTACGATGTTCGATTATAGTGCCATTTCAGCCCACATGATTAAGATTACTAGAGACGCTGAACTGGATATTGATAATGACCTGAGCAAAAGTTTTATCGAAAAGATATACTCCAGTGTAGAGCATCGAAAAATCAGCGACCCCGTACGTTTTGTGTATGACAAGAAAATAGGAAAGGATACCTTGAAGTTCTTAAAGGAAAAGATGAACGTTGAGGATACGGATAGCGTTATCCCGGGAGGAAGGTACCATAATAAGAGAGATTACTTAAGTTTTCCAAGTTTAGGTAGGCAAGACTTGTTATATGATAAAATCACGCCATTACCGGTAAAGGGCTTAAGCTTGGAGGGTAGCTTACTGGAGAAAATAGCCGATAAGGACTATTTGCAGTATACACCCTATCATACCTTTTCTTATGTACTCAAATTTCTAAGGGAAGCTGCATTGGATCCTAAGGTCAAGACCATTAAGATTACGGTGTACAGATTGGCAAATGATTCTCAGGTAGCGGCATGTTTGTCAAATGCGGTGAAGAACGGAAAACAGGTTACGCTACAAATAGAGTTACGCGCCAGATTTGATGAGCATGCTAATATTCGTTACGCGGAAGAACTGCAGGCGGAAGGGGTTAAGTTAATTTTTGGTGTACCGGGACTTAAAGTGCATAGTAAGATTTGTTTAATTGAGCGGGAAGAAGAAGGGCAGATGAAACGCTATGGTTTTATTAGCACGGGTAATTTTAACGAATCTACGGCTAAAATTTATACCGATTATACCTTATTTACGGCCCACGAGCCCATTTTGAAGGAATTGAACAAGGTTTTCGACTTTTTTGAAACAACCTATAAGATTAATAAATATAAGCACCTGATCGTATCGCCTCACTACACTACGAAAGTGTTTAAGAGTTTGATTGATCAGGAAATTGAAAATGCTAACCAAGGCAAAGAGGCGTTTATAAGAATTAAGATGAACAGCTTCACTTCGTATAGTATGATCGATAGATTGTACAAGGCAAGTAATGCAGGGGTCAAAATACAGTTAATTGTGCGTGGTATCTGTTGTTTAATTCCGGGTGTTAAAGGAATGAGTGAAAACATTGAGGCCATTAGTGTGGTCGATAAATTTCTGGAACATCCGAGAATGTTCATTTTCTGTAATGACGGGGATACTAAAGTCTATATCTCATCAGCAGATTTTATGACTCGTAACTTAGAGAATAGGGTAGAGGTTGGTTGTCCTATCTATGATGAGGATGTTAAACAGGAATTGATAGATACATTTGACATTTCCTGGAATGACAATGTAAAAGCAAGGGTTTTCAATGAAGCTCAGGACAATGCATACCGAAAGGACAATAGGAAAAAAGTACGTTCTCAGTTTGCACTATATGATTATTATGTTGAGAAATTAAAAGAGTAACTTTTGAAAGTAAAAAAGTTTGCGGCTATCGATATTGGATCTAATGCCATACGTCTGTTGACCCATAACGTAATAGAAGAGCAGGGTAAGAAAACACAGTTCCGTAAAAGTGCCCTTATCAGGGTGCCCGTTCGTTTGGGTGAGGATTCTTTTACCGTAGGAGAAATTTCAGAACACAATGTAGCCCGTATGGTAAAGACCATGCTGGCCTTTAAGCTTTTAATGGATGTTGCTGGTGTCCAAAATTATAGGGCATGCGCAACTTCCGCAATGCGAGAAGCCAATAACGGTAATGAGGTCATCAATCTCATTGCCGAGAAATCGGGCATACAGATAGAGGTCATAGATGGCAAACAAGAAGCAGCAATAATAGCTTCCACGGATTTAAAGGAAATTATTAAGGAAGACCAATCTTATCTGTATATCGATGTTGGAGGTGGTAGTACTGAGTTTACTTTGTTTACAAAAGGAAAAATAAAGTTATCCAAGTCGTTTAAGTTAGGTACGGTAAGATTATTAAAGGACTTAGTAAAAGAAAGTACCTGGTTAAGGTTGCAAGAATGGATTCAAGAAAATGTCAAGGATGCACCAAAGCTATCGATTATAGGTTCTGGGGGAAATATAAATAAATTGCATAAGATGTCCGGTAGAAAGGAGGGAGAACCTTTGTCTTATATTTGGCTGAACGCACAGTATCGCTTTTTGGAAAGTTTAAGTTATGACGACCGTGTATCCGAATTGGGATTGAATCCCGATAGAGCGGATGTTATCATACCCGCAACGCGAATATTTTTATCCGCAGCAAAGTGGAGTGGTGCAAAAAAAATTCATGTACCCAAGATTGGACTATCGGACGGGATTATCAAAAACCTATATTATAGTCAAAAAGAAAATAAGGCTTAGCCGTGAATAGTTTCCTTAGTGCTTAAATTTTTCATGATTTCCGCTTCGTAATCAAGCAAGTCCTGCCATTTTTTATTCACGGTTTCCAATTCACCGTACTTGCGTGCAAATTTCAAGAACATGGTGTAATGAGAAGCTTCACTCACCATTAATTTATAATAAAATTCAGCCAATTCTTTATCTTCTAGTTGCTCTGACAAAAGTCTAAAACGCTCACAACTTCTTGCTTCAATAAGTGCGGCATAAAGCAGTCTATGTACCAGTTGTGTGGTTCTACTACCACCTTTAGGGAAAAATTTAACCAGTTGTAGCACATATTCGTCCTTGCGGTCTCTTCCTAATGTTTTTCCCCGTGCAATGATTCTATCATGTACCATTTTAAAATGGCCCATTTCCTCTCGCGATAAGGCGATCATTTCTTCAATAAGTTCCGTATACTCCGGGAAAGAGACAATCAAGGAAATAGCCGTGCTAGCTGCCTTTTGTTCGCAATAAGCATGGTCCGTAAGTATTTCATCAATATTTTTTTCAACAATATTTACCCATCTTGGGTCCGTTGGTAGTTTAAGACCTAGCATATTTTCTTTTTAGTACTGCACCGCATAAACAGTGTACGCTTTATGCTGCAAAAGTAAGAATAATGGGTTTTAATAATTATTTTTGAGAGAAACTATTCCAGATGGCATACATGCACGTAAGCAAGGACATTTATGAGATCTTAAGTTCTTGCGCCGAGCAAGAAGCAATGGCTTGGTTGTTAGACCGTATCGCTAAAATTGAAGATTCACGAACTACAAGGGATTTGTTCATGGGCTATAGTCTATTGGCTTCAAAGTTTAGTGCAGACCAATCCATGGAGTCAAACCCAAAGGTTTCTGATGCAATTACTTTGTTTTCCGCCCACAAGGCAAGTTTACTGGAAGTGTCAAGAATTTATCTTTTAGTAAAAGTACTGGAAATAGATTTCGGTCACTTTAGTCCTCAAGTGAATCGTATCATTGAGGTTGCGGATACGGCGGAGCTAGAAACATTTTTAAAATATTTGGTTTTATTGCCAGATGCCCAACGCTTCAAGAATACGGCAGTAGAAGCTTTGCGCACTAACATCGCTACCATTTTTGATGCTATAACTTTAAATAACCTCTATCCCGCTAAGTATTTCAATGACCAACAATGGAACCAAATGTATCTTAAAGCTGCCTTTATGGAAAGGGACTTATCTCTGATACAAGCCGTTGATGAGCGAGCAAACAAGGACCTTTCCCGTATTATTTCGGACTATGCACATGAACGGTGGGCCGCCTCTAGGAATATTGACCCTATGTTTTGGCGTCCGGTAACTAAATTCATAGACGATGTATTGCTTTTGGATATGGAACGTCTACTTTCTAGTGACAATGAGATTGAAAATAGGGCCGGCGGACTCTGTTGTTTTTATTCTCAAGATGATAGGGCACTGAAATTGCTCAACCAATATCCGAAATTGGAAAAACAGATTGCATCAAAAGAAATAACTTGGAACACCTTAAAGAAATAGACAATGGAAGATAAATTGATGATAATAGACCCGCATGTGCACATGACCTCGCGCACTACAGACGACTATGAAGTCATGGCTGCAGCAGGTGTTGTAGCCGTCATAGAGCCATCCTTTTGGCTAGGGCAACCCAGAACACAAGTAGGGTCTTTTCAAGACTATTACAGTAGTTTGGTAGGTTGGGAACCCTTTAGGGCAAGTCAATTTGGGATAAAGCATTATTGTACGATAGGACTCAACTCCAAAGAAGCTAATAATGAAGCACTAGCAGAACAAGTGATTGAATTGTTGCCGCTATATCTGCATAAAGACAATGTTGTGGCGATCGGTGAAATTGGTTACGATGACCAGACTCCGGCAGAGGATAAGTTCTTTAGGATGCAATTGGATATGGCCAAGGAATTGGATATGACCGTTCAGGTCCATACACCACACAGAGATAAAAAGGCAGGCACCATTAAAAGTATGGAGGTATGTCTAGAACACGGATTAGACCCCGCTAATGTAATCATAGACCATAATAACGAAGAGACGGTAAAAGAGGTACTGGATAGAGGTTTCATTGCAGCTTTCACAATTTATCCCAAAACCAAAATGGGTAATGAACGTATGGTTGAGTTGGTGCGTAAATTTGGCAGTACTAATATTATCGTTGATAGCTCTGCAGATTGGGGCGTGAGCGACCCGTTAGCTGTTCCAAAAACAGCTTCATTAATGCTTAAACGAGGTATTCCCAAGGAGGATGTCGTAAAAACATGCTATCAAAATGCATTAGATGCCTTTGGTAAAAACGGAAAAATGAAAGAGGAACATTGGATGAAACCAAATAGCATTGATCAGTCCCAACTTTTTAACGACAATAGTGTACTACGTGGTCAGAAACCTCGGATTGATGATGACCAAATCACCTAGAATGAGAAAAAAAATTATGGGTTTTGCCCGTTTGGCAAGACCTGCAAATTTGCCTACTGCTGCAGCTGATATTCTTGCTGGTGCGGCTATAGCTGATTTTTTTAGCATTAACAATGATTTTGTTGCTATTACGGATGATGCTTCAAAACTAATTTTACTAGTGGTTTCGTCAATATGCTTGTATGCAGGTGGCGTAGTTTTCAATGATGTTTTCGATGCAAAGTTAGATGCTGTCGAACGGCCCGAAAGAGCAATTCCCAATGGTGTAGTCTCATTACGGCAGGCCGTACTTTGGGGTAGCCTATTAATTCTTGTTGGGTTAATCTTAGCTTTAAACGTAACGCTATTAAGCGGAATAATTGCTTTGGTGCTCACGGCTTCAATCTTTTCTTACGATGCTTATTTTAAGCAATTTGGTTTTTTTGGCCCATTAAATATGGGTACTTGCAGAGGTCTTAATCTTATGTTGGGGATGTCCATAATCGGAGATATCACGACTTGGTGGGTCGCTATCATTCCGGTTCTCTATATTTTTGCTATTACTTTAATAAGTAGGGGGGAGGTACATGGCAACAACAAAAATCATATTATAAAAGCAGCGGTGATGTATATTGTCGTTGTGGTATTATTAACGCTCGCTATCGGTATTTATACTACTAATTTGCTATGGGCATTACCTTTTCTATTTTTATTTGTTGTTTTAATTTTTAGGCCTCTATGGAAGGCATATCGGATAAATTCTCCCGAGAATATTAAGAAATCTGTTATTGTAGGGGTAGTATCCTTAGTGGTCATAGATGCCTGCTGGGCCGCTGGTTTTTCCAATATTTATGTTGGATTAGCCGTTTTATTACTTTTGCCCCTATCTTTAGTACTCTCTAAATTATTTGCGGTTACTTAAGCCATATGAAATTAAAGCCTATTACACAGTCTTTTTCGGTTCGGTATGAATACAACTTGTATTTTACCCAAGGTTTGTTTCAAAGAGGCAACAGTGTATTTCTAGATATTTTAAAGGGTTACAAAGCCGATGAAAAAATAAAATTACTCTTCGTAATCGATAAAGTCGTTTCTGCAGCGCATCCAGATTTGTTAAATCAAATAGAAGCATATTGCGAAGCAAACCCTAATCATTTAAATTATACGCAGACGCTACTCATTGCGGGGGGAGAGCAGTCCAAAAACAAAGCTGAACTCGTAGATACGATACTCAAGGGCATCAACGAAAACGCTATTTGCAGACATTCTTTTGTGGTTGTCATAGGAGGTGGGGCCGTAATAGATATGGTTGGCTATGCCGCTACAATTGCCCATAGGGGTGTAAAGTTAATTAGGATACCTACCACGGTACTCGCGCAAAACGATGCTGCCGTTGGCGTAAAGAATAGCGTTAATGCTTTTGGAAAAAAAAATTTCTTGGGAACTTTCGCCACACCTTTTGCGATTATAAACGATAGCGACTTTCTAAAGACATTAACACAACGCGATTGGATTTCCGGTATTGCCGAAGCCATTAAGGTTGCGCTGATAAAGGACAAGCTTTTTTTTGAGTATATAGCTAAAAACGCCATCCCATTGAAGATGCGGGAGATGGATGCCATGCATCATGTTATTTATACATGCGCCCAAATGCACATGCATCATATCGCGCAAGGAGGAGACCCTTTTGAATCTGGTTCTTCAAGACCGCTGGATTTTGGGCACTGGGCGGCGCATAAACTAGAACATATGACCAATTATGAATTGCGTCATGGAGAGGCCGTTGCCATGGGTATAGCCTTAGATGTTACCTATGCTCATTTAGTTGGACTAATTACAGAAAAGGAATTGCAGGTAATATTGGAGGTGCTTAGTACCATAGGCTTTAATTTGCAACTTCCGATAGGAACAGGAGAAGAAATAAGTCAACTATTAGGTGGTATCGAAGAATTCAGGGAACATTTAGGAGGTAAACTAACCATTACATTACTATCCGAAATTGGTAAAAAGCACGATGTACACGAAATAGATGTAGCCCTAATGCGAAAAGCGATAGAAGACCTCCGGGACCAACCAATTTTAAAATAATCAGACATGTTCATAGAAGATACTTTTCATCTTTCGTATTGCACGAATATACATCCAGGACAGGATTGGGAAAGTACTTTCCAGAGTTTGAAAGATTACGTTCCTAAAATTAAGCAAGAGGTATCACCGGAGCATTCCTTTGGATTAGGGTTGCGTTTGTCCAATAAAGCCAGTGAAGAATTAGGGCAGGGCAATAATATGGTAGGTTTTAAGCAATGGTTAAATCAAAACAACGTATATGTATTTACCATGAACGGTTTTCCCTACGGAAACTTTCATGATGAACGGGTGAAAGAAAACGTACACGCACCAGATTGGACGGCCCAGAAGCGTGTTGACTATACCATTAGGCTTTTCAATCAACTAGAAACCTTACTGCCCAAAGGACTTTCGGGAGGGATATCCACTTCTCCCATTAGTTATAAATATTGGCATAAGACCAATGCGGATAAAAACAGAGCTTTTGAGCTTGGTGCTAGGAATATGATCAAGGTAGCAAAACATCTTTTTGATTTGGAGCGAGTTACCGGAACATATATGCATTTAGATGTAGAGCCAGAGCCGGACGGTCTCTTGGAGAATAGTGATGAGGTGCTCTCTTTTTATGAGGAATATTTAGTTCCCATAGGACTTATGACGTTGAAGGATGAGCTAGGTCTTGAAGCTTCCGAAATTGAGAACATTATAAAAAGGCACATAACCGTTTGTTATGATATTTGCCATTTTTCCTTGGCTTATGAGGAGCCTACTGATACTTTTAAGAAGTTTAAATCGGCCCATATTAATGTAGGTAAGATTCAAGTCAGTGCTGCCCTGAAAATCTTGTTTAATGGCAAGGATGATGCAAGGATTTGGAAATTACTTTCACAATTCAACGAACCCACCTATTTACATCAGGTAACGGAAAAAATGGATAATGGGGTAAAAACATATAACGATCTTCCCGTAGTTTTAGAGAATAAGCATAGTTTTAAGGAACTGCGAGCCCATTTTCATGTGCCCATTTTTGTGGAAGAATTTGGCCCGTTGTTTTCTACGCAAGACCATATTTTAAAAGTAATAACTTTCTTAAAAGAGAATCCGCTGACGGAGCATCTTGAGATAGAGACCTATACTTGGGATGTCTTACCTATTGAACTAAAGGAAGATCTGGGGAACTCAATTGTTCGTGAGATCAACTGGTTAAAAGACCGCTTATAGTATGAAAAAAACGGTAGTCATCAATGTGGTAGGTTTAACCAAACGCCTAATAGGTGAACATACTCCTTTTATAAAATCGTTTTTAGAAAAGGGAACATTCAACTACATAAAACCCGTATTGCCAGCGGTTACTTGTTCAGCGCAATCTACATACCTTACCGGTAAATGGCCATCGGAACATGGTGTCGTGGGCAATGGTTGGTATTTTAAGGAAGAATGTGAGGTTAAGTTTTGGCGGCAGTCCAATAAATTGGTACAACAACCGAAAGTATGGGATGTTTTAAAAGCAAAAAACCCGGACTTTACCTGTGCTAACCATTTTTGGTGGTACAATATGTATTCCACTGCAGACTATAGCATAACACCTAGGCCTAATTATTTGGCGGACGGTCGTAAAATACCCGATATATATTCACATCCAGCAGATTTGAGAGATAAGGTTCAGGCCACTTTAGGTACTTTTCCCTTATTTGAATTTTGGGGGCCTAGAACCACGATTAATTCTTCGCAATGGATAGCGGATGGGGCAATGGAAACGGATAAACTTCATGATCCTACCTTAACATTTATCTATTTACCACACCTAGATTACAATCTACAGCGCTACGGACTTGATTTTGATAGCATCGCCAAAGATTTACGGGAGATAGATGGGGTAGTGGCGGAGTTGGTAAATTATTATGAAAACCAAGGTGCAAACATTGTTCTACTATCTGAGTATGGTATTACTAATGTAAATAATCCCGTACACCTTAATCGGGTCTTAAGGAAAAATGGCTACCTGAGCATAAGAACGGAGCGCGGTCTAGAGCTTTTAGATGCTGGGGCTAGTAATGCGTTTTCCGTTGCAGATCATCAGATAGCCCATGTGTACGTGAAGGACAAATCTAGCATTATGGCCATTAAGAACTTATTGCAAAAGATAGATGGCGTACAGCAGGTGCTGTCCGGAACAGAAATCCAAAAAGAACATTTGCAACATGAACGCTGTGGTGACCTCGTCGTCCTAGCCGATAAGGATTCGTGGTTTACCTATTATTTTTGGATGGATGATGCCAAGGCACCAGATTATGCAAGAATGGTGGACATCCATAAAAAACCGGGATACGATCCCGTTGAAATGTTGACCAATCCTAAGGATAAATTTGTAACTGCTAAGGTGCTTTGGAAGCTTTTTAAAAAGAGGTTGGGCTTTAGAACGGTAATGAATATTATACCTGTAGATGCTACATTGATCAAAGGATCCCATGGGCGCATTCCAGAAGATATAGAAGATTACCCTATGTTAATTACCAATTATAGCATACCGCAGGAAGAGGCCATGATTAAAGCCGTAGCTGTACGCAAAATCATTGAAGATCACGTAATAAAATAAGTTGATATGAATATATTATTTAAGGTTATCGGTTGTTTGTTTACTGTTTTATTCACTTTAGGTGCGGTGGTGCAGTACAATGATCCAGATTCATTGGTGTGGATTATAATTTATGCCATCGCCGCGGTAATTTCACTGCTTTTTGTACTTAACAGATTAAAAATAGTAGTGCCTTTAGTTTTAGGGGTATTATGTTTCGCAGGCTTTGTTTATTTATATCCACCGGATTTTCAAGGTTTCGATTTAAATGATGGAGATATTAGGACGGTTGAGCTGGGTAGAGAGGCCTTTGGACTCTTAATAATCGCTATCGTATTTTTTCTGTACGTCTTTGGCTTAAAGAGAATGTCAAAGATCTAGGTCAAACTCTTTTCGTAACAGGTCTATGGCCGGGTTCTTTTCTCTTAACTTTTCATACTTCTCCTCTGGGGTAAAAGCGAATTTCTTAGCAGTGGCCTCGTTTACGGAAATTTCAAGTTGAATGAAGTGATTGTTGAGCTTAGCCCTTAAGTATTCCATAAGGTCGTAGTTGCCACGTTCAATTTCCTTTTTCATCGTACCATTAGGAAGTTCAATACTAATGGTGAAATTTTCTTTTAGTTTCGGAATATCCGTATTTAAGTTCGATGCAAGTATTTTTTGACCTTTAGCATCAATTTCTTGAACAAAATCTGCCCAGTGTTTTCTTAACTCTTCTTCGGTAAAGTCGTCCTTAGGTAGCGCATCCTCGTCTAGAACAACCTCAATTCTGTTGAGTTCGTGCTCTTTTTTAGCCTTTAAACTAGAGATGGATAGGCCAGAAACCCGTTTTTCGGGTACGGTAATATTAATTTTTTTCGCAACCGGTTCTTGTCGTGTGGTTGTTGTTTTAACGGCATTAGTAGAGGGGTAAACCTTGTATACCGGCTCCGTGGGTTGGCCGTTATTTTTTGTATTAATTTCTTTAGCAACCGGTTCTTGTACCGTAGTCGGTATTTCAGTAGTATTTGTAAGGGGCTGTACTTTTTTTATTGGTGCTGTGCCTTGCTGAATGTTGTCTTCTATAAAATGAGGAGCCTCTATTTCTTCTCGTTCTTCCGCTTTAGGGGCATGTTGCTCAACTAATTTTTGAAATGTTTCCGCTCGCTGCTCGGGTAAAGTATTCGTTTCGTTACTAGGTTCGGAAAGCGCGTTTTGCTTTGGTTTTGGGGTAGTGTTCTCGTAAAAGGAGGCAGGGGCAATAAAGTCTATTGTTTTGTCCTGTACTGCTACTGATTCAGGATTTTTTTTTTCTCCATCAAAGTCGATAGAGGCTAATTTCATCAACGAAAGCTCTACCAAAAGCCGTTGATTTTTACTGGTTTTGTATTTCAGGTCACAATCATTGGCAATATCCAATGCTTTCAATAGAAAACTACTCGACGTACGTTGGGATTGTTCTCGATAACTTTTTTGAGCCATTTCACCCACTTCTAAGAGCGCTATGGTGTCTTGATGCTGGCATACCATCAAATCCCTAAAATGTGAAGCCAGACCAGCTATAAAATGATGCCCGTCGAATCCAAGACCTAAGGTTGTGTTGAACAATACCAATAAGTGCGGAATATTATGTTCTAATATCAGGTCGGTTGCCTCGAAATAGGTATCATAATCCAAGACGTTTAAATTTTCTGTCACCGCTTTTCTAGTGAGGTCCTTTCCGGAAAAACTTACAACCCGGTCAAAGATGGAGAGTGCATCACGCATGGCGCCATCCGCTTTTTGAGCAATGATATGTAGCGCATCTTCTTCAGCATTGATATCTTGGCTCTCCGCAATATATTTCAAATATTCTGCGGCATCCTTTACGGTTATCCGCTTAAAATCAAAAATTTGACAACGAGATAAAATCGTAGGAATAATTTTGTGTTTTTCCGTTGTGGCAAGAATAAAAATAGCATGTTTTGGAGGCTCCTCTAAGGTCTTTAAAAAGGCGTTGAAGGCACTTGTGGATAGCATATGTACCTCGTCAATGATATAGACTTTGTATTTACCCACTTGTGGCGGTATGCGCACTTGATCTATCAAACTTCTGATATCATCAACGGAATTGTTGGAAGCCGCATCCAGTTCAAAAATATTAAAGGCAAAATCTTCATCCGGACTTTCGGTTCCGTCGGCGTTTATTTGCTTTGCAAGAATTCTAGCACATGTAGTTTTACCGACACCTCTGGGGCCGCAGAAAAGCAGGGCCTGTGCCAAGTGATTGTTATCTATTGCATTTTGGAGAGTATTGGTAATGGCCCGTTGCCCAACAACATCTTTAAATGTTTGAGGTCTATACTTCCGTGCCGATACTATAAATGGTTCCAAATTAGAGTTTTTCGTGCCTATACAAATATAAAAATTGAGCTTAATTCTAGGAGGTATTTAAAACAGAGATCATCCTTAGTTATCAACAATTGCAGTACATTTGTTCGTAGCAGGCCAACCTATCGCGGTTTAATTTATTAAAACGAGGAAAGTCCGGACACCATAGTGCAGTATAGCGGGTAACGCCCGTCCGCCGAGAGGTGAGGACAAGTGCAACAGAAAGCAAGTACAGTTCGGCTGTAGTGAAACCAGGTAAACTCTATACGGTGAAACGTCATGTAAACCGACGTTTGAGGGCGGCACGTCCAAGTCGAAGGGTAGGCGGTTAGAGTCTTTGGGTAACTAAGGGCCTAGATAAATGATAGGTAATTTAGAACGCAGTTCTAGATACACAGAATCCGGCTTATGGCCTGCTTTTTCAATAAAACAGCAAATCTGTGATTTGCGTAGTTTTATTGAACCCTGAGCGAAGTCGAAGGGTCTATCCAGAATATGTAGTATTTCTTTGGCAAATCTGTGATTTGCGTAGTTTTATCGAACCCAGAGTACTTCATAGAATCCCAATGGTAGCTAGTGTAGCCCTCATATTATGTGTATTGAAGCACTTTATTCCAATAAGTGAACGATTAGTTTAGAGTAAAGCTATTATTTCTCTTTGAGATGGACTTATTACAATCGTCAATCTGATGTGCGATTATTTCAACCGAAGCAGAAGTATTACGTAAATTATAAAATATTTTAATGCATATCATCAAAAACATAAATAAAAATATATGAATTAATTAGTTGAACTTTACACTCGATAACTAAAACAGCGTTTATATGAAATCAAGTGTATTGCATCAAAAATCAAATGAAAATTTAAATGAAACTGCAGTAAAAGTTGCAGTAGCTAAAGGAGATGGTATAGGTCCTGAAATTATGGATGCCACCTTGAAAATTCTTGAAGCCGCAGGTGCAAATATTGAACCGGAGTACATACAGTTGGGAGAACAGGTATATTTATCCGGAAACTCCGCTGGTATTGCAAAGGAAACTTGGGAGATTATAAACAAGAACAAAATTATATTAAAGGCTCCTATCACTACACCCCAAGGTAAGGGCTACAAAAGTTTGAACGTAACCTTGCGCAAATCTCTTGGATTATTTGCAAATGTAAGGCCGGTAAGCGCATTGTACCCTTACGTGGAAACGAATTTTCCACAAATGGATGTTGTGGTGATCAGGGAAAACGAAGAGGATTTATACGCCGGTATCGAACACCAACAAACACAGGATGTAGTGCAATGTTTAAAGTTGATTACAAGGCCTGGTTGCGAAAAAATTGTGAGATATGCTTTTGAATACGCTAGGGTTTACGGACGAAAGAAAGTAACCTGTATGGTAAAGGACAATATCATGAAACTCACGGATGGTTTGTTCCATCAGGTTTTTGATGAAATCGCTACGGAATATCCAGAGATACAGAACGAAACACAGATAATAGATATAGGTGCAGCCCGATTGGCCGCAAACCCTGAAAACTATGATGTTGTGGTGACTTCAAATTTATACGGAGATATCGTTTCCGACATAGTTGCTGAAATTGCCGGTTCTGTAGGCATGGCGGGTTCGGCAAATATTGGCACGAATGTGGCAATGTTTGAAGCCATACATGGTTCGGCTCCTGATATTGCCGGGCAGAATATAGCTAATCCTTCCGGTTTGATCAACGCTGCAATATCCATGCTTGCCCACGTAGGTCAAACAGTCATTGCCGATAAAATAAAGAATGCCTGGTTGGCAACAATCGAAGCAGGTTTTCACACGGCAGATATCTATGGAGAAGATAACAGTGTCAAAAAAGTATCTACGTCAGAATTTGCAGATGAAATCATTTCTAGACTCGGTGAGAAGCCAAAGCATTTCGTTGGCAGTAATATGTCTAAAGGAAAAGGAAAGATAGAAATACCTGAGTACACGAGAAAGTCTGAAAATAAAGTATTGCTTGGTGTAGATGTTTTTATTGATTGGAAAGGAAATGATCCAGAGGAAATAGGGCAGGCATTATCCAAGATAAATGCATTTAAATTAAAATTAAAGATGATTACCAACAGGGGCGTAAAGGTTTTTCCTGAAGGTATGAAAGAGACGTATTGTACGGACCATTGGAGATGTAGGTTCGTCGCTAAAAGCGCAGAAATCAATACGGGAGAAGCTCCAGTCTACACACCAATAAATTTTGAACAAATAGTAGCTTTATTGTCAAAATTGCATACCAAAGGTTTCGATGTGATTAAAACGGAAAATCTTTATGAGTTTGACGGAAAAAGAGGATTCTCACTGGGGCAGGGGGAATAATAGAAATTATTGAGTTAGCTTAAAAAATCCACGCAATTGCGTGGATTTTTTTATAATTTTTTTTACTAAAAGAATCTAAGCAAAATAACTAAGCCAAAATACGCTACTGAGATAACTCCACAGTATAATGGTGAACATATGAATAGTGGTTTCGAATTTTTTTCTTCTCCATAATTCTGATGAATATCCAAAAAATTGTACGATGAGTCTAATGGTCCAAAATAGTCCCAACCCTAAACAAATACGCTTGCCGAGATAAGTATTGATTAAATCTTCCGAAGAGGTAAGGCAAAGTAGGCCCATTAAAAATACGGTGATTGCTATGAACAAGGTGTGTATCACCATCATCTGCCGGTTAATCAAACTTAGGGCTTTGAGTTCCTTCTCCCATTTGAAGTACCTTGGGAAAATCACATGGACCATTGCTAGAATTATTAGTAATGCCCCGATAATCTTGATATGAGTTTGCATAGTTTAGTGCTAAGGAGAACAGTTGAAGATTGACATGAACGGAGTGAATTTTGTTTCCTCAAAGGATGAAAATCCAGATTCATCAAATGCTTTTTTCCATGCTTTTCGTGAGAAAAAATGAGTAAAGCCTACAGAAAAGGCTAAAAAGTTAGGCAAATCTCTTAAATGTTCAACAGTAATTATTTTACCATTCTCTTTGCAAATTCTGCGACATTCTTTAAGAAAAACTACTTTTTCCTTATGCGTGCGAATTTCATGGGCAGCAGACAATAAAAAAATCATGTTCACTGATTTATCTGCTACCGGTATATGGTCGGTACTAATTTGTTCTGTATTGGGATAAACCAGACTAACTTTTCTAGCTCTTACAATTGCTGGTTCCGTATGCTGTTTTGAATTATAAAAATCGAATACTTTTAATTCAGATTTGGGGAAATTATGTTTTAAAATAAAACTTGTCTCATCAAAACCGGCATTAATATTAACAATATGCTTTGGAGTTTTATGTATCAAGCCTAAGTCTTTTAGCCACTTAAAATTGTAATATCCAGAAAAATCGTACACGTAAGCCGAAACCACCAAGGGCGTTAGTAATCCATAGAGAAATGCCCCAATTATTACCCAATGCCATAGTACAGGTACGTTGAAAAGCGCTAACCCAAGGATAATTAAAATCAATACAATTAAGCCTATTACATAGAAGTGTCTGTTAAAGCTTAATATATTTAGAACACCTTGAAATTTTCTTCTTTTTAGCTCCATGCTTCTATCTTTCCTTTTTTCCAGTAATATGGAACATTACTTACAACGAAAGCATTTGCTAAAATTATATTTTTAAAATGTTTTGTTTTGAGAAAACCCACTTCAGCCTTTTTAACAGCTAATGGTACAGGTTTCCAATTTTGCCGAACTCCTTCAATTATCAAAACTTCTTTTTTTTCTTTATTGTAAGTGAAAGTAAATGGTAACGGGCCTGCAAAACGTCTTGCTTCCTTCCATTCCCGGAATGGGGAACCGTTTGGTAATGGAACCCCGTCCTGGTTTATGTCCATTACTACATTCAACCCTGACTTTTTGGAACTAATGGTTAAGTTAGAATCTTCATTGTCATAAGTAATGTCTGTGGTAGTGTAATTGTAGTGCGTAAATATATTTCCAAAGAATGACATTTTATGTTTATTGGTTTCTGATTTTAAAATGTACAATCCCCTTAAACGCTTACCGCTCTTGTCCGTGTAACGAACAAATACCCGGTATCCAATTAAAAAGAAATTATTCCCCATAAACTTCGGAAAACCTTTTGGTCTTAGTCCTTTGGTATTTACCATTGCCAATGCTATAAAAGCCCATTTGTCATCAAAGGTATCTAGTGTTAGGCATTCAGGAATTAATCCTTCAAGTTCTTCCTTGGCTATGGCATATGTTAGCACAATAGAATTTTCAAAATAGGTTTTTACAGCAAAGGGGTGATTTTTTAAAAATTCCATGCTAACTTTTCAGGGTAATTCTTTTTTCAAAATAAACTCATTGTAATATACTACTCCAATAAATAGTAAAGCAAAGAACGAATTAAGTTTCCCCCATAGCAATAGTTCGGGAACTAAAATGAATTCTAACAGATTCATCAAAGCAACTATAATAATTTGAGCGACCGCATTTATCCTAGACTTAAATTGAGATATTACCCAAATAGCCATTATGATTTCGGAAAAGCCAATAGCGATAGTTAGTAATCTTGAGTGCTCATTACCCAAAATCTCTGCAACAATTTGTTGGTGTCTGGGAACAAAGTTCAGCACTTTACAAACTAGACCATTGACAAGCCAAATACTGGCAATACTATAATTTAATACCTTGTGAAGGTTCTTTAGATGCACTAAAATTGACGTTCTTTGTTATTATTTGAAAAAACTAAATACACTACCTCCATATTTTCTAGAACTTTCAAAATGAGGTAAGTGTTTCAAACTGGTGTGTTTGGAATGTTCTATAATTAAAACCCCATCTTCCAAAAGCATTTCCTTGGTAAAGACCAGTTCGGGGATTTTTGCAAAATCTGTCAATTCCATGCTATAAAAAGGATCGGCGAAGATGATATCAAACTTTTCCGAATTCTTGCTTAAGAAAGAGAAAACATCAGCTTTAAGTGTTCTGATATCCAATTCTAACTGAGTCGATATTTTATCAATATAATTAATACAGCCCATATCCACATCCACGGCAAGTATTTGGTCAACTCCCCTAGATGCAAATTCATAACTGATATTGCCCGTACCTGAAAAAAGGTCCAAGACCTTTAAATCTGGAAAGTAGTAGCGATTATTTAAAATATTGAACAATGCCTCCTTGGCCATATCTTTAGTAGGCCGTACCGGTAATTTTTTGGGCGCCATAAGATTTCGTCCCTTATGTTTTCCTGATATAATTCGCATTTAAAGGGAGTTTAGTATGGTAAAATCAATAGATTCATCACCAGGTTCACCCAATTCTAAATGATGAGTTGCATTAGGAGCGAAAATAGCAATGTTTTGAACATAGGTATAGCAGAGTTGAAAAAGTTCGTCATCCTCTGATATAGAACCGAAGAGTTTTACGGGAACGGTTTCCGTATCCAATTCCAGTTGTTCTAAAACAAACAAGAGGTAATAGGCAAAATCTTCTTTTGTTTCATAAAGAAAGCTGTTATACAATTTTAAATTTTTGCCAGAGGAGACCATAATGTCCATCTGCCCCTTACCAACATTTACGTAACAAACATCCTCTTTGTTTTTAGAATAACTATTAAGAAGGGACTGCACCAGTATAGAGCCATTATGAAAGAAAGAAAATTCTCCGAAAAGGTCATAGATATAATTATTAATGTTCGTGTACGGCACATAAACATTAACCATATCCTGATTTTTTATTTCGTCGTATTCCAACGTATCGGTAGGTAAAACCTTAGTATTGAACTTAAGATAGTTAGAGAGTTCGTTTACCTGGAACAAGGGTTTAGGTACCAAGGCAAAAAGTGTATTTCTATGAATAACAACGACTTCGTCGAATGCTTTATTGGCTAAGTCTTGTTTTTGAACTAATTCTTTGAGTTCCTTTAAAACCGTAATAGGGTTTAGCTCCTCGGAAAATACCTTTTTATCGGAATAAAGGATTCTTTGTGAAACTGCATCTGCCACACAAAAAGAAAGTCCATTCAAGCTAACCTGAATGGACAATTTCTCAAAATTTTTATCGGCTATATCTAAACCGTTATTGATCTTCTTTTTTGTCATAAACCGATGGCCAGTTACCACTGGTACTTACTTCTTGTAAAGACCCAACTACAATTTCGCTTCCGTTAACCTCCTCAACGCTCATTTGAGCATTTTCACGGGCAACAAGGTCTTTGGGTTGGTCTTTTAATAAAATACTTTTAGGCACTTTTGCTTCAAAAACAGGAGCTCTGTAGCCGCTTTTCTCAATAATATCGGCCTTCATGATGATTTTTTCACCTGGTACTCCGGGTACCTCCATAAGGTTTTTATAGCGTGTATCCTTTTTGTAAAGAGAATCTTTAACAGAAACAAAAGCTAGGGTATCAATAATCTTTACTTCTTTAAGTAAATCAATTTGATAGGTTTCATCAAACTGCATAAAAGAGGAATCTCTTTGTTGGGTAATCACATATTTGCCTGTATCTATGAATTTGATAAGGCTATTGAAATCTTTTGCATACCTCCCATTAACAGTTTTATAGGCCTCTTGTGAGTTTTTAATATCCTTCAGCTTGGCGATTACCTTGCCAAAGCGTTCTTGTTTTACTTTCTTAAATTCAATAGGTCCGGTAACCGAATTATAAATAAGGTAACCTAATCCTATACAAGCAATCCAAAGTACAATTTGAATAATGGTCTTCATTTCTTAAGTGTTAATTTAATTTAGTGGTTCTCACAAATCTACAATTTTTTTTTAATGAGAAAAGGTTTTGCGCTAAAAATCCTCTTTATCTTTGGGCACCGATGAAACCATTAACAGACGCTACTTTTTATTCTGAACTAAAGTCTAAATTTCCCCATATACCCACATTAAAGCAAGAACTGGTGCTGCAAAAGTTGGCCAGTTTCATCTTATCAAAGGTCAAGGAAGAGGTTTTTTTGCTGAAAGGATTTGCGGGTACGGGTAAGACAACGCTGGTTGGAACATTAGTGAACAGCCTTTGGAAGACGCGCATGAAATCTGTTCTTATGGCTCCGACGGGCAGGGCGGCCAAGGTGATGTCCAATTACTCAAAAACGCAAGCTTTCACAATCCATAGGAAAATATATTTTCCTAAGAAACAAAGCGGAGGGGGAGTTCAATTTGTTTTAGCGCCCAACAAACATCGCGATACATTGTTCATTGTGGACGAAGCTTCCATGATACCGGATACTCCGGCAGATTCTAAACTCTTTGAGAACGGTTCACTTTTGGACGACTTAATGATGTTCGTATACTCCGGACATAACTGTAAACTGTTGTTAATAGGGGATACGGCCCAGTTACCTCCTGTGCATTTGATGTTGAGCCCAGCTTTGGACGGGGATAAACTTTCCTTGAATTATAATAAAGAGGTCGTTCGTTTAGAATTGGATGAAGTCGTTAGGCAAGCCAAAGATTCGGGCATATTGGCCAATGCAACGCTCTTAAGAGAGCAATTGCAGGGCGACTACTATGAAAGTTTTCAGTTTGATGTAAACCCTTATAAAGATATTGTAAGACTAATAGACGGTCATGAAATCCAGGAAGCTATAGACGAATCCTATTCTAGAAACGGAAAAGAAGAAACAGCGATAATCGTTAGATCAAACAAGCGGGCCAATTTATACAATCTAAATATTAGGGAACGTATATTGTTTTTGGAGAATGAGCTTGCTGCGGGTGATTTTATGATGGTCGTTAAGAACAACTACTTTTGGCTAAAACCGAACTCGGAAGCAGGTTTTATCGCAAACGGAGATATTATTGAAATTTTAGAAATCTTCGCTTTTAAGGACCTTTACGGATTTAAATTTGCTGAGGTAAAGGTGCAAATGGTAGATTATCCAAATATGAAACCCTTTGAAACGGTCTTGTTGTTAGATACCATAAAAGCGGAATCACCGTCATTGTCCTACGAAGAGGGTAACAGGCTCTATCAAGAAGTCATGAAAGATTTCGCACATGAAAAATCCAAATACAAGAAATTTCTTGGGGTTAAAAACAATAAATACTTTAATGGTTTACAGGTGAAATTCTCATATGCCATTACCTGTCATAAATCACAGGGCGGACAATGGGACACCGTCTTTGTAGAGCAACCTTATCTGCCCAATGGTATAGACAAAGAATACCTACGATGGCTTTACACCGCTGTTACCCGGGCCAAAAGAAAATTATATTTAATTGGCTTTAAGGATGATTTTTTTGTTGAATAGGAAAAGGTTATTTTAGTCATTTATAAAGGGTTGTAGTTTTTTGAAAGTGAATATATCAAAAAGATTACCCTATTAAAAGTATAATTAGAGCATGACTACCGAAACTATATTAAGCATCTTTCTGGGAGTTGGCCTTGCCGCTTCGGTTGGTTTTAGGGTCTTTCTGCCATTATTCGCACTTAGTTTAGCATCTTATTTCGGTGTTTGGGATTTGAACGATAATTGGGAGTGGATTGGAAGTTTGGCCGCGGTACTGACATTAGGAATAGCTACGGGTGTGGAAATCTTCGCTTATTTCATTCCTTGGTTGGATAATTTGTTGGATAGCATAGCAGTACCGTTGGCGGCAATTGCCGGCACGGCGGTAATGGTATCTACGGTAGCGAATTTAGACCCTGTGGTTACGTGGTCCTTGGCAATCATAGCAGGGGGTGGCACGGCAACGGCGATTAAGGGTGCCGGAGCTACTGGGAGGTTGGCATCAACGGCAACAACGGGTGGTTTAGCTAATCCGGTGGTCGCAACGGTAGAGACCGGTACAGCGGCCGTGGTTACGGTGGCCTCGATTTTTGCACCTATTCTTGCTGCCGTATTGGTAATCATTATATTGACGATTATTTTTAGAATTTATAGAAGTTTAAGACCAAAGCAAAAAACATAGAGTAGTGAAGATAATAGCAATGATACCGGCAAGGTATGCGGCATCCAGGTTTCCTGCTAAGTTAATGCAAGACCTCTCAGGGAAGCCTGTAATTGTGCGCACTTATGAAGCGGCGGTCAAAACCGGACTTTTTGACGAGGTTTATGTGGTTACGGACAGCACCGTCATCTATGAAACCATCATAAAAGAGGGCGGTCTGGCCATTATGAGTAAAAAGGAACACGATTGTGGTAGTGATCGTATCGCAGAGGCGGTCACGGATATGGACGTGGACATCATTGTTAACGTGCAGGGAGATGAACCCTTCACTGATAAAGAGAGTTTAGCCGGGGTTATCGAAGTTTTTAGGGGAGACGTAGCGAAGGAGATAGATTTGGCCTCTTTGATGGTTAAAATAACGGAAGACGATGAGATAAACAATCCGAACACGGTAAAGGTAATTGTGGACAACAGGAATTTTGCGTTATATTTCTCCAGGTCGCCTATACCGTTCCCAAGAGCAAAAGATAACCATACGATATATTACAAGCATAAGGGAATATATGCGTTTCGAAAACGCGCCTTGATGGATTTTCAAAGATTACCGATGTTGTCCTTGGAGGCAACGGAGAAAATTGAAGCAATCCGTTATCTCGAATACGGTAAAAAGATTAAGATGGTAGAAACATCGGTCTCGGGGATAGAGATTGATACTCCAGAAGATTTGGAAAAAGCACAGGCTGCATGGAGATAGATTTCAAAGAGGTTAAAGTCATCGGGTTCGATGCCGACGATACGCTCTGGGTAAACGAAACCTATTTCAGGCATGCAGAAGAGCGGTTCGCAGAATTACTGGAAGGTTATGAAACGAAGAATAAAATAGACCAAGAGCTATTTAAAATGGAAATGAAAAATCTGGAACTGTATGGATACGGTATCAAAGGTTTTATGCTTTCCATGATAGAATCCGCTTTAGAACTTTCGGATAATAATATTTCTCAAGCAACGCTTTTGGAATTGTTGAATCTAGGAAAAGAGATGATTGCCCATCCGGTAGAGCTTTTAGACGGCGTAGAGGAGGTTTTAGAAAGTTTACAAGGAAGATATAGGTTAATAGTTTTAACAAAAGGGGATTTATTAGACCAAGAAAGGAAATTGAGCAAATCTAACCTATCGACCTATTTTCATCATGTAGAAGTATTAAGTGATAAAAAAGAAAGAAATTACAAGGATCTATTAGATCACTTAGAAATTTCTACAAACGAATTTTTAATGATCGGGAATTCTTTAAAATCAGACGTATTGCCCTTGGTCAATATTGGCGCTAAGGCCGTACATGTTCCGTTTCATACCACTTGGAAGCATGAAGAAATAGAGGAGCCAAAAGAAAAAAAAGGATATTTGACCGTCCAAAAATTGGTCGATGTATTGGAATATCTGTAGAATTTAAATGGAGATTAAAAAGAAAATAAAATTGAAGAAGATACCTACTAGAGCTTCAGAAAAATATAGGAACTTTCCCATGGTTCCAAGAGTTGTTTTTGGCAACGGAAGTTTTGATCAGTTGGGGGATATCCTATTGCCAAAACGAAAACATTCCGAGTCGCCTATCATATTTTTGGTAGACGATGTGTTTGAAGGAACAGCGTTGATTCCACGGATACCAAAAATTTTCTGTGATCAAATTGTTTTTATATCGGCCGAGGAGGAACCTAAGACGACTCAAGTAGACGCCTTGGTCGCCATGATCCGAGAAGAGTACCAAGAATTCCCTTCAGGTATTGTTGGTATAGGAGGCGGTACTTTGTTAGATTTGGCCAAAGCGGTAGCTATTCTTTTGACCAATAAAGGAAGCGCTTCGGAATACCAAGGATGGGATTTGGTACATAAAAAGTCTATTTATCATGTTGGTGTTCCTACCATTAGCGGAACAGGTGCAGAGGTTTCCAGAACTACGGTCTTATTAGGTCCGGAAAAGAAACTAGGCATAAATTCTGACGAAACAACGTTTCATCAAGTCATTCTAGACCCGGAGCTCACGAAAGGGGTAACGCACGACCAGTGGTTCTACACCGGTATGGATTGCTATATTCATTGCGTGGAGTCCTTGAATGGCACATATCTGAACGCCTTTAGTCAGAGTTATGGAGAAAAGGCAATGGATTTGTGCAAAGAGGTTTTCTTGACAGACTTGTCAAAGTCAGAATCTCAGGATAAGTTAATGATGGCTTCTTGGCATGGGGGCATGAGCATCGCATACTCTCAAGTGGGTATTGCTCATGCTATGAGCTATGGCCTTGGATATCTCTTAGGGGTAAAGCATGGCATTGGAAACTGTTTGGTTTTTCAATATTTGGAAGAGTTCTATCCAGAAGGGGTCGCTACGTTCAATAAAATGATGCAGCGGCACCAGATTGAACTTCCCAACGGAATCTGTAAAAATTTATCCGAAACGGATTTCGATAAAATGGTAACTGTAGCTCTAAGCATGGAACCGCTTTGGGAAAATGCATTGGGAGATAATTGGAGAAACTTAATAACTCCCGAAAAACTAAAATCAATCTACCAGAAGATTTAATTCTCTTGATAGCGGTCTGTTTGTAGGCAGTCGAGAACAAAATTAGCAATCAATAATTATCGATGCAGCAAATAGCAAAGTTTATCTATTTTAAAGTTTTGAAGTGGTCACTTGAAGGAGCGTTCCCTTCTCACCTCAATAAATTTGTAATCCCCGTAGTACCACATACAAGTTGGTGGGACTTTTTTTTGGGACTTTTGGTACGTAAAGTTTGGAACGAGGAAATAAATTATATCGGCAAAAAGAGTCTTTTTGATTCTCCATTGGGATGGTTTTTCAAATGGACAGGTGGGGCACCCATCGATAGAAGTAAATCTAATGATACCGTAAGTGCAACCGCTCAAATTTTTGAGGAAAGAAACGTTTTTCGATTGGCATTATCGCCAGAAGGTACCCGTAAAAAGGTCACGAAGTGGAAAACGGGCTTCTACTATATTGCCAAAGCCGCAAACGTTCCTATTGTACTCGTTGCGTTCGACTACGGTAATAAACAAATTAAAATATCAGAACCTTATTTTCCAACAGCAGACATGACAGCCGATTTCAAGGTGTACGAGTCCTTTTTTGAGAATGTTAAAGGAAAGGTACCTAAGTTCAGTTTTTAGATCGTTCAATCAACTTCTTGGTATGTTTTTCTTCCTTCTTAGTGTTTCCTGGAAACACTATTGAGGTACTCGTATAGCTGTTGCCAAATGTCGCTGATGCCAAATATACTTGGTCCAGCGCATCTAAAACTTGATCGTCTGATAGTTCTTTTAAGGGATGGGTAAAAACGGACCAGATGATTTCATCACTTAAGGCGTATTTTACATCCAATGCTGAGTGAAAGTTTGCTACTAAGGCATTTAAGATTTCCTTTTCGCCAATTTCCTCACGTTCAACTATAGGTGATATAATCCGCATTCTGTTTGCCCGTTCATCGAAAATGCAGAATATGGGCTTTTCTTTATATAGGATATTGTATGAATTTCCATTTTCAACAACGGTTTCTGCCACTTCTTCAAAAAGTTGCCCCAACCTGTCAGAAGTCATTTCTTGTCCCGTTACTAATAAGGAAAAATTAAAAAAAATAAAATAAAGTAGATTCCTCATATGACCATTTTTATAAACAGTCGTTTTAATGTAAATAAAATTACAGGATACGCGTAAAGAAAAACTAAGGATTTTTTACGAACAATAAATTATTATAGGTGTCACTTATGAAATAGTAACCTAAAGAAATATTACTCCTGCATAGTGTGATAGACGTTCTGCACATCGTCGTCCTCTTCGATTTTCTCTAGAAGTTTTTCTACATCGGCGGCTTGTTCCTCGGTAAGTGCTTTGGTAACTTGAGGAATACGTTCAAAACCGGAGGAGAGTATTTCTATTTCACGGTTTTCTAATTCTTTCTGTATGGCACCAAAACTTTCAAAAGGAGCATAGATAAGTATGCCGTCTTCATCCACAAAAACTTCCTCGGCACCGTAATCTATCATCTCAAGCTCCAGTTCTTCCGGGTCAATACCTTCTGCGGGAATTCTAAAATTGCAGGTATGGTCAAACATAAACTCAACAGAACCGGATGTTCCAAGGCTACCGTTACATTTATTAAAATAGCTACGTACATTCGCAACCGTGCGAGTATTATTATCCGTTGCGGTTTCTACAAGTATGGCAATACCATGGGGCGCATAACCCTCGAATAGTACTTCTTTGTAATCGCCAAGACTTTTATCACTTGCTCTTTTTATGGCTCGTTCCACATTGTCTTTAGGCATGTTTACAGCCTTGGCGTTCTGTATGACCGCTCGTAATCTGGCATTGGAATCCGGGTCCGGACCTCCGTCTTTTACGGCCATGACAATGTCTTTGCCTATACGTGTAAACGCTTTGGACATGGCTGCCCATCGCTTCATTTTCCTTGCTTTTCTGAATTCAAAAGCTCTTCCCATGTGTTTTCTTTAGGATTATAATTTCAAATGTAATAAAATATTGAATGCTTGTTTAGTTACGTAGTAAGCGACGTATCTCTAATCACTTTCAATAATATCTTCAATACTTCTGGCCAAAGCAAAGTCTTTCTCCGTTACACCATTTGCATCATGGGTATTGAGCCTTATGTTTACCGTTTTATAGACGTTGCTCCAATCTGGATGATGTCCTTGTGCTTCACATTCAAAAGCTATTCTAGTCATGACGGAGAACGCTTCTTTAAAGTCCTTAAACTCAAAGGTAGTCTCAATGGCCCCATCAACATATTCCCAACCTTCAAGTTGGCCTAGGTAGTCTGCTATTTGTTTGTCAGTAAATTTTTCCATTTGTATATTTTTTGCAATTAATATCAATTTAAAACATGATGGTCTATAATGTCTTGGTAAGTAAACCTCAGGTTTTTAGGTAGTTTGTTGGATTTTGGTAGAACGGCCAAGTATCTATCGTCATTGGTGGTGTATACCCTTTTGATGATAGGATTAAAATTTCCCACACGTTCTAAAACTTCTTTTATAAAATCTTCGTGATGTACCAAATCTGAACTTCCTAAATGATAAATCCCTGTTTTATTTCTGTTGATAAGATAATGAATTTGCTGCGTAAGCTTATCGTCGTTGGTCACATTTAAAATTAGATTAGGAAAAACTTCTACCGGCTCGTTCACCAATATTTGTCTTTTCATTTCCCTTACCCTAGGAGAACTATTACCGAACACCATGGGAACTCTTAATATGCCCATTTTTTTTGATGGGAGTCTAAGCAACATGTTCTCTATTTTAATTTTTAAACGCCCGTAGACGCTTTCGGAAAGTGTTTTGTCATTTTCGTAAGAGGGGTATTTACTATAAGCATCAAAAACATTGGCCGAAGAAAGGAAATAGAGTGTACAGTTATTTTTGTTCAAGTATTCCACAATATGCTGATGGGTAATAACCTGAGCCGCAAAACTTCCGCGCAACGCAGAAATAATAGTCGTAGGCCTAATACGCTCAAGAATCGGAAAGATATCGTCTTCGTTCAAGTCGAACTGTATAAACTGCTTATTAGACTCAAAGGTCCTTCCAGAATGGCAATAGGTGCCATAAGTATCAAAGTAGCCACGCAGTTCTTTGTAAATGGCATTCCCCAAAAAACCGCTACCACCGAGTATTAAGACTTTTTTGTTTTCCAAACTAGAATATTGATAATTCGGTCATCGTAGTTAAACGTTCTAGCGCTTGCATACCGCGTGCAGAATTCCCTTTCTTGTTAAGACCTGGAGACCATGTTGCTACACAGAATTCATTGGGAAGTAGGGCAACGATACCGCCACCTACACCACTTTTCCCAGGTAGGCCTACCTCGAAGGCAAATTCGCCGGCTTCATCGTAGAACCCACAGGTGAGCATTAGCGCATTAATACGCTTTATCTGATTAATATCCAGATAACCAATATCTCTTTTACATCTTCCCCTGTTCATAAAAAGATAGAACGTATCACAAAGTTGTTTGCAACTCATGCTCAAGGAACACTGGTGAAAATAAAAATCCAAAACATCTTCAACATCATTTTTAAGGTTGCCGTAGGATTTTAAAAGGTTGGCCGCCGCATAATTTTTGAAACCTGTTTCTTTCTCGGATAAGGCTACTTTTTCATCATAGGAAATACTGGTGTCATCCGCCAAATTTCTAACATAAGTCAAGAAATCCTCCTTCGGATTTTCTAGTTCGGTAACTAGAATATCAGCGATGACGATGGCTCCGGCATTAATTAATGGATTTCTAGGAATTCCATTTTCCTGCTCTAAAAGAGAAAGGTGGTTAAATGGGTCCCCAGAAGGTTCTACGTCCACTCGCCTCCAAATCTTTTCGCCAATTCGTCCTAAAGCCATGGAAAGCGTAAGAACTTTTGAAATACTTTGTACAGAAAATTTTTCTCCAGAATCACCAGCGGCATAGTTATGCTGATTGGTATCAATAAGATGAATCCCGAATTTGGAACTTTCTACAGACGCTAATTCTGGAATATAAGAAGCCACGGTACCACTATCCGGACTCTCGAGTACTTCCTTGTAGATGCTATCAATGCTTTTTTGAAAATCTGGCATTTCTAACTTTTATAAAAAGGTAATTTAACGACTGTAGCCGGAACAGCCTTTTTTCGTATCTGTATCTGAATTTTACTACCGATTTCAGAAAAGACAATTGGTACATACCCCAAACCGATACCTTTACCCAATGACGGGGACATGGTACCCGAAGTGACCATACCGATTTTTTTTCCTTGACCGTCGACAATATCATAGTCATGACGTGGAATTCCTCTTTCGTCCAATTCGAAAGCAATTAACTTGCGCTCTGGGCCATGCGCTTTTTCTTTGGCAAGTGCCTCGCTATTTACAAAATCCTTCGTGAATTTAGTAATCCAACCGAGTCCCGCCTCAAAGGGCGAAGTAGTATCATTGATGTCATTTCCGTATAGGCAGTACCCCATTTCCAAGCGTAGGGTGTCCCGCGCCGCTAGTCCTATCGGCTTTATCCCGAACTCGGCACCAGCTTCAAATACCTTGTCCCAAACTTGCTTTACATCCGTATTCTTACAGTAAATTTCAAAACCACCAGAACCCGTATATCCGGTTGCTGAAATGATCACGTGTTCAACACCGGCAAAATCCGCCACTTTGAAATTGTAAAATTTGATATCTGCCAAATCCACCGAGGATAAGGACTGCATTGCTTCAACCGCTCTTGGTCCTTGAATGGCCAATAGCGAGTAATCTTCTGAAATATCACGCATGTCAGCGTTGAATTCCGTATTATATTTTGATATGTGGTTCCAGTCCTTTTCAATATTCGAGGCATTTACCACCAGTAAATATTGCTCTTCTTTAATTTTATAGACAATGAGGTCATCTACAATTCCGCCAGTCTCATTAGGCAGACAGCTATACTGGGCCCTGCCAATAGTGAGTTTGGAAGCGTCATTAGATGTAACCTTCTGAATGAGGTTTAGCGCTTGGGGTCCTGATATCAAAAACTCGCCCATATGCGAAACATCAAAAACACCAACACCTTTGCGTACGGTTTCATGTTCGGCGTTTACACCTTCATAAGAAACAGGCATGTTATAACCCGCAAAAGGCACCATTTTTGCACCAAGGGACTCATGAGTTTTGGAAAGAGCTGTGTTTTTCATATTAATTTTTTATTTATGCAAATTTATAGAATTATTTAGGTAAACGGCTCTTGGTAAATAGTATGTTTCTTGATAATTATAAAAGATTATTTATTTAAAAGCAGTATTTTGAAATTTTAAAATATAGCCATGCTTAAAAATATTATTGTTTCGGTGTTTCTTTTATTGTTTGCAACCCAAATGCAAGGGCAGGACACGCCCAAAGACTTTCTTTTTGCTAATTTCCATAAGCAGCGTAGGGAGCAAGTTCGTGAAATGATGCCGCCCAATTGCGCCGTGGTTCTCTTTGCCAATGCAGAGCGAAATAGGGCCAATGATGTGGATTATGTTTATCACCAAGACCCTGACTTCTATTACTTGACAGGGTACAAGGAGCCCAATGCTGTTTTGGTTTTGTTTTCCGAAACGCAAACGGGCGTTGACGGCGTTACATTTAATGAACTTATTTATGTTCAAGAGCGAGACCCTAAAGCAGAACAATGGAACGGTAAAAGGCTCGGGGTGGCCGGAACCAAAGAACAACTTGGTTTCGAAATGGCTTTTAACGGTAGCGAATTTTCCTCTATTCCGGTAGATTTCACTTCATTTGACAAGGTATCTTTTTTCGATTTTAAAAATGATTATAGGGATAAGGATGGAAAGGAAGATTTATTCGACTTGATCAAGACGTTTAAGATGAAGTCAAATTACCCTGCGGACTACGATGCAAAAAAGCAGCAGTTATACACTATGATAACATCAACATCAGTTGAAAACAGCGCTAACGTTGCACAAACTTTAGGGAGGTATTTGAACTACTATTCAGATTTAAAAGAGGATAAGTTATTAAGCGGTTATGTAAATGCTGCGGATGAAAGTCTAAGAGATGAAATTAAGGAGAAAGTTCTGATGGTGCAGAAGTCTAGCAATCTGGATTCTTCTATCATTTCAGAAATTATGAGCACTTTACGAGAAACGAAAACGGAGGAAGAGATGGTGCTTTTGAAAAAGGCTATTGAAATATCCGCAGTGGGGCAGATAGAGGTTATGAAAGCGATGCATCCCAATATGTCAGAAACAGAGATTCAAGGGGTGCATGAATATGTATATAAAAAATATGGAGCGGAATACGAGGGCTATCCTTCAATAGTAGGCGGCGGAAATAACGGTTGTATTTTACATTATATTGAAAATAATAAAACTAAAGTTGGGGATGATTTGGTACTGATGGATTTGGGTGCGGAATACCACGGGTACACCGCTGATGTTACCCGTACCATACCAGCGAACGGAAAGTTTACTACGGCCCAAAAACAAATTTATGATATTGTTTATGACGCTCAGGAAGCGGGGATTAGAGCAAGTGTAGTAGGAGCTCCTTTTCAAGCCCCCGGTAAGGCCTCCAGTGAAGTAGTTACCAATGGCCTCCTTAAATTAGGCATTATAAAAGAAGCTAGTGAAGCCAGAACGTACTTTCCACATGGGACTTCGCATTATTTAGGTCTTGATGTTCATGACAAGGGAACTTATGGTCCTTTTAAGCCAAATACGGTCATAACCGTTGAGCCCGGAATCTATATCCCGGAAGGAAGTGATTGCGATAAGAAATGGTGGGGTATTGCAGTGCGAATCGAAGATGATATACTAATTACTGCTGACGGACCTGTAAATCTTTCCGCTATGGCTCCCCGAACTACGGCTGCCATAGAGGAAATGATGAAACAGCCAAGTCCACTAGATGATTTTAAATTACCGGCTTTGGATTAAGGATTTAGTAGGAATTGTTTTAGTTGTTCGTAAGAGCTAATAGATATAGATTCTTTTTCTTTATCCATTACTTTTTGAATTTGTACCGGAATTTCTAATTTCTTGGACACAGTTTCTTCAACTACATCCAAAAATTTAACCGGATGTGCCGTTTCTAGAAATATACCGTACGTATCAGGGAAATTATCTTGGTATTTTTTAAGACCCAAATAGCCCACAGCCCCGTGGGGATCTGCAACATATCCTGTCTCTTTATAAATTTTCAATAGTGTCTCTCGCGTTCTGGTATCGTTAAAAGAGTAGGAGGAGAGGTGCCTTCTCAATAGTTCTAAATCGTTCTGGAACAAATGACGAATACGGATAAAATTACTGGGATCGCCCACATCCATGGCGTTAGATATGGTCGCGGAAGAAGGTTTTGGATTATAGTTTCCTGTCTTCATGAATTCAGGAACCGTGTCATTGATATTTGTTGCCGCAATAAAGTGTTTTACCGGCATTCCCAGTTTTTGCGCTACAATGCCGGCACAGATATTACCAAAATTTCCGCTAGGTACAGAAAAAACAATTTCTTTACCCTTTGACTTGGCCTGTTTGTAAGCGAACAAAAAATAGAATAACTGCGGTAACCAACGCGCTACGTTAATTGAATTGGCGGAGGTCAGTTGCATATGTTCTAAAAGTTGTTGGTCTAAGAAGGCGGTTTTAACCATCTTTTGACAGTCGTCAAAGGTACCGTCAACTTCAAGGGCGGTAATGTTCTGTCCTAAAGTAGTGAGCTGTCTTTCTTGAATATCGCTCACTTTCCCGCTAGGGTAAAGAATTACAACCTTAACACCTTTTACGCCTAAAAATCCATTTGCTACTGCACCTCCGGTATCTCCGGATGTCGCTACTAAAACAGTTACATCATTATTTTCTTTTGAGAAGTATCCAAGACAATTGGCCATAAAGCGTGCACCAACATCTTTAAAAGCCATAGTGGGACCATGAAATAATTCTAACACAGCCACATCCTCTTCGATTTCAACCAACGGGAATTCAAAATCAAGCACATTAGCAAGAATTTCCTTCAATTTTTCATTGGGGATGACCTCACTTACGAATTGATGTATGGCATTAAATGCTATTTCTTGGTCGGATAAATCTTGGATATGTTTAAAGAAGGAGTCGGGTAAGGGAGTTATACTTTCTGGAAAATATAAGCCACGATCAGGGGCAATTCCATTAACTACGGCTTCTTCAAAGGTAACTTCCGGAGCTTCTTTATGTAAACTATAATATTTCATTACGCTATCACCTTAATTCCTTCCCTATTGATTTTTGATATATGAACGTCATAATCTATCCCGATTTTGTCATACACCTCCCGCATTGCCCGTGCAACATTTTTGGCATTCTCCTCACCTTTGCTAAAGGAAAAAATAGATGGACCCGAACCCGAAATACCACAACCTAAAGCACCATTTTCAATGGAAATAGCTTTGATGGTATCAAAGCCGGGAATTAGTATAGACCGTATGGGTTCAACGATATGGTCTTCCAATGAACGTCCTATTAATGCATAGTCTTCCTTGAAGAGACCAGCAATCAGTCCACCCAAGTTACCCCATTGCTTAATACCGTCCTCAAGACTTAGGGTCGTTTTTAAAATTTTTCTAGAGTCTGAGGTCTTTATTTCTATTTGAGGATGTATTACCGTTGCGTACAGTTCCTCGGGACTGGGAATTTCTATGACGTCTAGGGGGTTGTAACTTCGCACAAGTGTAAAACCTCCGTACAGCGCAGGGGCAACATTATCGGCATGGGCTACACCACTTGCCAACCGCTCACCCTCCATAGCAAACTTTACCAGTTCTAATGTTGTAAAGGGATTGCCTAGCAATGTGTTCATTGCCCAAACCGCTCCTGCCGAACTAGCGGCACTACTGCCTATTCCGCTACCTGCCTTAATTTTTTTGTAAATCTCTATATCGAAACCACCAGTATAATCACTGGCTGTTAAGAACGCCAAGCCTGCAACACCGGCCACATTTTGAAGGGTTTCCATAGGGAGGTCTTGACCTTCCAATTTTGTGATACGTACGCCTTTTTGATTGGTTTTACGAACAATCATCTCATCACCAACAGCATCTAAGGCCGTACCTAGAACATCAAATCCACAAGAGATATTAGCAATGGTGGCCGGGCAAAATACTTTTATCGATTCCATTTTTTTAGAAATTACCGATTCTAATAATATCTGCAAATATACCGGATGCCGTAACATCTGCTCCAGCTCCAGCACCTTTAATGATCATGGGCTGGTCTGGATATCTTTCTGTGTAAAATAGGACTATATTGTCGCTACCTTCCAAGTTGTAAAAATCGTGACCCTTAGGAATTTGTTGAAGCCCCACGCTAGCTTTTCCATCTTCAAATTGTGCTACGTATTTAAGTTTGGCTCCTTTGGTGGCAGCCTCATTATACATTTTCTGAAAATCTGCTTCGTGCTTCTTTAGCGAGGTGAAAAAATCCTCATTGTTGTCGGTGTTCAAACTCTCCTGCGGAAGGAAGGATTCGTTCTTTATATCTGATATTTCCAGTCGATATCCGCTTTCGCGAGCAAGAATCAGAATTTTTCGCATAACGTCTACACCACTTAAATCTATTTTTGGATCGGGCTCCGTATATCCCTCTTCCTGAGCTTGTTTCACAATATCATGAAAGGTCGTAGTATCATTAAAATTGTTGAATACAAAGTTTAGGCTTCCAGAAAGCACCGCCTGTATTTTTAGAATTTTATCTCCAGAAACTATCAAGTGTTTTAAAGTGTCTATAATTGGAAGTCCCGCCCCAACATTGGTTTCGAATAAGAACGGGGCGTTGTAAGTACGCGCCAGTTCTTTTAGATGGCTATAATTTTCATACTCCGAAGAACAAGCAATTTTATTACAGGTCACTACAGAAATACTATTTCCTAGATACATGTCATACGTGCCGGCTACTTCATCACTAGCGGTATTATCAACAAAAATGCTATTCCTATAGTTAAGTGTATTCACCGTATCAAAAAACGTGGATTTATTCGCTTGTTCTCCATTTGACAATTCCGTTTCCCAGTTTTTTAATGAAATGCCGTTCTCATTAAAAACCATTGTTCTAGAATTGGAGATACCAATGACCCTTATGTTGAGTTTTAAGTTCTCCTTTAAATACTTTTTTTGTTGCCTGACTTGGTTTAAGAACTTAGCGCCTACATTACCAACACCCATGACAAAGAGATTCAACTGCTTAATATTC
This sequence comes from Maribacter sp. MJ134, assembly GCF_003970695.1. Lineage (NCBI taxonomy): Bacteria > Pseudomonadati > Bacteroidota > Flavobacteriia > Flavobacteriales > Flavobacteriaceae > Maribacter > Maribacter sp. MJ134. The sequence goes on from NZ_CP034570.1 coordinate 580,084, forward strand.
TCTTCAAAAAATTCTTCGTGCAAGGCATTCAATGCTTTCTTAACGTCCTTCTCCTCGATAACACATGAGATGTTTTTCTCCGATGCTCCTTGGGCGATAACCCTAATGTTTACGTTGTTTCTCCCAAGTGTGCTGAACATTTTACCGCTAAGCCCTTGATGATTTTTCATATTGTCCCCAACTAGGGCAACAATGGCCAAATTTGTTTCAGGAATTACCGGTTTTATACGGCCTCTTCCTATCTGAAAGGCAAAAGCCTCATTCACGATAGCCACCGCTTTGCTTACATCATCTGCCGAAATTCCTATACAGATAGAATGCTCTGATGAGGCCTGTGTGATAAGGACCACACTTATATTGGCCTGTGACAGTACTTCAAAAAACTGTTTGGATATACCTGGAATACCAACCATTCCAGGACCTTCCAAAGACAATAGAGCCATATTGCTTATGTGGCTTATTCCTCGAACGGTCTTGCCTTTTTCGTTCTTGGATTTTGTGATTAAGGTTCCCTCGGCCTCCGGGAGAAATGTATTCTTTATGCGTATAGAAATACCTTTGGACAATACAGGTTGTATGGTCGGCGGGTACAATACCTTAGCTCCAAAATGAGATAGTTCCATGGCTTCCTCATAGGATATATGAGCAATGGGCTTAGCTTGTTTTACCATTTTTGGATTTGCGGTATACATGCCACTAACGTCCGTCCAAATTTCTAATATTTCGGCATCTATAGCTGCCGCATATAAAGCTGCCGTATAATCAGAACCGCCTCTTCCCAAGGTCGTAGCATCTCCATTTTCTGATTTAGATATAAAACCTGGGCAAACGATTACCTCATGCGTAGAATCACCAAAATAAGCCCTACAGTTTGCAGTTGTTTTCTCAGTGTTTACCGTTGTTCTATCGTTTCTATTTGTAGTTATGATAAGGTCTCTACTATCTTTATACGCGCAGTTAATTCCTTGACTTATAAGATATTCACTTATGATAAAAGAGGATAACAATTCTCCGTAAGAAACTATTTTGTCGGAGAGTTTGTGCGTTAGTTCTCCAATGGAAAAAGCACCGTCCAATAGCGTTTCTAGAACATTAAGCTCCTTTTTAACACTACTTAAGACTTTACTTTGCTCTTCAATTGGCAATAGCGCTTTGATTGCGGCCAAATGCCGAATTTCAATTTTTTCTAAGATTTTTTTATAGGAATCATCCTGATTTTCAGCTAATTTCCCAGCTGCTATCAAATCATCTGTAACGCCCCCAAAGGCGGAGACTACAATGATTGTTCTATCATCATATCGAGAGATGATATCTTTGATCTTTATTATGTTTTCAGGGCTGGCAACTGAAGAGCCGCCAAACTTTAATACTTTCATTTGAATGGAATATTGACTTCTTAAAAACGCTGAGTGTGTTTGAATGGGAGACGGAAAATAGTAGCTTTTACCCCATAGGGGTGCCACATACCAAAGTTGTGCTAGAAAGAATAATTAGTCTAGAGAAATCGAATTCAAGGCCTGTGATTGCGAAGTTCATTGTAAAATTTAAAAACCAAAAGTAGTACATTTGATGAGCTAATCAAATGATTCCACAAATTTTTACCGAATCGTTAATTTTACCCAACTAAAACTAAAAAATGAAGCTTTTTACCGCAAAACAAATCTATTCTGCTGATAAATTCACAACGGAGAAACAACAAATTGGTACAGAAGAGCTGATGGAAAGAGCTGCAATACAGATTTTTAACTGGATGCATTTACGCATGCAAGGAGCACCGGTTAAAATACATTTATTCTGTGGTATAGGTAACAACGGCGGTGACGGAATTGCCTTAGCCAGACACTTACAGGAACATGGCTATAATATTGCCGTTCATGTGGTGAATTATAGCGAAAAACGTTCTAAGGATTTTTTGATAAACCTAGATAGGTTAAAGGATAGAAAAATATGGCCAAATTTTATGGATTCTGACTGTGAGTTCCCTGAAATTGGTAGAGATGATATTATAGTAGATGCTATATTCGGTATTGGTCTTAATAGGCCCCCTGCCGATTGGGTTGTCAAATTAATAGGCCATTTACACGCCTCTCAAGCCTTTATTCTTTCTGTGGATATACCTTCTGGACTTTATGCGGACAGAGTTCCCGAGCATAAGGAAGCAGTAGTAAAGGCAAATTATGTCCTAAGTTTTCAAACACCAAAGCTCATATTCTTTTTACCGGAAACAGGAGTTTTTGTAGACCAATGGGAGGTTTTGGATATAGGTCTGGATGCGGAATTTTTAATGAATGAAGAAACCGATTACGAATTAATAGGGAAAAATGAAGTACTACCCATGTACATCCCTAGAAAAAAGTTTTCGCACAAAGGCACCTACGGCCAAGCACTTATAATTGGGGGAAGTTACGGCAAAGTGGGAGCGGTACAACTGGCTTCAAGGGCTACTTTGGTAATAGGAAGTGGATTAGTAACTGCGTATATTCCTAAATGTGGTTATGAAAGCTTGCAAACCGCACTACCGGAAGCCATGGTTATAACCGATGAAGAACAATCCATATCCAAAATCAGTTTTGACATTTCACCATCAGTTATTGGAATTGGTGTAGGTATGGGTACAGCGCAAAAGACTGTAGATGCGTTCACCGAGTTCTTAAAAATCAACCAATTACCCTTAGTTATTGATGCCGATGCCTTGAATATTCTTGCATCTAAGAAATCACTTTTAAAATTGTTACCACCGAAAACCGTCCTTACACCGCATCCGAAAGAACTAGAGCGTTTAATTGGAGCATGGAAAGATGATTTTGATAAACTTGAAAAAGCGAAATTATTCTCTGAAAAGTACAACTGTATTTTAGTTGTCAAAGGAGCCCATACCATTACCGTTTTCAACAAAAAGGGTTATGTAAACACAACGGGGAATCCCGGCATGGCAACCGCAGGCAGTGGAGATGTTCTTACAGGAGTTATTGCTGGACTCATCGCGCAGGGTTATGACCCATTACATGCTGCAATTTTTGGAGTTTACTTACACGGTAAGTCTGGTGACTTGGCCATTGAGACCAAAGCTTATCAGGCCTTGATAGCTTCCGATATAATTGATAATTTGGGGCTTGCTTATCTTGATCTCTTTAAAGTTCCTGAGAATCAGACGCAAGGAACTGAAGAATCTTCAGAGTAGCTTATTTAGATTTAACCCTACGCTTTACCCATTTTAAAGCGTTCTCGTATTCGATAAAGAATTTCATCGGTTTTTTGTAAAACAGCTTTTCAATCTTAAAATTATGCATGTCTATCTCTTTGACCGAGACTATGGCGAATGCTTTTAAGTTTTCTAGTTCTTTTAGGTAGTTGTAAATGGTGGGATCTATAGCGTAAGAGTTTTTACGTAGACTAATAAATCCAAAACTCTTATTCCTGAAATGTATTTCCGAAATACCAATTATCTGATAAGCTCTTTCTAATGTTAGGGTAGCTCCTTCATCAAAAATTGAAACCATGTAATCGTCAAAAACCTGAACTTTACCTATTTCTAATTGATACTCTCTTACGATTACTTTTTTCTTCGCCGATCCAACGCTCATTGCCTTGTGTATTATAGTGTGTCTGGGACGAAAGTAGAAGTATCAAACGCTTTCCGATAAAATATTAGATTAAAAGCTCAAATATCGTTCGTACTGCTAATACTGCAATTGGTTTGTGAATCAATTCTTACGAAATGAAAAATAATAGACTAAAAAAAAGAGCCCGTATTGGGCTCTTTTGTAATACCTATAGCTTTGTTAATCCTGCTTTTTAGAGGATTTTTCAGCTTTTTTGATTTTTATGGTCAGTTCCTCATTCTTCTTGTCAAGGTCCATAAAAATACTATCACCTTCCTCGAGTTTGGAGTTGACAATCTCTTCCGCTAGAGCATCTTCAATGTATTTTTGAATTGCTCTTTTCAATGGCCTTGCCCCATATTGCTTATCAAAACCTTTTTCGGCAATATAGTCCTTCGCTGCTTCGGTAAGGTTTAAGTCGTAACCAATATCATTGATTCTTTTGAACAACTTGGACAACTCAATGTCTATAATTTGATGAATATGTTCTCTTTCTAAAGCATTGAAAACAATGACATCGTCAATCCGGTTCAAAAATTCCGGAGCAAATGCCTTTTTAAGTGCATTCTCTATTACACCTTTCTGGTGTGCGCTTTCCTGTTCTTTCTTAGCCGATGTTCCAAAACCTACGCCCTGTCCAAAATCCTTAAGCTGACGGGCACCAATGTTACTTGTCATTATAATGATAGTATTCCTGAAATCAATTTTTCTACCTAAACTATCCGTTAAATAACCATCATCCAAAACTTGCAAGAGCATATTAAAGACATCTGGATGCGCTTTTTCTACTTCATCCAATAAGATAACGGAATACGGTTTTCTACGTACTTTCTCCGTTAATTGTCCGCCTTCCTCATAACCTACGTATCCGGGAGGAGCACCAACCAGTCTGGAAATGGCAAATTTCTCCATATATTCACTCATATCTATACGTATAAGCGCGTCTTCGGAATCGAATAGCTCTTTTGCCATTACCTTTGCCAACTGCGTTTTACCCACACCCGTTTGTCCTAAGAAGATAAAGGATCCAATAGGTTTGTTGGGATCTTTTAAGCCAGCTCTGTTACGTTGTATGGCTTTGGAGACCTTAGAAACGGCTTCGTCCTGACCTATTACGTTCGATTTGATCAAAGCGGGTAATTCGGATAGCTTGTTACTTTCCGTTTGTGCAATTCTGTTTACGGGAATACCGCTCATCATAGAAACTACATCGGCCACATTATCCTCTGTAACGGTCTCTTTGTTCAGTTTACTATCGTCCTCCCATCTTTCTTGCGCAATCGCCAAATCTTTTTCAAGACTCTTTTCGTCATCCCTTAGCTTTGCCGCTTCTTCGTATTTCTGTTTTTTGACGACGGAGTTTTTCAGTTCCCTAACATCCTCTAGCTTTTTCTCCAGTTCCAAGATTTGTTTAGGAACGTCCATATTTACGATATGAACCCGAGAACCAGCTTCATCCAAGGCATCAATGGCCTTGTCCGGAAGAAACCTGTCCGTCATGTAACGGTTTGTTAGTTTTACACAAGCTTCTATAGCTTCGTCGGTATAACTAACATTGTGATGGTCTTCGTACTTACCTTTGATATTATGAAGTATTTCAATGGTTTCCTCTACTGTAGTAGGTTCTACGATCACTTTTTGGAACCTTCTTTCTAGCGCCCCATCTTTTTCAATATACTGTCTGTACTCGTCAAGTGTCGTTGCTCCGATACATTGGATTTCACCACGAGCTAGTGCTGGTTTAAACATATTGGAAGCATCAAGGCTACCTGTGGCTCCGCCAGCGCCGACTATGGTATGGATTTCGTCAATAAAAAGTATAACGTCATCATTTTTCTCCAACTCGTTCATAACGGCCTTCATACGCTCTTCAAACTGACCGCGGTATTTTGTGCCTGCAACCAAAGAAGCCAAATCTAGCGTTACTACTCTTTTGTTGTATAATATTCTGGATACTTTCTTATCGATAATACGTAAAGCAAGACCTTCCGCGATAGCACTCTTACCCACACCTGGTTCCCCAATAAGTAACGGATTGTTTTTCTTTCTTCTACTTAGGATTTGAGATACCCGCTCAATTTCTTTTTCCCTTCCCACAACGGGATCCAATCTATTTTCCTCTGCCATTTGTGTGAGGTCCCTACCAAAATTGTCCAACACTGGGGTTTTGGATTTTTTAGCACCTTTCTGGCTAGAGGTAGAACCAAAAGTATTTTCTTTACCTTCATTGGTTTCTTCGGAGTCGCTAGGGAAAGATTCAGCGGTAGGACCGTCTACCATATCGTCATCACTCGTTATCATAAATTTAAATTGCTCCTTAACACTATCATAATCAACTTTTAGCTTATGAAGAAGTTTTGTAGTAGGGTCATTCTCGTTGCGCAGAATGCACAGTAATAAATGTGCGGTATTAATGGAGGAACTCTGAAAAAGTTTCGCTTCTAAAAAAGTTGTTTTCAGCGCTCGCTCTGCCTGTCTGGTTAAATGTAAGTTCTTCTTATCTTTTTGTACGGCTGTAGCATTTGGATTTGAAGGGCTAAGTATTTCTACTTTTCTCCTTAGGTGGTCCAAATCAACGGACAAAGCATCGAGTATACTTATCGCTTTGCCATTTCCATCTCTTAAAAGCCCCAGCATTAGGTGCTCGGTACCTATGAAATCATGACCAAGGCGTAACGCTTCCTCTTTGCTATATGCTATAACATCCTTTACTCTAGGCGAAAAATTATCATCCATAAAATATATTATCAACTATAAAATTACTAAATCTCCTCCAATCATTGGCAAATACCGTACCTATATTCGTTAAAGTTGTTCTAAATGATAGAAAAGAGAACCGGATCAAAGTATTTCAACGTATAATTATTAACTATTATTACTTAGTAAAGTGTTAATAAATATTTTAATAAATACCCTTGGTTGTTCTTGGAAGGCATCGATTTTACGTAAATTGTCATGCTTTTTTACTAATTAAAAAACATAAGATTTTAAAATGGCGGAAGGTGAAAAATTAATTCCTATTAACATAGAAGAGGAAATGAAATCTGCCTACATTGATTATTCAATGTCGGTCATTGTGTCACGAGCCCTGCCAGATGTCAGGGATGGACTAAAACCTGTTCATAGGCGGGTATTGTTCGGGATGCACGAACTAGGTGTTAGGAGCGGTAGTTCTCATAAGAAATCTGCGCGTATAGTCGGTGAGGTTTTGGGTAAGTATCACCCGCACGGAGATACTTCCGTATACGATACTATGGTAAGGATGGCCCAAGAGTGGAGTCTTAGGTACATGTTAATTGATGGCCAGGGTAACTTTGGGTCTATAGATGGGGATAGCCCTGCGGCCATGCGTTACACGGAAGCGCGTATGCGTAAGATAGCCGACGACATGTTGGCAGATATTGATAAGGATACGGTGGATCATCAGCTGAATTTCGATGATTCTCTACAGGAGCCTACCGTGCTACCTGCTAGAATTCCAAATCTTCTTGTAAACGGGGCCTCGGGTATTGCCGTAGGTATGGCCACTAATATGCCGCCACACAACCTTTCGGAAGTTGTAGATGGCACCATGGCCTATATTGATAATAACGATATAGAAATAGACGAACTGATCACCCACATTAAAGCGCCGGATTTCCCTACCGGTGGTATCATTTATGGTTATGATGGCGTAAAAGAAGCTTTCCATACAGGAAGAGGACGTGTAATGATGCGTGCCAAAGCTACTTTTGAAGAGGTTCAAGGTAGGGAATGCATTATAGTATCGGAAATACCTTACCAGGTAAATAAGGCCGATATGATCAAGAAAACGGCGGACTTGATCAATGATAAAAAGATAGAAGGGATATCTACGATAAGAGATGAATCTGACCGTAATGGTATGCGCATCGTTTATATTTTAAAGAGAGATGCCATTCCTAACATCGTTTTAAACACGCTATATAAGTATACCGCGCTACAGACCTCTTTCAGCGTCAATAATATTGCTTTGGTTAACGGCAGGCCTCAATTGCTGAACGTAAAGGAGATGATTCATTATTTCGTGGAACATCGTCATGAAGTAGTGGTAAGGCGTACAAAATTTGAGCTTAAGAAGGCTGAAGACCGTGCACATATACTGGAAGGTCTCATTATTGCTTCTGATAATATTGATGAGGTAATTGCCATAATCAGGGCCTCGTCCAATGCGGATGAAGCTCGTGAAAATTTGATGGAGCGCTTTAAGTTGACAGAAATTCAGGCCAAAGCCATTGTAGAAATGCGCTTACGTCAGCTAACAGGACTGGAGCAAGACAAACTAAGGTCCGAGTATGACGAAATCGTCAAGACTATAGCCGATTTAAAGGATATTCTGGAAAAGAAAGAACGCAGAATGCAGATCATCAAAGATGAGTTGCAGGAAGTAAAAGATAAGTATGGTGATGAGCGTCGTTCTGAAATTAACTTCGCCGGTGGAGACTTGAGCATGGAAGATATGATTCCTAATGAGCAAGTTGTAATTACAATTTCTCGATTAGGCTATATAAAAAGAACACCGCTTACCGAGTATAAAACCCAGAACAGGGGAGGTGTAGGTCAGAAAGCATCCTCTACCAGAAACGAAGATTTCTTGGAGCATCTTTTCGTAGGAACAAATCATCAATACATGTTGTTCTTTACGCAAAAAGGAAAATGTTTTTGGATGCGAGTTTTTGAAATACCGGAAGGTAGCAGAACATCAAAAGGAAGGGCCATACAAAACCTTATCAACATTGAACAGGACGATATGGTTAAGGCATTTATCTGTACACAAGATTTGAAGGATGAGGAGTACGTGAACAGTCATTATGTAATTATGGCTACCAAAAAGGGTACGGTCAAGAAAACCTCCTTAGAGCAGTATTCTAGGCCTAGACAAAATGGTATCAACGCCATTACGATAAGGGAAGGCGATGAACTTCTAGAAGCTAAACTGACTACAGGAACCAGCCAAATATTCTTAGGACTTAAATCTGGTAAGGCCATTCGTTTCGAGGAAAGTAAAACAAGGCCCATGGGTAGAAATGCCTCTGGTGTAAGAGGTATTACATTGGCCAGCGATAATGATGAAGTAATAGGAATGGTTTCCGTTCATAATTTTGAAGACGAACTTTTAGTAGTGTCGGAAAACGGTTATGGAAAACGTTCTAGCATTGAAGATTATCGTATTACGAACAGGGGAGGTAAAGGAGTCAAGACCATCAGTATTACGGATAAAACAGGAAATCTCGTAGCCATTAAAAACGTAACGGACTCAGATGACTTAATGATCATCAATAAATCGGGCATCGCCATACGTATGAGTGTTGAAGATTTAAGGGTAATGGGACGGGCAACTCAAGGAGTTAAGTTGATCAACATAAAAGGAGATGATTCGATTGCCGCAGTAGCCAAGGTGATGAAGGATGACGAAGAGCTGGATGAAGTGGAACTAAGGGACATTGATGTGACTACTGAGGAAGATGGCACGGGAATTGATAATGGTGATACCGAAGAAACAGAATCTTAAAATTTAAACACTAATATTAAATATAATTTAAAAATGAAAAATAGAATTTTAATGGTAGTAGCCCTATCGTTTACTATGATTGGGTTTGCTCAGAAAAATGAAATAAAAGCTGCAGAAAAAGCGCTCAAGGGTAAAGATACGGCTACGGCCAAAACTTCTTTAGAGGCAGCTTCTGGATTAATTTCCGGTGCTGATGAAAAATTACAAGCCCAATATTATTTCACTAGAGGTAAGGTTTATAGTGATTTGGCTAAAAAGGGAGATAATACTGCTTTTGAACCCGCTGTAGAATCATTCCAAAAAGTTTTGGAAATTGAAACCCAAATGGGAAAAGAAAAATACACGGCAGAAACAAATCAGTATATAGCAAGTTTGACAGCGGATTTAGTAAACTCAGCGGTGACGGACAACGGGAATAAGAAGTTTAAGGAGGCAGCGGAAAAGTTGTATATGAGTTATAAAATAAGCCCTAAGGATACTTCTTATCTATACTATGCTGCAAGCAGTGCCGTAAACGGTGGTCATTATGAAGATGCCTTAAAGTATTATAATGAGCTACAGGAAGTAGGTTATGATGGTAGTGCCATAGTGTACAAGGCTACGAATACCGCTACTGGAGAAGTTGAGGAAATGGATAAAACCCAAAGAGATTTGATGGTAAAGTCCGGTACCTATAAAGAGCCGTTGGATGAAAAAACTCCTTCAAAAACTGCCGAAATCGTAAAGAACACGGCTTTGATTTACACGCAACTAGGTCAAGATGATAAGGCACTCGAAGCTTATAAGGCCGCAAGGGCAAACGACCCACAAGATGTAAACCTAATTCTTAATGAAGCTAATCTTTATTTTAAGATGGGTGATAAGGAGAAATTTAAGTCTTTGATGGCAGAAGCCATAGCGGTGGCACCGGATAATCCAGACTTGCACTATAATGTTGGTGTAATTAACATGGAGCAGGGAGATTTTGAGGCGGCTAGGACTTCCTACAAAAAGGCTTTAGAGCTTAATCCCGGTTATACCAATGCTTATTTAAATTTGTCCACAACCTATGTAAACGAAGGAAATGGTTTGATTGATGAGATGAATTCCTTAGGTAATTCTAGAGCTGATATAGCAAAATACGAAGAATTGAAAACGAAAAAGGACGATTTGTTTACGGAGGGCGCTACGGTATTGGAGCAGGCTTTAAAAACTAATCCAGATAACCAAGGTGTACTTACCCAGTTAAAGAACATTTATGGCGCCATGGGTGATAACGAAAACTTTATGAGAGTAAAGAAATTATTGGGAGAGTAGTAGTCTTCTTACATCATACAAGAAGGCCCTCTTTGGAGGGCTTTTTTTATATGATTTTTTTGATAACCCTTAGCTTGTGCGTATAGTTTCTTAAGTCGTTGTTAAATATACCGGTATGGTCTAGGCGATCAATCCTTACCATACCGTTTACATGTATGATATAATTGTTGTCCATGATGATACCTACATGGTCAATAATACCATTAGAATTGTCAAAAAATGCCAAATCGCCGGCTTCACTCTCTTCAACAAAACTCAAAGCGTCTCCTTGAGCAGCTTGGTCTACCGCTTTCCTCAACAAGTCGTACCCGTTAATTCTATAAACCATTTGGGTAAAACCTGATGCATCGATGCCAAAAGGTGTTTTGCCGCCATGTAACTCTGGTGAATTAAGATATAACAAGGCCGTCTTTACGAGCTGGGCCTTGTTCTGTGTTGATTTAACGGCGTTTCCTTCAAATTTTATGTCAAGAGTAGTAGAATCAGTTATAGAAGAGCCTAGTAGAATCGGTATTAAAAGTTGATTTCTATTTTCAACATAAGATATTAAATCGGCCGTATAACTACATGGTGACTTGTCAATTTGATGATACTCCTCCTCAGTAATGAAAGCCAATTGCCTATTTAAAATCCACCCTTCGGTTTTATCGAAAGCGACTCTAATCTTAGACCAATATTTCCGGGATTCCAAAATCTTAAAGTGTTCTCCAAACAGAAGTTGAGAGAGCATCTCCGAGGATTCTTCAGGTGAAATCTTAACAGGAACAGTGCTTAAAGGACAAATACCGTATTGCATGGATGCTTTTGCAGGAATTAATTTCTTTCCAAGATTACCGCAGAAGCTCCTCCGCCACCATTGCAGATAGCTGCAGCTCCTATTTTTCCATTATTCTGTTCAAGAACATTCAATAGTGTCACTAGAATTCTTGCTCCAGAGCAACCAAGGGGGTGGCCCAAGGAAACGGCACCACCGTTAACATTTACATTGCCATCCTTTAAACCAAGTATTTTCATGTTGGCCAAACCAACTACGGAAAAAGCTTCGTTAAATTCAAAATAGTCCACCTCATTTAGGTCAACTTTTGCATTCGCTAGGGCTTTAGGCAGGGCTTTGGCAGGAGCAGTGGTAAACCATTTTGGTTCCTGCGCGGCATCTGCATATCCGGTAATTTTTGCTATAGGTGTTATGCCCAATTCCTTGGCCTTTTCAGCACTCATGAGAACCAATGCGGCGGCACCATCGTTAATGGTGGAAGCATTGGCGGCGGTGACCGTACCATCTTTTGAGAATGCAGGTCTCAGATTCGGAATCTTTTCTAGCTTAACATTCTTGTACTCTTCATCTTCAGTTATGACTAAGGGTTCCCCTCGGCGCTGAGGTACGGTTACGGGAACAACTTCATTGTTGAAGCTACCTTTTTCCCAAGCTGTAGCCGACCTTTTGTACGATTGTATCGCAAAATCATCCTGTTCAGCTCTTGAGAATTCGTATTTTTCAGCACATGCATCTGCACATACTCCCATAGCGTTTTGGTCGTATACATCTACCAAACCGTCTTTTTGCATACCGTCTATTAGTGAAGCGGGACCAAATTTAGTGCCGTTTCTCATGTGAACGTAATGGGGAATCATACTCATGTTCTCCATTCCACCTGCAACGATTATTGAGGCGTCCCCCAGTTTTATGGATTGCACGGCCTGCATAACCGTTTTCATTCCAGAAGCACAAACTTTATTAATTGTTGAGCAGGGAACGGTATCAGGAATTCCTGCAAAGATTGCAGCCTGTCTGGCAGGAGCTTGGCCTGTGCCAGCTTGCACTACGTTGCCCATAAGTACTTCATCGACCAACTTAGGGTCGAGCTTAATTTTTTCTAGAGCTCCGCTAATGGCCGCAGCACCTAATTTGGGTGCGGTAACGGAGGATAAAGCACCCATGAAACTACCAATTGGTGTTCGAACTGCGGAAACGATAACTACCTCTTTCATAAATCAAATTTGTTAGTAAAGCGAAATTACTAAATTATGATGCAACCTAATGGTAATGTAACCATTTCCTGTTTATCAGTTTATATTTTTCTATTTTTGAATTATTCATAGTTAAAAATACCTTTTGGAGAACCTATATAAAAAACAGTCGCTTATCTATAAGTACTTCCTCTATATTTTGGCTGTTGGTTTCATAGTGTTCTTTTTTCCAAAAGGCGGTAAGTTCAAGTATGAATTTCAAAAAGGGAAGCCTTGGCAGTTTGAAAACTTATATGCACCGTTTGATTTTTCTATCAAGAAATCAGAGGAGGAGCTAAAGCTAGAAAGGCAGGAAATTGAAAAAAATCAACCCCAGTACTTCAGATATGATCAAAAAATAGTAGATGATATTCAAGTTAAGTACAATAATAGTTTTGATGAACTCGTAGCCGGAAGTGAATTGGGGAATTCCACTAAAGTGCGACTGAAGAATACGGGGAAAGTTATTCTTGATTCCATTTATAAAAATGGCATCTTAAATAATACACAAAATAAGATTAGAGGCAATAGCTTATTTCTGGTAAGGAACAATCAGGCTACGCGGACAGATACTTCTGAATTTTATGGTTTAAATGAAATCAATAATCTCATCCGGTCTGTTTTAAGTGATCGTGGTTTTTCGGTTTTCGAGAAAGAATTTGAGTCGCTTTTTTTCGACCTTATTACGCCGAACGTTTCCTTTGACGAGGAACTTTCAAGAAAATCAAGTGAGGATGCCTTATCTAAAATATCCTATACAAGAGGAACTGTAGACGAGGGAAAACTAATTATAGCCAAGGGAGAAGTAGTTGAGGGGGAAAACCTGAAGGTCCTAGATTCCTTACGTTCAGAATATGAATCTGAACTGTGGACAGCGAGTAATTACTATTACATCCTAATAGGGTATACGGTTTTAGTAGCCTTGGTTTTGATGATGTTATTTTTATTTCTGAAGAAATACAGGAAGGAAGTATACAACAATAATACTAAGATTACCTTCATAATTTTTAATATTCTCCTTTTAGTTTTTGTAACCACTATGGTCGTTAAATACAACGACGCCCTTGTCTTCGTTGTGCCATTGTGTATTTTGCCCTTAATATTAAAGACATTTTTTGACGCTCGCCTTGGCTTATTTGTTCATGTCTTAACGGTGCTTATTTTGGGTTTTGTAGTACCGAATAGCTTTGAATATATTTTTCTACAGATTATTGCCGGTATTGTAACAATACTTACCGTGTCGGAACTATATAAACGAGCCAATCTTTTTGTCTCTGTGGGTCAGATAACCTTAATCTACAGTGTAGCCTATCTCGCCTTTCATGTTATACATGAGGGAAATCTAGGCAATATAGAATGGTTTACACTTGGTCTATTTCTTTTGAATGGAATGATAACACTCTTTGTGCAACCATTGATCTACATCTACGAAAAGGTTTTTGGGCTAGTTTCTGACGTTTCCCTGCTAGAGCTTTCGGATACCAATTCCAAATTACTCAAAGAGCTTTCCAATAAAGCTCCAGGAACTTTTAACCATTCGCTACAAGTGGCAAACCTTGCAGAAGCCGCTGCTAACAAAATAGGGGCAAATGCCATGCTTGTAAGAGTCGGGGCCCTTTATCATGACATTGGCAAGATGAACAACCCTACGTATTTCTCTGAAAATCAGATTACCAATGTAAACCCTCATGATGAGATAAGCCCAAGTGAAAGCGCTAAAATTATTATAGACCATGTGATTAATGGAATAGAATTAGCTAGAAAAAATAAGCTACCGGACAGGGTCATTGACTTTATACGCTCACATCACGGTACCACCTTGGTATATTATTTCTACAAACTTCAAAAAGATTTGGAAATAGATGTGGACGAAGCTAATTTTAGATATCCTGGACCCCTTCCCTTTTCTAAAGAAACAGCTATTCTAATGATGGCAGACTCTGTTGAAGCCGCTTCTAAAAGCCTTAAAGACCCAACCTTTTTAATCATTGATGAATTTGTGGACAAGATTATTGCGGGTCAAATGAATGCCAATCAGTTTTTGAATGCCAATATAACGTTCAAAGAAATTGAAATGATTAAAAAAGTCTTCAAGCAAAAGCTTACGAACATCTATCATCTAAGGGTGGAGTATCCCGAGTAGCGCACATTTACTTCCGTTTATTAAGACACATATCATTAAAGGATAATCTGTTAAAGTATTTGTAAATAAGCCCTTTATATAGTGTTTTGTTCTTAATTTTAAAAAAGAGAGTAATACTATTAATCTAAAAAGCTTTACTATGATATCTTCGAGCGTTTCCAAATTACCTTTTCTTTTAACTATTATGTATTGCTTCTTTTGTTTTGGTCAAAATAGCGGTCCTAATGCAAATGCGCTACAACAGGTCTTTACTGAAGAGCCTTCGTACTGGCAAAAAGATGAAAGGCAAAAGCTTGTACAATGGCAAGAACGGATTTTAGTACATGTGGACAAGAATTTCGTTAAGGAAGAGGAGTCACTGTTTTTTAAGGCCTATGTCTTAACTGGACCAAATAGGATACGGGCTACCATCAGTAAAGTTTTAAAAGTAGAACTGCTGGATGATCAAAAGCAAGTTCTGCGAACTCAATATCACGAAATAACCGATGGTATGGCAGTAGGCGCTTTTGTAATGCCAAAAAAATTAAATGAAGGTGAATATACCCTTCGGGCCTATACCCGTTGGATGCAGAACTATGGAGATTCCTTTTATAGTCATACATTGCTTCAAAACGAAACGGCTTCTAGTTCAGAAAGTATTGATAAGAATGAAATGGAATCGTTGAAAATTTCATTTTATCCGGAAGGGAATCAACTTATAGAGCAATTGGATAATTGGCTTTTGATAAAGGCAACCATGGAAGGTAATCAGCACCTGGATATTAAAGGACAAATCATTGACGAAAATAATGAGGTGATTGTAGCGGCAACAGCTTATGGTGAAGGCCTTACTTCGGTCGTATTCAACCCACAACCTGGAAAAAAGTATAGGTACAGGGTCGAATCCGGACAAACATTCGATTTACCTCCAATACAGCAAGAAGGATATGCACTTAAAGTTAACAACCTGAATAAAACTGATTTAGATATTCAGATAGCCACTTCGCCTAGCCTCTTAAATTCAAAGGTTTGGATAAAAGGAGAAATGAGTGGTATTACCTATTTCAAGAAAGAGATACATGCAGAGAACTCATTGGAGACTATTGAGGTTCCTAAAGAAGGCATTCCTTTTGGGATAATGACAATTGCCATATTAAATCAACAAGAAGAGATTTTGGCAGAACGTCCGGTAAGTATAAAACCATCAGAAAAGTTAACAATTACTCTGATGGATAGTGAGATTAATAAGGATAGAGATGAAATGTGCCTTAAATTCAAGGTTACTGACCAAAATGGGAATCCGGTGAAAACCCAAATGGCCCTTAGCATAACAAATATACCTGATGGAGAACTCATGGAAAAGAGTGGTTATCAATTGAAAGCAATGAAGGGTAATGAAGCTTACGGTATTGACAGGAGGGAGCTTTTCAAAGAAGATTTAAGACTCCTTACATCTGAAGGGTCCAGAAAGCAGAAGTTACAAGCCGTGCCTACAAAAATAAAATTTCCTTTTCAAGAAGGTTTAAATCTGTTCGGTTACGCTTACAATCTAAATAATGAACTACTTCGCAATACGGCCGTTCAAATTATTGGATCATCCGCGAATGACGTTCTTGCAAAAGAGATAGAAACCGATGACACGGGTTTAATTAAAATCGAAAATTTACAGCTGACCGGAGAAACGGATTTAATATTTAGAAGGGCAGGTGATGAAAGCGCTTCAAGACTGGTAAAGTTCGTGCCTTTTCAAGAAGAATATGATTTGGATAGTAGCACAAAAGCGAAATTAGATTTTAAAACTCAAAAAAGAGGGGCGATAGCCACACCTTCTCCTTGGGAATATTTGGATAGTGATGAGCTAGTAGAATTGGAAGAAGTGGAGGTGGTCGAAGAAAAATTGGACGCATCAAAATCTTCACCATGGGCCAATGGAGTAAAACCTAGTAAGGTTATCTATCAAGATATGGAAAGACCAAGAACATTGCCCCAACTATTTCTTGGTGTTCCCGGTATGTATGTCGCAAATCTAGGCGGATTAAACCCAACATTAAGAATGCCGGCTGCGGCAGGTCAGGGTCCCGTACTTTGGGTAATAGACGGTATGCCCATGATGAATCAAGATAATTCCCTGTTAGAGGTAATGAATATTGTAAGTTTTATCGATGTTGATCGGGTGGAAATACTATTTGGTCCTGAAGCAGCTGTATACGGTTCCAGAGCTTCGGGAGGGGCTATCCTTGTTTACACTAGAAGTGCGTCAAATGAAGATTACGTAAATAGAAAAGAGGGTCGTTTAAAGTTTCAGGGATACCATCAGTCCGAAAGTTTTAACACTATTGCGAAAACCATGAAAAAGCAGCCTAAAAAGTTTAAAGATAGAATAAATACGATTTTTTGGGACCCCATGCTTATTACCAACAAGGCTGGGGAAGTTTCTATAAAGTTTGACACTCCCATTCCTTTAGAAACGATTTTGGTCAAAGCAAGCAGTATTACAGAGACCGGAGCTATGGGCAGAGTCAATATAGTGTATTGAAAAGAAGTTACTTGGACTTGGAAAGAAGTAAATTACTATTATAGTTAGGAATATTTTTTAAAAAACTATAAAAAATAGTTGCTTTATTGTGCGGTAAAAATGTACATTTGCAACCGCTTTAGAGCGATGTTCATTACAATACTAAATTAGGAGAGGTGCCTGAGTGGCCGAAAGGAGCGGTTTGCTAAATCGTCGTACCCTAACAAGGGTACCCAGGGTTCGAATCCCTGTCTCTCCGCTAAATTCTGTGAGAGACAGATATTTTAGATAACCATTCGGGGTGTAGCGTAGCCCGGTTATCGCGCCGCGTTTGGGACGCGGAGGTCGCAGGTTCGAATCCTGCCACCCCGACACAAGCCAGTTCATTTTTGAGCTGGCTTTTTTATTGTAAAAAGGTTGATCAGGTTCTCCCGAGGCTTCGGGAATGCCATCCGAACAACAAAATCCAATCACTATAGTGGTTGGATTTTTTGTTTTATGAATAAAAATTCAAAAACCTATGAATTTTTATTAAGTATCAGGTAAATTTCTTTTCGCAACTTTGACTTGTTAACCCCCAAAAACAAGTACACATGAAAGCTTCATTGACCTACATTATGACACTTGGATGTATCGTTACCTCCTTTTGTTTTACTACAAATGCCCAATCGGTACGTAGTCCGCTTACTTTAAAAAATGATAAAATCACCGAACAACTCAAAAATTTTGATGACCTCAGGGCTCAAGGATTTACGAAAGAAGAAATCTATCAAGATTTGGGTAATGCTTATTTCTTATCCAAAAACTACGAAACAGCGCTTTTTTGGTATGAGCGTCTAATAGAGATTAGTGATGATGGCAGACTTACGTCATCATATCAAAGAAGGTATGACTATGCGTTATCAAAAATAGGTAAGAGCAGTGATACGGTAGCGGAAGAGGATGAAAATTGGACGGAATTGGTTAGATCCGATTATCAAATGACCAGCACTTCTTCTGATGAGAAAAAATACTCGTACAGAGATACTTTTAAACCCTTGAACTTCAACACTAATTCAGAGGCGGTAACACTTAGTAGGCCTGATCTTTATATCGAAGGAAACGATAGTGGAGAATTTAAAAATGAATTTAGTTATGAAACGCCAGCTGTATTAACAGAAGACGGGAAAACCGCTTATTTCAGTAAAGCGGTTTATGTGAAGCCACTTACCGGAATCTTCTCTAAAAAGTCCCTGGTTCATCGAGTGTACAAGGCCAATAGAATTAACGGAGAATGGAAAACCATTCAAGAACTACCTTTGTGTCCAAATGATTATTCTGCTTTGCATCCTTCGGTTTCTAAAGATGGCAAACAATTATTTTTTGCCTCTAACATGCCCGGGTCTTTTGGTAAATATGACATATATGTGTCCGATTTAAAGAGCGACGGTAGGGTCGGAATTGCCAAAAATCTTGGAAGTAAGGTCAATACTCATGAGAATGAGGTATTCCCAAAAATGATAGAAGAAGGTACTTTGGTCTTTGCTTCAGAAGGACACAAAGGGTATGGAGGTTTAGATGTATATATGGTAGAGGTAAACCAGAGAAGCGTTGGCCTTGCCATTAACCTTGGTAGCCCAATCAATAGTGTCAAGGACGATTTCGCTATTCACCTGTCGGATAAGGCCGGTTTGGGCTACGTGGTATCGGACAGAGCGGGAAAAGCGGGTACTGCGCAAAGAGTTGCATTCACGTACACTGGCACTCAAAAATCCAAGATAGACAAAGATTATCAACTTTTAGAGGCTTTGAACCACAGTCAACAGACCAATTATTCTTCTTCCGTATTTGAGGATGAGTAATATAAAGATACTCTTAACACCCCAAAGAAAACCATTAAGAGCTGATGACGACTTGTAAAGTAGCTAAAAGAAGATATCATCCTTTTTTGAACTGCTTTCTCATTGAACACCCTTATTCATAATCTAAAACTTATAAAATGAACTATACTTATACAATATCCAAAAAGATAGGCTTCCCCCTTGTTCTTGTGATAGTTCTAGGATGCTTATCCGCTAACGGTCAGGAAACGAATCCTGATTTAAGCACCGGTAATACCTACCATAACCAGTTATTTTTTAATAGATTCTTAATCAACCCTACGTTTTCCTTGGTACGCGAGAATAAATCGTACTTAAATATTTTGCACAGAAACCAATATGCCACATTTGACGATAACAGTCAAAACTATTTTTTGGGTTTCAGCAATAAACTCAATGAAAATACGGCCGTGGGCATTGGTGTATACAGTCAATGGTCTGGAGTTATACAGGAGTTCGGGTTCAATGCGAATTACGCTACCGCTGTACGCTTAGGAGACAAAAGTAAATTGACCTTTGGCGCTAATGTCACGTATTTTAATCAGGGTTTGGATAGAAATAGGGTAGTGGTGTCTCAAGAAGACCCAGAGATTTTAGAGTCTAGAAAAGAGAGTAAAATCGCTATACAACCGGGAATAAATTTATCTCTAGGTAATTTTGATTTTGGACTTTATGCCGAAGATCTATTAAGATATAATCAAACTACAAATGAATTTTTGACCAACCTCTCGTCAAAAAGCGTAAAGGCATCTTTACAATATACGCATACTTTTAATGCTTATAGAGGACTATTCCAAGATGCACGCCTTATGCCCTTGGCCCAGTTTGGTAGAAATATAGATGGCAGCCTGTATTATCTAGGCTCATTGGTTCTGGATTTACCAAATTATGGATGGTTACAGACCACAGTAGACCAAGAATATGGTATCTCTGCGGGAATTGGCTTCAATTTGAGCAAGAAAATGTCGCTGGGTTATCTGATGGAGAAAAATTTGGCTCAAAATAATACCAATCTGGGCTGGAATCATGAACTTTCATTAGCCTATACGTTTAAAGATGATGAAGAAATCAATGGATACGTCGATAGTTCCAATGACAGCAAAATTGACCGAATTGTCCGAAATTATGAAGAACAAATAGCGGATTTGATTTCAGAAAGAGATAGCGCGCGTAAAGAGAGAAAGAACGGTATAGTGGCTAAAACGGATTCAGATTCTGAAACCAGTGACGATATGGCCTACCAGAATAAATTAGTTCTAGATGAGCTTATTATAAGACAGGATTCGATAGAAGAGGCCCGCACCGAAGCATTTGAACAGCGTTTTGAAACTGTTGTACGTCTTTTAAGAACTGATATAAAAAACAGTATTAGAACAAATCTTGAAGAATTTAGTCGCGAAGAGAATACCGTTCTAGCAGGCAACAATGCTACATCCAACAGAGAAGACAGGTTTAAAGATTTTGATACGGAAACCTATAATAAAATGCCCATTAAGATGTTGGGAGATTCTGAAGTAATCGGGGTAAAATCTGGTTATTACGTCATTGCCAATGTCTACAAGAACAAGAAATACCTGAACGCATTTATGGAAACTCTTGAAAAGAAAGGATTAAAAGCCAACAAATTCTACAATAAGGAAAATGGACTTTATTATGTTTATTTAGCGGATTATGATGTTAAAAAAGATGCACAAACCGCTTTTGTCTCTGACCTTGAAGGAAAGTATAGTGATGAAAAATGGATAATGCAGGTAGATAATTCTACTGCAACCGCCTCTAACACCTATGAAGATGAAGCGTCTTATAGTAGGGAGGAATAAATCTGAAACATTAGATTATAAAAATTTAGATTGCGCGATATAGGGTTTGATATATTGTCGATAAAAGGAGGGGTGGTGTCCGGGGGGATAACTGGGTCCCCTCCTTTTTTAATTTAAAATAATACCTAAGTTTAATGAAAAAGTTGTTTTTCTACTAGGTAAATTATTTTTTCTCGATGAATAGCAATACAACTATGTATTTGAACGAAAAAACTTACTTATATAACTAAGATATTTTTTTATTGTATATATTTAAGCTATGAAATAGAACACCATTGTTAAACCCAAATCCCCCAATAACATGGAAAATTTTTACCTACAACTTTCCTTAAAACGTCATTTAAAAGTGGTCGTAAAGACACTTGTTATGACGAGTCTAATTAATTTTCTCTCCTCGCTGAGGTTCACACTGAACAAATCTAATTTTGGTTCCAGTATACATTTTATCAGGGGATAGCTACTTAATCCCTTTTTGGTAAAAACATTCATTAAAGTGACAAAAACGTAAGGTCTGGTTCAGTCAGGATAATGAGTCCTTATTCTACGGGTCTTATGACTTGTAGTGCCTTACTTAGCCGAATTAGGTTAGGTGAACGCACCAGTCGTCTTAATGTTTTTACATCTAACTATCATACTCATTGCTAACCCTTTGCATTACATTTTATGTTATTGTGATGTGATAAAATACTACCATTATGAAAACAAAACGCTCAAAAATTATTGTAATAGAAAGTGACAGAACGCTCCATTCAGCCTATACCAATTATTTTGACAAATTTTTTGAATTTTCTCTTGAAGGCATCTACTGTAATACTGACGACGCATTAAAGGAATTTAAAAAAACAAAGCCGGATATCATCGTTACAGAGGTTGATTTGGTTGCACTGAACGGCATAGATTCCATACGTTATTATAAAAGGAAGGATTGGAATGTAAAAGTAATAATGATTAGCCGGACCAATGATTTTGAAGTAATTAAAAAAGCTTTTAAATATGGGGCTAACGGATATCTCACAAAACCAATTGATGCAGATAAACTTTACTATGCCCTGAATTGCATAAAGAAAGAAGGTGCCGTAATGAGCAATGATATCGTGAAAAAGGTGATAGCTAATTTTAGAAGAAAATCTTTTAAACTCTTTTCGGAGCGCGAAAATCAAATCGTGGATTACCTATGCAAAGGCGCCACATACAAGATGATAGCTCATAAACTCTTTGTGACCACCAGCACCGTCAATTTTCATATTCAAAATATCTATTTAAAGCTTGATGTAAATTCCAAGTCGGAGGCCCTTTCAAAAATTGAACAATTATAAGTACCTACTTATGTTTTGAGAAGGCCCTTGGATGATTTGGTTTCCAAGGGCCTTTTTTTATGTAGGTTTACGAAAACGGTTTCGAAAGTTTTCGTTTTAAACGAAATATTTGTTAAGTAAATAGTTTTCAATTAGTTATATGGTATTTGGGAGACATCCATTTAACATCTATTCTTTAAATAAATCAAGTTAACTAGGATAAAAATAGGTAAGCACCACAGTTTTATAGTATTTTAGAGAAGCAATATTTTTACATCCTAAAAACCGATTTATGTATAATCTTGGACTTGATATAGGTAGTTCTTCCGTTAAAATAGCACTCGTAGACCAAGAAACCGGTGCAAGTGTTGGAGTTGTTCAGGAACCGGAAACAGAGATGTCTATGCTCGCCGTAACCAATGGATGGGCAGAACAAAATCCAGAAGATTGGTGGCGGCATGTCTGTAAAGGTATAGACAGGATTAAGGAGAAATGTGGCGTCACCTCAAAGGACATCACAGGAATAGGAATTTCCTACCAAATGCATGGTTTGGTCTTAGTGGACGACAACGGAGAAGTATTACGTAATTCAATCATCTGGTGCGACAGTAGAGCAGTTAAAATAGGAGAAGATGCCTTTCATGAAATAGGAGAGAACCAATGTTCAGAGCAATTACTAAACTCACCGGCAAATTTTACCGCTTCTAAGTTAAAATGGGTCAAGGAAAATGAGCCAGAACTCTATGCTAAGGTTCATAAATTCATGCTCCCTGGAGACTATATTGCATTTAGGTTCACAGGTGCTATCAACAGTACGGTTTCAGGTCTATCTGAGGGAATTTTTTGGGATTTTAAGAACGATGAGGTTTCAGATACGATCATGAAGCATTATGGCTTTGACAAATCATTGGTGCCAGATATCGTAGATACGTTCAGCGAGCAGTGTAGGCTTAGTTCCGTTGGGGCAGGCGAGAGCGGTTTAACTAAAGGAACACCCATTTTGTACAGGGCTGGCGATCAACCCAACAATGCCCTATCCCTAAATGTTTTTAAACCGGGAGAGGTTGCTGCGACCGGGGGTACCTCTGGTGTAGTATATGCTGTGACCAATAGTCTTTCCGTAAAAGAAAGCGCAAGGGTAAATAATTTTGCTCACGTAAATTATAGACAGGGAGAAGTTCCAAGAATTGGAAAATTACTGTGTATTAACGGCGCAGGTATACAATATCGGTGGTTGCTCAATAATTTAGACGTAGCGGACTATGACGAGATGAACGCGCTGGCGTCCGAAATCGCTACAGGGTCGGATGGGGTCTGTATTATTCCGTTTGGAAATGGAGCGGAACGCATGTTGAACAATAGGGAAATCGGCACAAGGATTGTCAACCTAAATTTAAATAACCATTCCAAATCTCATTTATGCAGAGCGGCATTAGAAGGAATCGCATTTTCTTTTGTGTACGGTATGGATATCTTAAAATCTGATGGTATTACGCTAAATGTAATCCGTGCAGGCAACGATAATTTATTTAGATCGGAAATATTTTCAAATACCGTTGCCACGCTAATAGGGCACGACATAGAAATTTATGATACCACCGGAGCCATTGGAGCGGCCAGGGCTGCCGATTTGCACAAAGGTGATTTTGAATTATTTGGAAAGCGTATTATGGACAATGATTACGTAATGACGTATACACCTTTACAAGAAAAAGATAACTATCAAAAAGCTTACGATAACTGGAAAAAAGAATTAGAACTAATTTTAAATATATAAGACATGGCATTATTAGGAGATAAGGAATATTTTAAAGGTATAGGCGAAATTAAATTTGAAGGCAAGGAATCTGATAATCCTTTGGCATTTAAATATTATAATCCGGAACAAGTAGTTGCCGGAAAAACGATGAAAGAGCATTTTAAATTTGCCATCGCCTATTGGCATACGTTCTGCGGTCAAGGAGCCGACCCTTTTGGGCCCGGCACTCAAAATTTTGAATGGGATAAAGCCCCTGACCCGGTACAAGCGGCTAAGGATAAGGCAGACGCTGCCTTTGAGTTTATCACCAAAATGGGTTTTGATTACTTCTGTTTTCATGATTTTGATTTGATACAGGAGGCGTCAACATTTGCAGAATCTGAAAAACGTTTAGGGCTCATTACAGATTATATAAAGGAAAAAAAGAAAGATTCTGGCGTTAAGTTGTTATGGGGAACGGCAAATTGCTTTTCCAATCCCAGATATATGAACGGGGCTGCTACGAATCCAGATTTTAATGTACTTGCAAGAGCAGGGGGGCAGATAAAACTAGCTTTAGATGCTACTATGGCCCTGGACGGTGAGAATTATGTTTTTTGGGGAGGCAGAGAAGGTTACATGTCTTTGTTGAATACAGATATGGGTCGTGAACTAGATCATATGGGACAGTTCTTGACTATGGCCAGGGATTACGCAAGAGGCCAAGGTTTTAAAGGAAACTTCTTTATTGAGCCAAAACCAATGGAGCCTAGTAAGCATCAATATGATTTTGATACCGCTACTGCTATTGGGTTCCTAAGAGAGTATGGTTTAGATAAAGACTTTAAGATAAACATTGAAGTAAACCATGCCACATTGGCTCAACACACTTTTCAACACGAAATTGCCGTGGCCGCAAAAGCCGGAATGTTAGGTAGTTTAGACGCCAATAGGGGAGATTACCAAAATGGATGGGATACCGATCAGTTTCCGAATAATATCTTAGAAACTACAGAAGCAATGCTGGTTTTCTTGGAAGCTGGAGGTCTCCAAGGTGGCGGAGTCAACTTTGACGCTAAGATTAGGAGAAATTCAACGGATCTGGATGATGTTTTCCATGCGCACATCGGTGGGGCGGATAATTTTGCCAGAGCGCTGCTCACCGCTGATAAGATTATTTCTTCATCAGCTTACACAAGTCTTCGCGAAAAAAGATATAGTTCTTTTGATACTGGAAAAGGAAAGGATTTTGAAAATGGTAAGCTAGATTTGAACGATTTATATGACATTGCGGTTGAGAACGGTGAGTTAGAACTACAAAGTGGTAAGCAAGAACTATTTGAAAATATTGTTAATCAGTATATTTAACTAGCTTAGTAAAAATAAAGGGCCTTGGTGAACAATCAAGGCCTTTTTAATTCAATCCAATGAAAAAAATAACGCTTAAGGATATAGCATCAGAGTTTAATGTTTCTGTATCCACTGTTTCTAAGGCTGTACACGATAGTCATGAAATTAGCGTTGCCCTTAAATTAAAAATTCAACAGTACGCCAAGGAAAAGAATTACAAACCAAATAAATTGGCGTTGAATCTTTTGGGTAGGAGTACGCGCACTATTGGAGTAGTAGTCCCCAACATTCTTAATTACTTTTTTGTACAAGTGTTATATGGTATAGAAAAAATAGCGAATGAGAATGGTTATAATATTATCAGCTGTATTAGTAACGAGTCTTTTGAAAAGGAGTCCAAAACACTTGAATTCTTAGATTCCGGAACGGTAGATGGCTTAATTATCTCATTGGCAGAAGAGACCCAGATACAAGAAAAAATTACTTCATTGGAGAATATAGCACAGAATCAAATCCCAATGGTGTTATTTGATCGCGTGTCCGATTTAATAGACTGTGATAAGGTAATCGTAGATGATTTTGAGGCAGGTTACAAGACAACAAAATATTTAATAGATATTGGTTGTAGTACTATTGGTTTTGTGTCTCCCATAGGGCAATCTAGCGTGGGAAAGTTACGATTGGCAGGTTATAAAAAAGCACTGTCAGATTACGGATTGGATTACGATGAGAAACTTGTCGTAAATTTTACAGATAAGGACGATTTAGATCTCTTGATGTCCTTTCTTCTAAATTACAGGCCTATCCAAGGGATAATGGGGCTGGACGAAATCACCGCGATAAAAATTCTTCATATCGTAAAGTCCAGAGGTTATACCGTTCCAGGTGATATTTCAATAATCGGGTTCACTAACGGACAACTTTCTAAATACGTAAGTCCGGCCTTGACCACGGTCAGTCAACACGGACAGTATATTGGGGAATGCGCCGCAAGAATATTAATACGACGAATGGATAAGTCCATGGAAACTTTGCCGTATGAGACTAAAGTGGTTAAAACAAGTTTACTAGTAAGGGATTCCACGAGGAAACTAGATTAAGCATCACCCTTTCTGCGCAAGCGTGCGTGGGCGCTACATGGCTTTACTAGTGATTATACATAGAACTGGGCTTTGCGTTTCTTTATTCATTTTTCCCATCACTTCGATACACCTTTCAAATTGATACAAGGTATGATTTGCATCAAATTTTCATTAAGAATTTGAAGAGTTTTCAACATACGAATGATGTCATTCTCCTAGAGTTTTATACACCTAAACCATATAATTTTGGTTGTTGGTATAAAAAATAAGCTGTAGTTATATTTTAAATATTAAATTAGAAGAAATAAAATAGTATTCATGCAAATAAAAGAATCTTCAGAAATTTATGATGTAATCATCGTCGGTTCTGGTGCTGGCGGCGGTATGGCCACTAAACAATTGGCCGATGCTGGTTTAAATGTTGCCGTAGTAGAAGCAGGCCCATTTTTTGACCCAGCGGACCCCAAAACCATGACACAGCTAAAATGGCCCTATGAATCCCCCAGAAGGGGTGCAGGGACCGATCGTGCTTTTGGCGAGTGGGATATGTCCTACGGCGATTGGGAAGTAGAAGGAGAACCCTATACCCATACGCCAGGAACAATTTTCAGATGGTGGCGTTCTCGAATGCTAGGTGGGCGCACCAATCACTGGGGCCGTATATCCTTAAGATTCGGACCAAAAGATTTTAAAGGTAAAACTAGGGACGGACACGGAGACGATTGGCCAATAGGATATGATGATGTGAAACCCTATTATGATAAAGTAGATAAACTTATAGGTGTTTTTGGAACCAATGAAGGACTAGAAGATGATCCAGATGGATTTTTCCTTCCTCCTCCAAAGCCTAGATTGCATGAACTTTATTACATAGAAGGTGCAAAAAAAGCCAATGTTCCTGTTATTCCTGGCAGATTGTCCATGTTGACGAAGAAAATCAATAACGATAGGGGAGTCTGTTTTTATTGCGGACAATGTGGTAGGTCTTGTCAAGTATACGCAGATTTCTCTGCTGGTAGCTGTCTAATTTTTCCGGCACAGAAGAGCGGTGGTAAGGTTAAAATCTTCGTAAACTCCATGGTGAGAGAAGTTCTGACCAATGACGAAGGTAAGGCTACCGGAGTGTCCTACATCAATAAAGAAGATAGAAAAGAATATGAGCTAAGAGGAAAAGTCGTAGTACTGGCTGCATCGGCCTGTAGCTCTGCGCGTATTCTTCTAAACTCTAAAAGTAAACAACACCCTAACGGATTGGGTAATAGTAGTAACCTAGTAGGGAAGTATTTACATGATTCCACAGGAGCTGGGGCCGCAGGTGTTATACCGGGTTTAATGAATCGTGATGTTTCTTATAACGAAGACGGGGTAGGCGGTATGCACGTATACTCTCCATGGTGGGGAGAC
Organism: Maribacter sp. MJ134; assembly: GCF_003970695.1. Classification (NCBI taxonomy): domain Bacteria; kingdom Pseudomonadati; phylum Bacteroidota; class Flavobacteriia; order Flavobacteriales; family Flavobacteriaceae; genus Maribacter; species Maribacter sp. MJ134. The sequence continues at coordinate 607,704 of NZ_CP034570.1, forward strand.
AACTCAAAACTAGATTTTCCAAGAGGTTATCACATAGAAATATGGGGAGGCATGAGCCAGCCCAATTATGGTTTTGGGTGGAACCAAGGTGACCTGAATCAGTATTTTGGAATGAAAGTAGGTGGTTACGGGGATAGTCTTCGAGAAGATGTGAAAAAATACTATGGTTCCGTAATTGGCTTCGGTGGTCGTGGAGAAGGTATTGCCAGAAAAGAAAATTACTGTGAAATTGATCCCACAACGGTAGATGAGTATGGTATACCGGTTCTGAAGTTTAATTATCAATGGTCGGATTTTGAACGAAATCAGGCCAAGCACATGCAAGATACCTTCGAGGAGATAATCCATAACATGGGTGGTATCTATTTAGGTGAAAAGCCGGGTAAAGACAGAGATTATGGGCTGAACAAACCAGGTGAAATTATACATGAAGTGGGAACCACCAGAATGGGGGATGATCCAAAGACATCGGTTACGAATAAATTCAATCAATTACACGATGTAGATAACGTATTTATTGTAGATGCGGGAGTATTTGTTTCGCAGGCCGATAAGAACTGTACCTGGACCATCATGGCATTGTCATGGAGGGCATCGGATTATATAATTGAACAATTAAAACAGCAAAATATCTAGAAGGTATGATGGATAGAAGAAAAAGTATACAGACCTTAATACTTGGTGCAGGAGCTTCCGCTCTAGCATTCCATGGCTGTAAAACAGAAGATAGGACACCAAATGAGGAAATAATCACTTCGGAAGACACCAAGTATTTCGGTAGGACACCAAAGGAATTAGAGCGCATAGAGAAGCTTAAGGCAGAGCAGACCTTCAACGAACATGAGATGGAAACCATTGCAGCACTAAGTGTTGTTATTCTTCCACCTAAAGAGCCCCATGGAGGCCCTATTGAGGCTGAGGTTCCTGAATTAATAGAGTTCATGTCAAAGGACATTCCTGAAATGGCACCAACTTTATTAGGCGGATTAATGTGGTTGGACCATAAAAGCAACAGGGAATTTGGAACGGAGTTCAAATCGGCGTCGTTAGAACAGCAAAAGCAAATATGTGATCAAATCTGTTGGCATGACACTGAGGTACCCATTGATGATCAACCTCTAGAAATTCAATTCTTCGCCTTAATGCGCAATCTTACGGTTACAGGCTACTATACCTCAAAAGTGGGTATTGCTGATTTGGGTTATAAAGGTAACATGCCCAATGTTTGGGACGGAGTACCACAAGAAGTTTTGGATAAACATGGTATGGCCTATGACCCGGAATGGATTGCAAAATGTGTAGACCAAAGTAAACGAGGTGTGATAGCAGAATGGGACGAGAAAGGTAATTTACTTACCTGATTTTTTAGAGTGAACGTAATCTCTTAATTTATTTTTGATGAAAAAATTAGTGGTCATATTAGTATTCTCATTTGCTTGTAGTACGGTATACGGGCAAGAAATAGGCTTACAATTATACAGTTTACGTAATCAGTTTAAAACGGACGTCCCCGGAACATTAGACCTTATCCAGTCTTGGGGTATTACCAATATCGAGGGTGGGGATAGTTACGGCGTGCCCTTGGCCAAGTTCAAGACAATGTTGAAGGACAGGAATCTTAAAATGCGCAGCATACAAGGAGCGTATAAAGATTTAAAGAATGATGTTGAAAAGGTAATAAAGAATGCCAAGGACTATGATGTGAAGTACGTGATGTGCGCTTGGATAGATCACGATGGTAATACGTTCGATTTCGGTAATGCTAAAGAAGCTACTACAGTTTTTAATACTGCAGGTAAGCGGTTACAAGAAGAGGGCATTACATTGGTATATCATGCCCATGGTTACGAATTTCGAAATTATGAAGAGGGCTCTTTATTTGACTACATGGCCAAAAATGCGAAATATTTTGGATTTGAAATGGATGTATATTGGGTTCAGCACGGGGGTGCCAACCCAATGGTGCTTTTGAACAAATATCCGGATAAGTTTAAGCTAATGCATTTAAAGGATATGGAGCAAGGTTTGGTTGGTGACGATAGCGGACTATCGGACGATGATACCAATGTAACTTTGGGAAAAGGACAAATTGATATGGATGGTTTAATCCGAAAAGCCAGAGAACTAGGAATTGAGTATATGTTCATTGAAGATGAGTCCTCAAGGGTTGTAGCTCAAGTACCCCAAAGCATAGCCTTCGTTAAGAGTCTAAAGGAATAATGACTTGGCGTTTTATTGCTTGTAAACTCTTACCCAATCTACAATAAGATAGGATTGATCAGGAATTTGAGCGCTGTTCAAGTTCATTCCGTTGAAAAAAGCACCGCCCACGGCCAAATTCAATACCACTTTTTGATTTTTATTGAACATATCATCAATAAAGATATACGTGCTATTGTCAAAGTTTTTGATTTCAACTCCATCCAGAGAAATGACAAGATTGTTTCTAGACCAGACCAGTTCATAAACATGAAATTCAGTGGTAAGATCAGTACCAGCGTCATGGGTATAGGTCGTAAAGGATGAATCAGTAATTGGGGTGTTGGCTTCATTACCGTAAAAGAAATTTGTAACATGCTCATTGGTCCTGTTTCCTCGGAATTCAAGAATATCTATTTCTCCTTGCGTAGGCCATGGATCTCCGTAACTCCAAAAGGCCGGCCACAGACCTGCTCCAGCAGGTAGTTTAATTCTAGCGGCAATGCGCAGTGTTCCTTGGGAAGAGGGATTGTACAAATCTTTAGTTTCTATTCTTCCACTAGTAAAATCAAAAGATTTAAGGCTGGGGTCAAAAGGATTAACGAATCCTGATGCCTGTTCCCGCGATTGTTCTATAAGTAAGTATCCGTCTTCAACAAAAAGATTTTCTTTTTGATACAATTGTAATTCTTGATTGAAGGCACCACCTTCCCAAATATTCCATTCTAATAAACCTTCATTAAAGTTGTCTTCCCAAACCAGTTCCCAGCCTACCACATCTTCAGCGGTCAAATCGAAGCCCGCATCTAAAACTTCCGGAAGTTCTTTAATCACTTCTTCTTCAGGTGGGTTTTGAGCCTCTGGTTCGGGATTTTCCGGGATTATGGTTATTGATGTATCCTCATTTCCAGAACAAGAAAAAACGATAATCGTGGCAAGTAGACAAATATATTTCATACCTTTTTTAGGTTGAAGATACGTAAATCCAAGTTGTTATTTAAGCCTTTTAAAATTCAGTAGTCTCACGTCCATAGCTGAAGAACCAGGGATAGTAGGTGCTTTCAAGGTCACTACTCCAATTTCTTTTTTGAGGAAAATTTCCCCCAGTCGTTTTCTTTTAAAGTTTTTCACATAAGATTCTCCTCGGATAAAGCGATCGTTTTCCATCCCTCTAAGTGGTGGGTCGTGAGACGCTGTAATACGGGTCACCAAGGTACTTTGTCCATTTATTAATTCAACGGCTACTCCTTCATTTCCATCGGCCAGGGTATAGTAAAGGTCTACCTCGAATTTTCCATCGTCAAGTACTTCTATTTCCCAAGTTATGGAATCCTTTTGGCTGATCCAATTAGTAAAAAAGGTGTCATTTGGATAATGATTGCTGCGTAGTATATTACCGTGGGCAACACCGTCGCGGGCGGGTAGTTGCGTGTATTCAAAATCTGGATGTCCTAATGTGAAAGGGCGGTCATCTTCGGCTCTTGAAATGGGCAAGGTCTCTTTCAACCATTTTGTTTTGGCTTTGAGTAATGAATCCCTTATTTGTGGAAGTTGTGCTGAAAGATCTATTTGTTGTGCCCTATCATTTTCGATATCGTACAAACGGTTTTCTTGATCTAATCGATATTTCTGCGAACGTACCGAGGTATTGTTTCCCCAGCTGTTATATACAAATCTAGAGTTCCATTCTTCCGGTGTGTCAAAAAGAAGAGGGGAGAGGTCTTTCCCGTCTAGAGCTCTACTAGTTTTACCCTCGGAATTTGTTAACGCCGTAAGTGTTGGTACTATATCAATTGCACTTGCGATTTCTTTAATAGTTTTCCCTGCAGGTAAGGTATTTTTCCATTGCATAAAAAACGGAGTGCGTACACCCCCTTCATCAGGAGATCCTTTTCTACCGCGCATGCCGCCATTCCAGCGCCAGCTGTTGGGCCCGTTATCCGACATAAAGATGATGATGGTATTTTCCTCTAGATTCAATTCTTTTAGTTTGGATTGAATACGCCCCACGTTGACATCAATATTTTCTACCATGGCCAAGGCAGCTCTGGTAAAGTTTAGTTCTTCCTTTCCGCTTCCTTGATAATTTCTTTTCAGCAAACGGTCCTTAAAACGATTCCAATAGCCGTCAGGTACTTGCATAGGACTATGTGGTGTGTTAAATGGTAGGTAAAGGAAGAAAGGCGTTTCACGATTTTTGGTAATGAAACTTAGTCCTTTATCGGTAAGGTCATCTACTAAAAAACCATTTCCTTTTACTATTTTACCATTGTGCTCTAACATTGGGCTAAAATAGTTGCCCCAGTGTCCTGAAGCGAATCCATAAAAATCATCAAAGCCTCTGGCATTAGGATGGTACGGTGGTTGCATTCCACTATGCCATTTCCCGTAAGCAGCGGTGCGGTACCCTTCTTTTTTTAGAATGTCCGCTATTGTAGTTTCACCTAAATTAAGGCGTTCACCTCCGGCGGAAGTATCGTAAACACCTAGTCTAGTGTAATGACGACCCGTCAATAATTCTGCCCTGGTAGGGGAACATACAGGTTGCACGTAAAAATTTTCGAAAGAAACACCATGTTCCGCTATGGCATCAATATTAGGAGTACTTAGGTTTGGATTTCCGTTAAGGCTCAAATCCCCCCAGCCTTGATCATCGGTCATAATTAGAATGACGTTTGGTTTTGTGGTTGTCTTCTGAGCTGTAGAATTCGTTACGTTGGCTTCCTCCTTACAAGAAAATAAAAGGAGGCTCAAAAGCAGGAAATTTAAAGTTCTTTGCATGTAATGCCGTTTTACTTTTAGAAAGTTTAAGATAAGTATTTAAATATATTAAAACTATCGGACGGGTTTAGAGCGGTTTATGGTTGCTATTTTACGGTACAATTAAAGTCAAATTGTCTTACTTTTAATATCGTATTAAAAGGTAGAAATATTAGTTTATGAAATATTTATCATTTCTAGTAGTGTTCGGATTCATGATACTTTCTTGTAAAGAAAAGATTCCGAACAAGCAGGGCAATACAGTTGATGTTAAATCGATGGAGATCCTGGATACTGTTCCCGAAAAAGAAGAAATACAGGAAAAAAGCTTTAGGTCGTTAGACGGTTTAGCAGATTCTACCTTTGTTAGGTTAGCAGACTTTAGTGATGGTTTTGCCTATGATATGCGTTATGCTACGGACAACAATTTTTTAAAGGCTCAGGTTTATGACTGTGCGGAATGTTATACGCGGGTCAAAACCGTAAAGGCATTATTAGCGGTAAATGAAGAATTTAGAAGTAAAGGGGTTAAGATTAAATTCTTTGATTGCTATCGCCCTAACGATGTGCAGTATAAAATGTGGAAAATTGTTCCAAATCCTCAGTACGTGGCAAATCCTGTTAAAGGATCAATACATAACAAAGGTGGTGCCGTGGATATTACTTTGGTCACTTTATCGGGTGAGGAGCTGGATATGGGAACTGACTTTGATTTTTTTGGTAAAAGGGCATATCATGATAATATGGACTTACCGCAGGAGGTATTAGACAATAGAAAGCTGCTCAAGGAGACCATGGAGAAACACGGTTTCTGGTCTACGAGAACAGAATGGTGGCATTATAATTTACAAGGAGCGTCAAAGGACCCCATAGCAAACTTTAAATGGGATTGTGATGGCTTATAGTTCAGTACGAGGATTATTGGGTCTGTTAATCATTATTAATATAGTTAGTTGTACTACCCAAGAAAGAATAATTGATTTGTGGCCAGAAGGGAAAATACCAAATCAAATAGAAAGCAACATAGAAGAAGTTCATGAATTTACTGACATATTAAGGATTAGCAAGGTTCATAAACCTACTATTGAAGTCTTTTTACCGGATAAGTCGATTGCCACTGGCCAAGCGTTATTAATTTTTCCTGGCGGAGGGTACAAAATACTGGCCTATGATAAAGAAGGAACCGATGTTGCTAAATTTTTGAATGAAAGAGGTATAGCGGGCATAGTGGTCAAATATCGGTTGCCCTCTGATGCTATGCAGATAGATAAGCACAAAGTTCCCTTGATAGATGCACAAAGAGCTATAAGAATTGTAAGAAGCAGGGCAGGTGAGTGGAATATAGACCCAGAACAAATCGGGATAATCGGTTTTTCCGCCGGAGGCCATTTAGCATCCACTTTGGGCACTAAATATCGTCATACCATGTACTCGCCCGTCGATGAAATTGATAAAATCAGTGCAAGGCCAGATTTTATGGCCTTGCTGTATCCTGTTATTACAATGCGCGAAAAAACTCATAAAGGGTCGAGAGATAATTTATTGGGAAAAAATGCAGCACAAGATTTGATCTTGCAATATTCGATTGAAAATCAAATTACCGAAAACACTCCTCCAACTTATGTAATACACGCGATGGATGACACGGTGGTGCCGGTAGAGAATAGCGAGTATTTTCATACGATGCATAATTTAAAGTCTAAGGCTGGTTGCAGGTTATACTTATTTGAAAAAGGAGGTCATGGTTTTGGTTTGGCGCAAGGAGATACTGTCCTAAAAAAATGGCCTTTTAATCTAATAGAATGGATGAATAGTTTGGAAACCGAATAACTTGTTTATTTTTGCATTCGAAATTTAGGGGATGTAGCCCTTCGACTACGCTCAGGATAAACTGCACTACGGTTAATTTTGAGTTATTTTGAGAAACTATAGGTTTATTGTTTTATTTACACTAATAAGATTATTTCGGGATGTAGCGCAGTCCGGTAGCGCACTCGGCTGGGGGTCGAGTGGTCGCAGGTTCAAATCCTGTCATCCCGACAAGTTAAAGTAATAGATCCGCGTAGAAAGTTCACTTTCTAAAGCGGATTTTTGCTTTAACTTTTAATTAAAGCAACGCTTTAATTTGCAACAAATGCGACGTAATAGGATTATCAAAATCCTTTATTGTTATTAAATTCCTTGTTCACTTTCTTAAGAAAACTGAGGCTTTTATTTTTAAATAAAGCAAAGCTTTATTTGCAACGAGGGTTTATTGGGATTATGTAAATTCTTTATTCAAATTTTCTAAAGTGGATTTTTGCTTTAATTTGCAACAATTGCAATGTAAAAGGATTATCAAAATCCTATAACCACATTTCTTTGTTATTTCTCGATAATTCTAAAGCAGGGCTCTAATTTGCATCTAATGCGATATAATAGGATTATTTAAATCCTGTCATTCTTACTAAGTGAGAAAGAGAATCACACAAGCAATTCACTTTTAATCTTACAAGAGGTATGGAGACAGGTTGAATAGAATTCTCCGTGCGATACGGTATCAACTTTTCTTTACACGAACTGTTATCCTTCTATTGGTAATAACGGTTTTAGGTTTTATGGTCAATGTGACTTCATTGGATACGGTCTGGCCGCAGATGAAGGTGTTGTTTAGAAGTACAGCACGGTAAATAAATCCGTTCTTATTCAAATCTGGAGTAAGAAGTGTAAGGGTGTTGGTTTGTGTTCCGGTGTATTCCGCTCCATCACTAATGGTATTAAAATTACTACCACCATCAGTACTTACTTCCCATTGGTACTGGTCTGTATCGGAATCGGATAAAGTAAAGGTGCCATCATTGCCTATATATACTCTTTGGTCGGTAGGTTCTGTATTTATTATTGGGACGGCACCAGCTTCTTGAAAATCATATACTGTATTAATATCGGAATCATTAGGTGTTGTATAGGATGCAGCAGTAACGGTTCCGTCTCCATTGGTAACGGGCGGCGTTCCAGTGCCGTATGCTCCACCATCACCCCCGTCGGCATTAACATCATTATAGGCCTCAATAGCATCGCTGCAACCATCATTATCACTATCTAAATCTAGACTATCCGGAAGCCCATCGTTATCTGTATCGATTGCAGCTGTCCAAATAATAGCTTTCACTAATAGGTTTTCTCCTGCCGAATTGAAGCCGCCATTACCGTTGGCAAATGGAACAATGGCTCTTTTTCCAGGTGCGGTTCCTACTTCCATTGCATCGTTTTCTTTCCAAACTACAATAGATGCTTCATTGTTGTTAGGATCCCTTGCTAAAACGGTTCCAGTGGTCAGTCCGTTACCATGGTAATGAGCATCTCCAATATCATAATTTCCAAGAGACAGCCCATCGGTTATCGGATGGGTATTGTCAAGTATGTTCACTGCGGTTGAACTACTGTTGCCACCGACCGCTGCACCTAAAATATCATCATGTAAGGCAGGTTCACTGGTAATTATACCTTTTGTAGTGGTGGTTAAGTTAGAAACATTTGCCAGAGCTGTTCCGCTTAGTGCATCTTCGTAGATAAAGGTAGCTCCATAGTTATCGGCGTTGCCACCTACGGCATCGTCAACTACGGTAACGCTAAATCCTAGGACAATTAATTTGTCAATTGTATTTTGCTCTTCAAGGCTAGCTGTTCCGTCGGTAACCCATAGTACGGTATCTCCATTGGGACATTCGACGCTATCCAGAATCCCATCATTATCGTCATCTAAATCTGTAATATCTACTATACCGTCATTATCAAAATCGTTTAAAATAGTAATAGCAACGGACGGGGAATCGCTAGTGATATTATTGTCCGTCTGGTCTTGATTATTGATGGCAGTATTCAACAAATATTGTGAGGGCAGGGTTTGATTGTTGAAATCTGCTACTGCGACGATATCGATGGATTCTAAAGAACCGCTCGTTAAGGTGCCAACGGACCAGTTTGGTGAAGACCAGCTTCCTACGCTAGGTGTGGCCGAAACTAATGATAAGCCAGTGGGCAGCACATCAGAAATCACTAGATTGGTGGCCGGGTCTATTCCAAAGTTTTGGGCCTCAATAGTGAATGTGATGGTTTCTCCCTCTTGGATTATGGCTTTATCGGCTGTTTTAATAAGTTCTATGTCGGGGTTACAATAATAAACGGAAATAGAGTTTGAATCATAGGTACAAGGCCCTCGAGTAACCCTCAAGAAATAGTCTCCAGCAACGCTTGCCGCGAATGAGGAGGTGGTAGCTCCTGGTATTAAGACACCATCACCGAACCATTGATAAGCATCAAAGGTTTCTCCGCTGGCGATTTCCAAAACGGCACCGGGTAAACAACTAGCGCCCGTAATTTCTAAATCAATACTAGGAACGGTATCAAATCCGGAATAATAGCCAGCAACACCTCTTGCCCCATTGAAACCAAAAAAACCTACCGCAACCGGTCCGGTAGATTGTACACTGACATTGCCGGTTAAACTGGGTACGTAAAATGTTTTCCAATCAGATGTGCCCGTAACAGTTGAGGAGGGCGGTAAGGTAACTGCGCCATTTCCATCAGTAACATTGATATTGTTATCCGGCGTTGTTGTAGCGGCTATAATAGTAACCCCGCCCGATATGGTAATGCCGGCAGCATCAGTAATGTTTGGTATATTATCCATGGTGTCCGGTAAAAGACAACTTACCGGAGCCACAAAATTTAGTCCTTGTGTATATGCAGCAGTTGAACCACCCATACACTGATAAGCATATACATCCTTTGATGTTTCAACGTACATATTAGAACCTACACTGTTCGCTGAATAATTACTACTTGGAATCTCAAAGAAATCACCTTCGTTAATAGTGGCAATAGCGGTAGGAGACCCGTTCACAAAAATTTGGGTGTTATTTTCTGTTGCTATGATTAATGGAAACTCCGTCCAACCGTTAGCATTTCCGTTTCCTCTGATAAAAACGTATTCTTTTCCCAGTCTATTTTCCGGGACAGGTTGGTCAATACCGGCATCTCGATTACCACTGCCGGCTTGACGGCCGTAATTAAGAGAACCGTTACTAATTACAATATCTTTATCGGAGTCTATGGAAGCTCCTATCCAACCTCTTTCATGGGCAAGGGTTGGTGAAGTCCCAATATAGGTTTCAAAGACGAATGATTCATTTTCATCTAAGACTATGGTATAGTTGTTATCGGTAATTCCCGCCCTATTA